>NZ_JBNDML010000003.1:0-524036 GCF_050436565.1 Paraburkholderia sp. GAS42 | reverse complement strand
TTACGTTAACGCGGACCGGAATTATCAAACTTGATTGGCCGGGCCGGTGATCTGGGCTTCAGAGAAGAGAAAACCGTTTCCACACGCCCTCGGCCCAGTGCAGCAAGAGCAGATCGATATAGTCTGTTTTGAGTTTTCGAAGACTCTCGTTGACAGACGCTTCGAAATGTCTTTCAGAGTAGTTGCTTACCCAGACCTTGGTCGTCAGGAACACTTCGCTTCTTGCAATCCCGGACCCGGCGACGCACTCGCCGATTTCGCCCTCGTTACGGTAGATCTGCGCAGTGTCTATATGACGGAAGCCGGCACGAAGGGCAGCAGGAATCAGTCGATAGACGTCGGCGGCACCCATTCCGCAAGTGCCGAAACCGATGGCCGGAATTACCGCGTTACTAACTTGAACGTTTAGCATGAGGTGTTCCCGATAGAGCACGTGTATTGGAAAACGCGCCGAAACCGCTTTTTAGAGACTAGCCGATACGACCGATGCGACGCAGCTGTGCCCCAATCTCCTTTATCCTGGTTTCCCCCGCACGCAACGCTTCTGAAGACGTATGAACAGAGTAATGGCCAAGCACGAGATCGTGCGGATGTTCGGCCGCGGAGCCGAGGACGAACTCCGAATCTTCGTCGGCAGTGAATGCCAAAACGTCTTCTATCTCGCCAAACACAACAAGCTCGTCGGAGACGTGTTCGTCACCGATGTGCAGTGCGCCACGTTGAATACATATCCAAACGACGTTATGACCGGCCGGCAGCGTGTAGTGCCACTGCTCTCCCGCCGAAAGCTGCACGAGCAGATAGTTGATACCAGGGGGTGCAGATACCGGGCTTTCGACATTTCCATAGCGACCCAGGATAACGCGGGCTGGACCGACGCGAGGGATTTCGCTCGCAGCTAAATACTCGCTATGGGGTGCGCCCAGTTCGAGTTCAGGTGGCAACGCGACCCACAACTGGTACCCGCGCGCCGGTCCGTTGCCGGTGGCACGGCCATCATGCCAAACGCCGATACCCGAATTCATCCACTCGACGCTGCCGGCTGGCATGATCCCTGATGCGCCAGTGGTGTCTTCGTATTCGACTTCACCTTCCAGCAACACGGTCGTCGTGGCGAGGCCGGAATGGGGATGCATGGAAAAGCGCATTTCAGCACCCACCGAACTATCGAAATAGTCGAGAAATACAAAGGGTTTCAGGAATTCCCCCAAGTCGCCCGGGCTGACCAGCCGCTTTACGGGACCGTGCTGTCTGCCTGTCGTACGTTTTACAATCGATTTCTGGCCCCGCAGTGGACCGGAGCGATGTGCAGTAGTTTGCACATCGCGCAGCGCTTCATCTTCTGCATCACTTTGCGACGAGACGCGCGAAGGCATCGTTTTGAAAGACATGGTGTTGGCTCGCACTAATACTCCGACAACAGAGAAGCCTCGCGACGAGGCGGTCGCATACCGGATAAGGCAAGCGATCACCTCGACGAGTCCGTTTTCCTAGCCCGCGTTCAGAGCCGAAGCACCCGGAGCTACCCGCCGCGAGCGCGCGTCCATGCTGAACGCGCCGGCACCGAACCAGGTGATCTGCAGGAGGCCACCGGCCATCATCACGTTCTTGAGAAAGTGAATCATCTGGTTCTGATCTGCGAGGTTGTGGTGAAAGAAAATCGCAGTGACCACGCAGAACACTGCCATCGCCAGTGACACGGCGCGGGCCCGGTAGCCCGACAGTAGCAGCAGGCCGCCGCCCAGTTCGGTGAGCACAGCAACAATGAATGCGAGTGGTGGCACGGGTAGACCCATGGCTGCGATATAGCCAACCGTCGCGCCGTACGCCGCCAGTTTGCCCAGCCCGCTCATGACAAACGGTGCACCGATCAGAATGCGGCCGAATAGCGGCAGAAATTTGAAACGTTCCATGACAAGCTCCTTAAATGAATTTGCGGAGGTGGAATACGAAAAAGGGAATTAGCCGGCGTCCACCATCACCAGCTCGGAATCTTCAAGCGCCGTAATCCGCGCTATAGCGACATGTGTGATCGCGACGCCGTCTAGCGGCCCAACGACCTCACCATTTACTTCGATGCGTCCCGAGGCCACGACGAGATAGGCGCGACGTGCCGGATTCAACTCGTGTGGAACACTTTCGCCTGCCGTTAGCATCGCGCCAAGCACACGCGCATCGGCGCGAACAGGAAGCGCACCTTCATCGCCGGCGAAGCCGCTGGCAAGGACAACAAAGCGTCCAGACCGGTCGCTTTTCGGAAACGGCCTGGTATCCCATGCGGGTTCTCCGCCGGCTTCACGAGGTCGAAGCCAGATCTGATAAAGCTTGAGCGGCACCTCGCCCCGGTTGAACTCGGCATGGCGTATGCCCGTGCCGGCGCTCATGACCTGGACATCGCCTGCGCGGATCGTTCCTTCGGACCTCAACGTGTCTCGATGCCCGAGCAGGCCCTGGCGCACATAGGTGATGATTTCCATATCACGGTGTCCGTGCATGGGAAAACCGCTGCCAACAGCGATCTCGTCATCGTTCCAGACAATCAGGGGACCCAACGCGGCGTGCGCGGGATTGCCGTCAGCGCTGACGACGAAATGATGTTTCGCGCGCAGCCAGCCGAGTTCCGCCTTGTCCAACGATTGCCAACGCCTGTGTGTGAGCATCCCCGCCTCCGTTTCGCGCGACCGCAAAATGCGACGCCTGTCACCTGCAATCGATTGAACCAAACGGTGATGCAGGCGATGAGTAGAATGCTATATTTGCAACGAACCCATGCATAGATCCGCAATTGAGATGCATCGTTGCTGTAATTAGAATGATCAGAAGGAGCGAAAGTCTGCCCATGAACGCAATCACTGACCTTAACGATCTTCGGCTCTTCGCAGCGGTGGTCGAGTATGGAAGCTATACGGCGGCCGCTCGCAGCCTCGGCCTGCAGACGTCGAAACTGAGCCGGCGCGTTCGCGCCCTCGAAGAAGAACTTGGCGTCCGTCTGCTCAACCGGACCAGCCGCAGCCTGTCTTTGACGGAAACCGGACGGCAGTTTCACCAGCATTGCCTTGCGCTGGTGGCGGAGGCAAAGGCAGCCAAAGACATCGTGGACCGGACGCAATCCAGGCCCCAGGGCACTGTCCGGATCAGCTGCCCCGTGGCGTTACTGGAGTGCGGCATCTCCACGATCATCGCGCGATACGTTCAGGACAACCCCGATGTACAGGTTCTGCTTGATGCAACCAACCGCCGCGTGGATGTCGTCGAAGAAGGCCTGGACTTTGCCATCCGGGTCAGACTTCCGCCGTTGGAAAACACTGATCTTGCCGTCCGCCAGTTGGGCCAATCGATCCACATTCTGGTTGCAAGTCCCGAATTGATGGCGCGCCATCCGGCGCCCGCCTCGATCGAATCCGTGAAGGAATGGCCTACCCTCTCCATGGCCAGCAGCAGCGAGCGATTCGTCTGGAACCTGGTCGACGTTGACGGGCAAGTGACATCATGGGTGCATCAGCCGCGCCTTGCGACCGATGACCTCGCCAGCCTTCGGGTTGCAGCGATAGCGGGTGTCGGCACGACGTTGCTACCCAGGGAGCTGGTTGAGGCCGATATTCAGGCCGGTCGCCTGCAGCACCTGCTGCCGGGTCTGGCTACAACGCCCGGGCTTGTACATGCGCTCTTCCCAACACGCCGAGGCATGGTTCCAGCCGTCCGTCACTTTCTCGACGCACTCGTTACAGGATTCGAAGGTCTGAACCGGCAGCACTAGAGCGGCCGCCCGGACTTGTGCATTCCAGCGAACCAGCCTCGATGCGTTCATGCGGCATGCCCGGCGTCCACGCGTTCAGCCAGACACCTGGTCCCAGGCAGAACACCTACCAGGATGGCTGCTGCCAATCAGGAAGGGGCGTACTGGCCATGTCTACCACGCTGATTGACGATCAGAACTGGCACACGAGGCCCGCGCAGCATGCCAACCTGCGGCGCGTAACGCAGATTTCGCCGGGAAGCCCTCGCCAGAAAAGCGGCCCATGCGTTGATCAGTCGACTCGTACCCGCCGACCAGTCTGATCAGACTCTTCAATCGCGGCGAGAACCTTGTGAAGTACGAGCGCGTCATTGAAACTGGGAGCCGTGTGGGTTCCAAGACGCAGATCGTCAGCCATTAACCGGTATATCCCTGCCACGTTTCGAGCCGCTATCGCATCCTCAAGACCGAAGTAATACGTTTGAGGTATCTCGAGCTCAATGTACCCGTCCTCGCCTCGACGGCCCGCTTCCACGCGCAGTGGCGAGATGTTCACCACAGGAGCCTGTTCAACCGCTGCGGTGATCCGCAGGTCCCCTTCGGTTCCATTGATCTCCCAAAGCAATCGGGTTCCGCGCGGCAAGCCACCGCGAAGTTGCAAAGACAGAGGCGCGCCAGACTGAAGCACTGCGTTGATCATTACATGATCGGGAGTTTTCATCGGGAGGCTCTCTCCCGTTTCTACGATGCTCACTGTTTGCCGACGGCGCGACAATATGGCATCGATCTCGCGGATAGGCCCCAGTACACTTTGCGCCGCCGCAATGGCATGTCCACCAATGACCGAAAGCAGGGTTGCGCCGTTTCTTGAATCCATAGCATAAGCGTCACCGCGCGATATGTGTTCGCCCCAGCTGACCCCGGCGCCGATGTAAGTCGACGACAATACGTCCCCTACGTACCCCTCGGCAACGAGCTTGCGAATGAATTCCACTTCAGGTGACGCAATCGCTTGAGTTCCAATAACGGCCAGCGCCTTCGTTTCATTGGCGAGACGAGCGAGTTCAGTGGCTTCGGCAAGTCCATTTCCAAGCGGCCATTCACAATAGACCGTTTTTCCGGACTTAAGCGCTGCCGCGACCACTTCCTTATGGTATGGAACCTTTACCGTTACGACCACGACATCAATGTCTGGAGACGCAACGAGCTCCGCCACGTTCTCGAAGGCGCGTGGAATGTCAAAAGCGGCGGCGGCGGCCCGCGCACTCGCGAGACTGGTGTTAGCCACACCGGCAAGCTCAAACACATCAGGCAAGCCGCGCAAGGCAGGAATATGGGCGGTAGTGGCCCAGCCCCGCTCAGCGCTCAAACCGACGATGCCCACACGAAAACGATTTTCCATTGCTTCCTCGAAACCATTGAGTGACTTCCATACTGACCATCAGAGACCGCCAGGAACCGCTTATACAAGCCCATTCGTGTACGACGGATCATCCTTACCGCGCCGCCCAACGTTCGAGTTCTCCAACGGCGCCGACTCGGCGGGGACCGGGTCCGAACGCTGGGAATCCAGTACGACAACCCGGTCGGCAATGCGCCACTCCCCGTTTCGTCGTTCCATCCGGTCCACATACCGGACATTCACAACCCAGTCCATCGCCATCTCGCCGTCGACGGGTTTTGTCCTGTGCGATGCCTGCGCGTAATGCTCCGCGTAAGCCACATCGCCATCTACCTGCACGTACTGATTGCCGGTAAAGTGCTGCGTGCACTCAAATTTCGGCAGCAGTTCTGCAGCCCATTCAATGAAGCCTTCCACGCCGCCGTTATAGGCCCCGTGCCGATCAACTGCATCCGGGTGATAGCAAGACCGCACAAGGTCCCAGTCCATCCGGTCGATGCCACGGCAGTAGCGGATATGGACGCGCTTGATTTCCGCCTCGTCTAGAAACTGTTGAATCCTCGAATCCACTTTATGTCTCCTGTGCCGGCCGGATCTAGCGCTCTAGCTGTCGACCAGAGTTCGCGCCTTAGCGCTTTACTCCTGTCCCATGCAGAGCACTTGCTCCAGCCCCATGCAAGATGGTTAGTGTTGCGCTACGAACGGTGAAGCTCGCTCGGATGCGGTCCGTATTCGCCCGTTTCCATCAACTGTGATGCCGCAATCGCATCCGGCGTCCAACGAAGCGTTGCACGCGTTTCGAGCAACCACGCCTGATAGGTATCCGGAACGTTCTCGGAAGGTCCATGGTGAATCACACCTTTTGGCACCCAGGTCAACGTTCCTGGCTCCGAGCACCCTCCCCAGACACCCGGACCACGCACATAACAGATCACCTCATCGAAGTCCGCATTGATATGAATCGGCGGTCGATTCGAGATACGTGAACTGAGGTTGAACATCAGAACATCACCCGCGGTGGATGACAAAAACTGACTTGGAGGTCCGCCATCAGGCAGGTAGGTGAGAACCTGAATCTTGTTCAGGTTGAGTTTCCACACCGGAACTGACTCGGACAGTTGCATGCCGAGCGAGAGCGGATCATGCGGCATCGTGAACACCGTGTTCTCTCCGTCAATGGTCTTCAGCACCAGTTTCGTCGGACCGCCCACGGGGATGTCGGGAGCAACCCTGGCATACTTCACGTCCCGCGCGACGTTGACCATTCCTGTAGGCGCCGGAGGTGAAAGTTTCAATGCCGATGGGCTCTCGACGATGATGCTGCGCATGGCATCGCCCGTCGGTGCGTATCGATACGCTATCGCGCGCGGAATGCAAACAAAGTCGCCTTCGTCAGCCGTGATACAGCCAACGTCCGTTTCGAATTTGACATTGCCCGACTGGATGAAATGGATTTCGTCCGCCTCGACATTTCGAATCACGTACGGCATCGGCTTGCGCCGGCCGGACACAAGCAACTTGACGCCCAGCCTGGACGTCGCCACGGTGGTCGGAAGAGCATCCGCATTGTCCCGATCGTCTGGTATCAACTTGTCAAGGACCGCCCGTCGCGGTGCATGCGGACCCTCCACAGAAAGGTAATCTGGCGCGTATGTCGACCGGGTAACGACAGAAATTGCGCCCATAAACCCATCCCGGGTCCACAGTTGCACAGGAGGCTCTCCGCCATTTGTCTGATCACTCATTTGTCCACTCTCCTCGGTTATAGAACGCTCACAGTCGGCGTGGCCCATGGAGCGTCCAGGCACGCGTCGAGCACGCCAGGGCCTGAAGAATAATTATTCAGACTTGCAACAGCCACAGAATCCGATCGCCAACCGTATTGCCAGGATTCCTGGCATTGCATTTCATCGTCAACGTCGAACAACCGCTCTTTATGAATGGCGCCGCTCTCACAGCGCCACAGCAGCCACACGTTACTGGCGCGTTGGCTTTCCAACGAGCGCCCGGTACTCATTCGCAGTTGCCGGAGTGCGTCCGAGAAGGCCTGCGATGTCACGCGCCATGCCGAACATTTCGAGGTTGTCCTTGAGACGCTCGTCGCTGTTAGGGTACTTCCAGGGTGTATCTTCCGTCCCGATCCGGATGTGCAAGCCCATCATCGTGGCAAGCGTCGTCATGTACAGACTGGCGCGTCCCGCCGCACAGACACTGATTACTGAGGTTGGATCAATCTGGCGAATCTGGTCGACCATCAGGAACATGTGTTGGGCCATGTCCCGAGCATTGCTGACCCAGGTGCCCGAAACCAGAGTGCGGCCAACGTTGAATGGCAGCCCGTACAGAATCAGCCAGTTGTACGGTTTCTTGAGAATGCCTGTATCAATGAGCTTGCGCTTCGCAAGTTCAATTTCTCCGGAGCTATGGATTGCCAGCTCCGGCTTGACGCCGGCGGCCTCGAGCGCCTCAATTGCCGGCACCATGAAGGCCTCCGGGTGACCTGGAGCACATGGCGCTACCTCAGTCAATCCGGCGCGCGCTGGACTCATGCACATGTCGAAGGTCGTTCCGTGGAGCACATTCAGGTTCGGAACAAAGTCGTTGCCAAAGCGCGCCCTGAGCGGCTCGAGAACGGCAGAATAGGCTTCGACCGGAGGAATGTCCCGGTCAAGGCGTCGACCCTGTGCGTCGGTCATCCATGAAAAGTCGATGTGAACGCCACATGCACCGGCCTCGATCACGCTTGACGCTGCATCCACGTATTCCTCAAATGACGTGCTCGTTTCAAAGCGGCCAGACACAGCCGCGTTGATTGCGATTTTTTCTGGAACGTCCCATTTGGGCTGCAGTTCAGGTCCAGCGAGGAACTGGTACTCCTCCATTTCGCGCTTGGCGGCTTCCCAAAGTGGAAGTTTTTCCATGATGATGATCCTCGACGTAAGTAGTGAAGTAAGGGTTCGAATTTTTCTGAACCAACGGCAATCAGACAGGCATCGAACGTTCCGACGGGGCTGGTGCCTCATCAAACAACAAAGCCATAGACTCACGAAAGCCTACCGCCCTCCCAATCGAATCATTTGTGCTAAGATGATTCCGTGCACGATCGATTTACATCGAATGATGCGTTTCGGAATTAATAAAGTCAAGGGCACCAGGGAATCCCCTGGAAAGACGCTATGACTGATTTTTCCGCGGCGACCCGGCGCGTAGCCGGTTCACATCTATCTGTCGAGGAATGAGCGAATGGCTAAGCGCTACCCCACCGCAATCGATATCGCCCTGGATACGATCGAGTCGCCTTGCGACCCAGCGGAAAAGGAACCGCGGGAGATCTTCGACGATCGCGGCAGAACTGTTCCGTGGATGACCCGAACACTGCATCGGTTGTATAACGTCGAAGCGCAGAGGATCCTCGACAGGGAGAAAGTCTCCATCGCGCATTGGTACTACCTGCGGGTGCTGGCCCAACGCGGTGAACTGAATCAACTGGAACTGAGCAAACGCGTGGGGATCGCCTCGACCACTGCTGTGCCTGCTTTGGACAGCATGGAAAAGCGCGGCTTATTAACGAGAACTCGCGATCCGAAGGACCGACGCAAGTACTACGTCAGCCTCACTGACGACGGCAGACGTCTGGTTGATGAACTGATGCCGGAGATCGTGCACATGATTTCCGGCTCCTTTGATGGGGTAGCACCCGAGGAGAAGTGCATCTTCTGGAAGGTTATGCATCAGATCGCGCAAAACCTCACGGAGAAGTCTAATGACGGCACGATCGTAGACTAGCTGACTGGCGCTGGCTTGCGTGACGCGCTGGCCTCGATCAGCGCGCGGCGAAGCACAGTGAACTGCGGCCTGGCTGCCGCAGTTCACGATATAGCCAGGCGTTACAGGCCCTGCGAGTGACCTGAATGAGAGGTCCCGCCGGTTGCACCACCGTAGCCCGACACGTCACCTTGCGCTGCGGCATTCTGTGCTGCGACTTTTGATTCAGCAGCCTGGATGTTTTCCGGGTAGTGAATCCCGTCGCGCGGGTTATAGCCAGCACTCTCGATCCGAGAGAGTTCGTCACGTACCTGTGCACGGCTGAGCGACTGATTGGACTGCGCGAACGACGCAACGGGTGCCGCCGCGATTAGGGCCGCGATAAGGACCGCCTTAGTGAACGACTTCATGATCATGTACCTCAAGGATTGTGTGAGTGGCGTGACGAAGCAACTTTTCTGCCACGGCTGAAAATAGTCTAAGAGAAAGAAACTCCTGGGGTAAGTACCCACTCCACCGATTCACCGTTGCGTGGCGGACAACAGTCCAGACGCGACACGTTGCCTCCTTTCGCATGCGGAAACGGCTGCCTGGCTTTCCTCAGCGCAGACCGAACCACCTCAATACCCTCCGCTAGGGACATTCCCTAGGGTTCTTGACTTTGTTCATCCCGAAACACATTATTCGATATAAATCGATCTTGCATAGCATGATTCCATATCAACTTAGTAAGACGAGCATTGGATACGGGACACGCGCTTTCTGACATGCCCAACAAGATCTGAACGAAGATTTCACTGAATACATAACATAGGATTTCTAACTTCACGCCTCGGATTTATGCCGGGATGTGAGCAACCTGTTCCGGTTTGCGCGATGGCACAACTCGTCATCGTCTGTTCTCGTGCGAGCTTTATCCAATAGCGAGGCCAGTGTTCAAAAGAGTGCTATTGGGTTCGAGATGTGCCTCAACGCATTTTCGAATCCGGATCATTACCTACCTTGAGGATCGTCATGTTCGATAAGTTTCGAGTTTGGCAAGCTGCGGCGCCAAAAATGCAGAACCAGTTCATTGCGGAAGGCGAGTCACCTGCCGGGCAGGAGGTCTGTACAGACCACACAGGCAAGCAGGACCGAGGATACCGTCCGCTCGGGCTATTTGTTCCGCTTCCGCTCCGCAGCATTGCACTGCTCATCTCGGCAGGCCTGATTAGTACTGCCGCACACGCGGCAGGCGATTCACTAACGAACCGCCAAGGCGATATAACGCCCCTTTGCGGGTCGAAGCCGATGATCGTCGGCGTGTCCGATGGATACGGTGGCAACACCTGGCGCAAGACGGGTCTGGCCGAAGTCAAGGACGAACTCAGCCGCTGCAAGAACGTCAAGCGGATCATCTACAGCAACGCCAACGGCGATCCGCAAAAGGCGAATTCCGACATTAACAGCATGGTCGCGCAAGGCGTCAATGTGCTGATCATGCTTCCGGATTTTGGCGCCGTGCAACTCCCGGCCATGCGTGCGGCCATGAAAGCGGGTGTATCGGTCGTACCGTACTCGGCACAGATATCCGGGGTGGACGGACGCGACTATGTCGTCAACGTCGTCGGGGACACCAAGCAGATTGGTGTGCTTTGGGCCGACTGGCTTGGAACAACCCTCAAGAAAGGCAACGTCGTGTTCATGGGCGGCTCGCCTGGCGCCGCCGGATCCCAGAACTTCATGGACGGTCTGAAGGGCGGCCTCAAGAAATATCCGAACCTGAAGCTGTTAAACGAGCAATTTATCGTTACGAACTGGAATCCGGTGGATGCGCAGAAAGCCACCGCGGGCCTTATCGCGCAGTACCCGCACATAGACGCGATCGTTACAGACTATGGAGTGACCGCGCTCGCAGCAGCGAAAGCATTCGAGCAGGCACACCTCCCGGTCCCCGCCATCGTAACCATCGCAAGCGATAACGAGCTGAACTGTCACTACCTGTCGGCCAGGAAGTCGGGCGCAGCATTTCCTTACTACACGCTCGACGGCACGACAACTTACGTGCGCTTCGCAGTGCGGCATGGAGTCGCCAGCTACCAGGGTACGACTGACAACGAATCGCCCTCAATACTTCCTTTCGCGTACGCCGACAGCGCCAAGGGCCTTGATCCCAAGTGCGACCCTGGCGCGCCGCCTGATGCCGACCTGTCCTCCGCCCTCCCCCCTGAAAAGCTCAAGGCAGTGTTTGAGCAGTAACGCTCGAGACGAATTATGAACGACCAGAACACTCTGCTTCAGATCGACGGTGTCACAAAAGTCTTCCCCGGTGTACGGGCACTTGATAACGTCACGTTCTCGGTGCTCGCGGGCGAAGTACATGGACTCGTCGGCGAGAACGGCGCAGGTAAGTCCACGCTCATGGCGGTTGCGTCCGGCGCACTCGTCCCCGAAAAAGGGCGCGTCGTTATCAACGGCGTAGAAACCAAAGGCGACACCGACGCGGCGCGACGGCTCGGCCTGGCGATCGTGCGACAGGAACCGGCTCTCATGCCAGATCTGACTGTTGCAGAGAATCTCTATCTCGGCGTGCCGGCCGAACAACGCCCTTCTCTGATGAACACAGCACAATGGACACAACAGCTCCTGCGACAGTGGAGTGGCGACGTCGCGATTGACGCAAACGAGCGGGTTTTGAGCCTGAATCCAGAACAGCGCTTTATCGTCGAGATCGTGAAGGCTCTCGCTGCCAACCCGAAAGTTCTCGTCCTCGACGAGCCCACCGAGCATCTACTGGCGGAAGACGTCGACCGTCTATTTGCGCATATCCGCAAAGTGGCGGCCTCGGGTTGCTCGGTCGTCTATATCTCACACCGCATTCGCGAAGTGCAGAAGATTGCCAACCGCCTTACCGTTCTGCGCGACGGGCAAGGACAAGGCACGTATGACGCTGCCAGGCTCAGCGAACAACAGATCGTCGAACTCATCGTCGGCGGAGCGCTTGACCGCGAGTTCCCCGCGAAAGTCGGAAACGACCGTGCCGGGGTGGTCCTCGATGTTATATCGCTTCGCGGAACTGGCTTCACTGACGTATCGGTGCAGATAAGGAAAGGGGAAATCGTGGGCCTGGCAGGGATAGACGGCAACGGACAGCGCGAGTTCATCCGCGCCCTCGCGGGTCTTGCCCGAAGCCGCGGCGGCGTCACCGTCAACGGAAAGCCAGCGAGAATTCAGACGTCTCAGGCTGCCGCCACCTCGGGCATCCGCTACCTCCCTGGTGACCGCCATCGGGATGCCATCTTCGGTGAATTATCCGTACGTGAGAATTTCTCACTCCGCAGTCTTCCGTTCGATTCCATTCGTGGCTGGATCAGTCAGAAAAGCGAAGCGAGACGCACCAAACTGGCAGTAGCAGGTTTCGCGGTCAAAACACCGTCTGTTGAGACGCCAATTCGCTCTTTGTCGGGAGGCAATCAGCAGAAGCTGGTGCTGGCCAGTGTTCTAGCGAGCAATCCCGAGGTTCTGCTCGTCGACGAGCCAACGCAGGGTGTGGACATTGGCGCGCGGATGGAGATCTACAAAGTGCTCCGCCAGGCTGCTGCAGCCGGCACCGCCGTTATCGTGGTCTCGTCAGATGCGCTCGAGGTGGCCGGCCTGTGTGACCGTGTGTTGATCTTCTCTCGCGGGCATATCGTCAAGGAACTGCGCGACGCTGCTGTCAACGAAAATAACATCACGTCCGCGGTGCTGACTGCGACCACGGAGCGCGAGAGAGGTTCGGCAAGCATCCCTGGATTCTGGAAGTGGGCATCGGGAGACTGGGCGCCCCTCGTCATGCTCGCACTGGCAGTCTGTGCACTCGGCATCTATGCAACGCACGTCAACGAAACCTATCTGTCCGCGCGCAACCTGAGTGGGGTGCTAGCGCTCGTGGCGACATTGGCCATCGTCGCATACGGGCAGCAAGCGCTCATGCTCGTTGGAGGTATCGATCTATCTGTTGGACCACTGATGGGGCTGATGGTCGTCATGCAGTCGTTTTTCCTGAACGACGGAGCCTCATTGGGACACCAGTTGTCGGGATGGGCGATTGTCTTCCTGGTCGCAGTTGCAGTCGGGTTAGTGAACTGGATACTGGTCGACCCCTTCCGACTACATCCAATGGTCGCAACGCTAGCCACCTACATGGCTTTGCAGGCGGCGTCCCTCCTGTTACGCCCCGTTCCAGGCGGATTGATCGCAGATTCGGTGGTCGAGGTAATCGGTACGCAGGCCGGCTTTGTGCCGATTATCGCAATCTTCGCTGTCGTTCTCGCGATCGCGCTCGAGTTCGCTCTCTTCAAGACCCGGCTTGGTCTCACGTTTCGCGGCGTGGGCTCGCGGATTGAAGCAGCCCGTATGGCGGGTGTGCGTCCACATCTGACGTTACTTACTGCGTACGTGGGTTGCTCGCTCCTTGCCGGCGTTGCCGCCGTGCCGATGATGGCACAGGTCGGTTCAGGCGACCCGGGCGCGGGCATCAACTACACACTCGCGAGCATTGCCGCCGTCGTCATCGGCGGGGCCAGTCTGTTCGGCGGACGCGGGTCCTTTGTCGGCTCCCTCCTTGGCGCCCTCCTCATCATCCAGGTCAATGTGGTCACCTCATTCCTGGACATTGGAGATTCGTGGCAATCGTATCTGTTGGGCGGGATGATCCTCGCGTCTGTCGCCCTCTATTCCAAGAGCAGAGAAATGGCGGTGGCGAAATGAGACACGTCGTAAGCAATCGGGCAAATAGGGTATCGGACCTGCTGCGGTCATCCTCTTCGAAGTCGAAGTCCGGTCGGATTCCAGTGTTCGGTGATTACTGGTGGATCTGGATTGGACTGATTCTTCTCTTCTCCGTCAGTTCGGTGGTCGCACCGGGGACCGTGACCCGTGGTTCCATCCTGGCCATGCTTCCGTTTGCGGGCATCCTGGCCATTGTCGCGACGGGCCAGACTCTGGTCATCCAGCAGCGGGGCCTCGACATGTCAGCCATCGGGATGGTCTCGCTTGCGGGCGTGGTGATGGCCCGCACCGGATTTGGTCTCGAATCCGTCGGCCTTGCAGTGGTCTTCACCGTGTGCGTGGGTGCGATTGTCGGAATCGTTAATGGAACATTGGTCTCGAGGTTTGCGATTACACCCCTGGTTGCGACGTTGGCAGTCAACGCGCTTCTTGTTGGCGGCGTCCGTTCGTTGACCGGCAATGTTCCGGTCAACGTCCCGGTCATCATGCAGACCATCTCACACGCCCAGTTTATTGGCTTGCCCGCTAATGTACTGTTCGCCTTTGCTTTCGTGGTGACGGCGTGGTTCATCACCCGGAAAACCGCGATCGGTCGCCGTTTTGTCGCTGTGGGTGTCAATCCGCGCGCGGCAGAAGCCGCTGGGGTAAGGGTCCTGCAGTACAGGATTGGCGCTTATGTGGCGTCGGCGGTGTGCTTCTCTGCAGCCGGCATGCTTCTCGCCGGGTTCATTGGTAGCGCGTCGCAAACGTCGGGAAATGACTACCTGCTCCCCGCCATCGCAGCAGTAGTGGTTGGCGGCACACCCTTTACCGGCGGCAAAGGCAGTGTTGTCGCCAGTGCTGTAGCGGCGCTCTTCATGGCGCAGCTCGGTCAGCTTGTGCTGGCACTCGGCTCAGGCCCCGCAGTTCAACTGCTCGTGCAGGCGGGCGCAATCCTGCTCGCAACCACCGTGCGCCATCTGCCAGCGGCCGCGAGAACTTTTCGCAAAAGCAACTAGTAGAAGATCGTTGAGTGGTGCAGGGTCTTCAAGCCCACTCGTCCTGCCGGTTCGACGTTGCGTCAAAACGGCAAGCCTGACCTGGCAAGCTGATTGCATAGACCCGAAAGAGGTCACAAGGAAATTCCTGGAGATTCTTTTTTATGCTAAGGATAACGAAATGAGAAAGATCACTTTATGTACTGCGTTGATGGCGTGTGGCGTCTGCAACACCTATGCGCAGAGCACTGTGACCCTGTATGGGCGCGTCGCATCGGGGCTCGATTTCGTCACGAACGTCGCGACGCCGACCGGCCAGTCGAAGAATAATTTCAGGTTCGGCAGCAACCAGTACGGATACAGCTGGTTTGGCCTTAAAGGCGATGAAGACCTCGGAGGAGGCGTGCATGCAGTCTTCAAACTCGAAAGCCTTTTTACTTCCGGAAATGGTCAGATTCCACCTAACACGATCTTCACCCGCGATGCGTATGTCGGTTTGGCCGACGATAAATACGGAAGTATCTGGTTCGGACAGGCGATGAGTCTGACCGACGAAACCGGTTGGTACATTGACCCACTGGGGGAACAGGTGGGGATAGGTGTTGGCAACTTCGCATTCGGGCGAGCGTGGGGTCCGCGATCAAATGTCGTCACTTACAATTCACCTACCTGGGCCGGCTTCTCCTTCCGGGTCCAGGACGGATTCGGCAACCAGGCCGGCAACTTCCGTGGCAATCGCCAGTTCAGTGTGAGCGCACAGTACACACTGACCAACTTCGCCGCGTACGGAGTTTATGAAGAAATCCATGACGCCAACGGGCATTTTTCAGACCTGTATACGGCGTCACGAGAATATATGGCGGGTGCCACATACCAGTTAGGCGGACTCAAGTTCTACACCGGCTATCAGCAACTGGTCTCATCCGGACAGGACACGGTCGCCACTTCGTTTAATCCTTTCGCCGCCACACGCAGCCAGCAGGTCTGGGTAGGCGCCTCGTATCAGGCTACCCCTGCCCTCGCCTTGCAGGCCGGCTGGTATCACGGAAACGTCAATCATGGCGGCGGAGAGGGAAATCTCGGTGCCATCGCCACCACCTACAACCTGTCAAAACGGACATTCCTCTACCTGACCCTCGGAGCGATGTTCAATGGCAAAAGCTCAGCTTTCCCTGTTGAGACGGCCGATTCCCAGCCTCTGCCGGGCCATAACCAGCAAGGCGGCTACTTCGGCATCATGCACTTCTTCTAACCGATGCCACGGTAGCGTACAGACACCTGTACGCCAGCGCCTACAGCCGCGCGCAAGCGCGCTCGCAGCGTTGCAACACCCCCTTCCCGTAATCCGGGTAAGGTTCGCGTCCCGGGGCTGTTATTTTCCCCTGGACGCGAGCGCGCAAAAGAACATGTGTACCTGCCCGTCCTGCTCGAGCTTGCTCCATCTCGGGTAAGACGGGCACAGCCGCGCAAACAGATTGCTCGTGGCTACATGGACGCCAGCGTGCGAATGACGCACATGGGGCCTGGATGCACAGCCGGGCTATGCGAGAAAGGCGTCACGTTCTCACTCGATTATCTCCAGTTCTTCGTGGGAGACGACGCACATGCGAAAGAAAAAGTGGGCGCACTGATCGAGCAGCCCGGCTTCTTCGGCATCGACCTGGGTTTGCTCGAGGCCGGGGGCCGGCTGGTTCAAATCCCGGGCGGTCCGCTGCCGGTGCTCAATCTCGTCAAGTTGGGATAACCAGCCAAAGGCGACCCGTGCCGTTATCCCTGGGCGGCGCCATTCAGACAGTCTTCGGCGCGCCAGCCATGCAACCACGCCAACGCGTCGTAGAACTGCTCCTGCGTGCGGCCGACCCAAAGCGAATTGCGCACCAGACGCTCGACGCCCTTCGCATGATAGATGCGGCCCATTTCACGCGCCGAGTAGAGCACGCGCGCCGTGCGCGGAATGCGCACCGACTCGTACAGCTTGAACGCCGCTTCGAAATCGCCTTCAGTCGCGGCAACGGCCGCGCCGAGCGTGACTGCGTCTTCAAGCGCCTGACAGGCACCCTGCGCGAGGTACTGAGTCATTGGGTGCGCCGCGTCGCCGAGCACGGTGGCGCGCCCCTCGCTCCAGCGTTCCACGGGATCGCGATCCGCCGTGGCCCAGCGCTTCCATGAAGTCGGCCGGTCGAGCATCTGGTGCGGCAGCGGATGGATGCCCTCGAAGTACGACAGCACTTCCTGCTTGCTGCCTTCGCGCACGCCCCATTCCTCCTTTTCGCGGCTATGGAACGTGACGACCAGGTTGTACTGCCGGCCGCCGCGCAGCGGATAATGCACAAGGTGACAATGCGGACCCGCCCACACGACAGGTGCATTGATTCGCAAGTCCTCAGGCATGTTCTCGACATCGACGACTGCGCGATACACAACATGCCCCGTCACGCGATGCGCGTCACCGATCAGCGCCCTGCGTATCGCTGATTTCACGCCATCGCAACCAATCACCGCGTCCGCGCTGTAGCGCTCGCCATGCTGATCGGTGACGGTCACGCCGTTGGCATCCTGATCCAGGGCGCAGACCTGCGTGTTCGTGCGGAACTGGATCAGCGGATGATCCTTGACGGCTTCGAGAATCGACAGATGGATATCCGCACGATGAATCACCGCATACGGATTGCCAAAGCGCGCGCGATATGGCGCGCCGACATCGATGCGCACGATTTCCTTCGCGTCGAGCGCGTCCCTCAGGCTCAGGTAGTCGGTGAACACGGCCCGGCCGCGCGCCGCCTCGCCGACACCCAACGCATCGAGCGCGTTGAACGCATTCGCGGCCAGCTGGATGCCCGCGCCTATCTCCTGGATCTCGGGAGCCTGCTCGAGCAGCTGCACGCGAATGCCCTGCCGTGCGAGCGCCAGCGCAGCAGCCAGTCCACCAATACCGCCGCCGATTACGAGCACGCGGCGCGCCTTGTTTGTCTCACTCATGACTGTCTCCTTTGTCGACGGGAGTGAGCGCTTTAACGCTTATGTCGATCCGGAGTTAGTGCTTCAGGACTGACTCCGGTCCCACGCAAAAGCGCTCCCGTCCCATGCAATCAAGCAACGTAATCGGGCTGGCGCTGCGGCTCTGCTGCAGCGAATGCCGGATGTTTCGAAGCGTGTTCATACACAGCGAGGCTGCGCGGACAGGCGCCCAGATCGCAGTCCATGCGCAGCGCGTTGGCGATCTGCGGCACAAGGGACACGTCAGCGAGCGTCGGTTGCGCACCGAAGCACCACGGGCCTTCGTTGCTGCGTTCGAGCAGGCGCTCGACGGCCGCCATCCCTTGAGCGATCCAGTGTCGATACCACGCGGTTTTTTGCTGCGGCGTCACCTTCAGTTCCGTTTCCAGATAGCGCAGCACGCGCACGTTGTTGACGGGATGGATGTCGCAGGCAATCAGCGTCGAAAGTTCGAGTACGCGCGCCCGCACTGCTGGTTCGAGCGGAATCAGGCGCGGCTCGGGATGGGTCTGGTCGAGATAGTCGATGATCGCGAGTGACTGGCCGAGCTTGAAAACGCCGTCGATCAACGCGGGCACCGATGCGGATGGATTCACGTTCGCCACGTAATCCGCTGCGCGATGCTCGCCGACACGGATATTGACGGGCAGCGTGTCGTACGCGAGACCTTTGAGCGCGAGCGCAATGCGCACGCGGTACGACGTCGAGCTGTTGAAGAAGCTATGGAGTTGCACGAGTAGACCTCCGTCCAATGCAAATTACGTAGGTGAGGCCACGCGTACCGTCACTTCCCCCAGACGCTCGACGCCGACCCTCATCGTGTCGCCCGTCTTCACTGCGCCAACGCCTTCGGGAGTACCTGTGAAAATGACATCACCCGGTTCGAGGCGGAAGTACTTCGACAGATCTGAAACGGTTTCGGCGACCGACCAGATCAAATGCGACACATCGCTCTTCTGCTTCGTCTCGCCATTGACGGTGAGCCACAAACCGCCGCTTTCGAAGTGACCTACCGCCCTGACCGGATGAATCGGGCCCATCGGCGCGGAACGGTCGAATGCCTTGCCGATTTCCCACGGGCGGCCCATCTCGCGCATCTTCATCTGCAGGTCGCGGCGCGTCATGTCGAGACCGACCGCGTAGCCCCAGACATAATCCAACGCCTGTTCAACCGGAATATCCGAACCGCCCTTGCCAATCACCGCGACGAGTTCCGCTTCATAGTGATAGTTCTGCGTCTGCGACGGATAGACCAGTTCGAGCGTCTCGCCATACGCGACAGGCACCACGGCGTCGGCCGGCTTGCAGAAGAAGAACGGCGGCTCACGATCGGGATCGAAACCCATTTCGCGCGCGTGCGCCGCGTAGTTACGGCCCACGCAATAGACGCGGCGCACCGCGAATTGAGCGTCGCTACCGGCGACGGGAACGGCAACGGGTGCTTCGGGCGGGAAAACAAAAGTCATGATGATTTCGACTCAATAGATAAAGGAGAGCACACACGCAGGTGCAGCATGCGCGGCTGAAAAAGCAGGCTGGTCAGCCGCGTTCTTCGCGCAGCAGATTCAGCGCGGCGAGCACGGGGCGATCCGAATAGCTGAACAGCACACTTTCCGCCGACGCCGACAGTTGCACGGGCGCCCACGACGGCGCGACGAACACGTCGTGCGGTTCGAACGTGAATTCGTCATTGCCGATCTTCACGGCGCCCTTGCCTTCGACGACGCAGTAGACGGTCGCATCGGTGCTGCGGTACGGACGGCCCTTGAAGCCTGCGGGCAGGTATTGCATGAACGTCGCGATGGTTGGCATCGGCCAGCCGCCCGTCGTCGGGTTCACATACCGCAGCTTCACGCCGTCCCACTCGTCGAGTTCGCCGTTCCGATACAGCGCGTCGAGCGCTTCGCGGCTGCGCTCATACGGATAGCTGAAAATCGGCGAGGTGGGATCGGACACGCGATGCCGCACGGGCACCATGTTGTGACCAAAGCGCGCGAAGCTGTCGCCCTCGGGGCGCGCAAGCGGCTGCGTCGCCTCGGGGTAGTTTTCGGCAAACCCGGCGTCCATCTGGGCAACGAGGGGAATATCGAGGCCGTCGAGCCACACGACGGGCTCGCCGCCGTCTTCCACCGACGGGTTCCCGTGGTCGTGCCACGTCCACGACGGCGTGATGATGAAGTCGCCCGGATGCATGATCGTGCGCTCGCCATTCACGGCCGTCCACGCGCCCTTGCCTTCGACGATGAAACGCAGCGCCGACTGCGTATGCCGGTGACTCGGCGCGATCTCGCCAGGCAGGATCAGCTGCAGTCCGGCGTACAGATTCGGTGTCATGCTCGACTTACCGGGCAAGCCTGGGTTCTCGAGTATCAGCACACGACGGACGGCCTCTTCGGCGCTGATCACGGAACCGGCCAGCATCACCAGATCGCGCACCTGCGCATATTTCCAGATGGCGGGCTGGGCTTTCGGTTGCGGCGCTTTGGGTACGAGGTTGTGCAGCGATTCCCACAGCGGCGCCATACGCTGCCGCGCGATCTGCTCGTAGTAGGCTGCGCGTGATGCGCCCGGATTGTTGCTGGTCATTCGCGTCTCCTGTCGTTGTCACGTGTGGGGTACGTCGGCTGATCACGCGTCGCGCTCGTAGACCCTATGCATGATTTATATGCGACACAGTCATATCCCGTAAAATTGCGAAAACATCTAATCCATACGTTTTTGGATATATCCCGGCAGCCGTAGCGGGAATGTGGGCAACAAGTTGCATGTGACCAGAGCAGGCGCTCTGCGCTAACTCCGATCGACATGGAGGATTGGGCGATGGACTGGACTTACCGCCTTCGTCTGAGGCATCTGCAGGTGCTGCTGAGCCTCGCGAGCACAGGCAATTTGAGTCAATCGGCGGCGGTGCTCAACACCACGCAACCGGCGTTATCGAAGTGGCTCAAGGAGCTGGAGGAGGATGTCGGCCTGCCGCTATTCGAGCGACACGCACGCGGCTTGCGGCCTACGTCGTATGGCGAGGCGCTGATCGAACACGCGCGCCGCATCGAAGCCCATCTCGATGTCGCGCGCGACGATATGCAGGCCATGCGTGAAGGCGGCAGCGGTCTCGTGAGCATTGGAACGTCGGGTGTATCAGCGGCCGATACCGTGCCTCTCGCGGTGGCCCGGCTTCTGGAGCGGATGCCCCGCGCGCAGGTGCGGATCGTGGAGAGCACGATGAACCAGCTGATGCCGCAGCTTGCGTGCGGCGAACTGGATATCGTCGTTGGACGATCCGGTCAGCAGTACGACGATCCGCAGTTGCAGACGAAAACGCTCTACACGGAGCCGATCAACTTCGTCGCAGGGCCGCAGCACCCGCTCGCTGGAAATGCAACGCTCACCTGGGACGACGTGCTCGCCTATTCGTGGATCGTCTGGCCGCAAGGCACGCCTGTGCGAACTGCACTGGAGGCGGCGCTGGCGGCGGAAGGACGCACGCAGCCAGGCCATTGCGTCGAATCCAACTCGTCGATTCTCAATCTGACGCTGCTGAACAACACGGAACTGGTGGGCGTCGCGTCGCATCGGGCCGCCCTTCGATTCGAACAATTGAACGCGCTGCGTATTTTGCCCATTCAACTCGAGGGCTTCGGATCCGTCTCTGTCTACTGGCACACCGAAAACGTAAATCGCGTCGCAGTGGCCATGGCATTGGAGAGTCTCCACACATGTGCGGACCCACACATGAAGGAATGGCACACCGCTTAAGGGTTATTCAATCCACCATCGTGTCGTCCTGGGACATCTGGGTCAGGTTGGCTTCGATCTGATGCATGACCTTCCAGAAAACGCGCATATCCCGTTGAGTGATGCCGTCGAGTGATGCAGAGATCATCTCCGTCAACTCAGGCAAAAGCTCATCCACGAGACGTTTGCCTTCACCCTGCAGCGTGACGAAATACTTTCGTCTGTCGTTTGGATCGCGGGTTCTTTGCACGAGGCCACGCTTTTCGAGGTTGTCGAGAGCAGGCACTGCCGTGGTCGACGCAATACCCACGCGCTTGCTCAACTCAAGCTGGTTGATCTCGCCACGTTCCGCCAGCACCCGAAGGTAGTACCAGTACGCAATGGCGATGTTCTCCCGGTCGAGAATCTTCTGGGCCTGGGCGTCGTAGAGCCTGTGCACCGTTCTTGCCATCCACGGAATGGTTCTGCCACGATCATCAAATACCTCTAAGGGTTGCTTCTCCTCGGCAACCACTGGCACGGCAGCGTTTCGGGTCGCTTTGACCGCATTGGTGTTCGATTTGGGCATTCGCTCTTTCCTTGACGTTAGGATCGCCACTCAGGGATGAATCCGTATGGCGAAACAAAAGCAGTTAACAGAAGCGCGGACCAGGGCATTCCCTGGAGTTCTTGACTTTGTTCATCCTTAATCACATCATTCGATATAAATCGATATGAGATGGAATTATCTTTTTGCAGATGATCCGTCGCAAGAAAGATCATACAACACGTGGCCAGACGTGCGGCCGTTTTGCGGCGCTGACCCAGAATGCGCCGCTTGACGGGGTCGTTGCCTTGCGCGACGCAGATAGCGTATTTCAGCTCAGGATCCAGACTCACATGCAACGGTACCTTCTTGTATTCATACTTTGGCTGATGCCGACCGCCCTGCGGATCGCTGCACGCAAGTTTCCCAGCATGCGCGAACACCTCGCGTCAGGAAACTGGGTGATCCAGTTGCGACTGCGGGACAACAGTCTCGCGAGACAACTTCATTTCAGGAACGGCAGCATCTCTGCGCGCTGGGGAGTATTGCCCAAGCCAGACGCTGAACTCATCTTCATGGATGCGCCAACCGCACGCCGGATGCTCGCGCCGACGACCGATCACGCCTTCCTGATCGATGCACTCAAGAACTTCAAGATCACGCAGGGCGGAAGTGATCAGGCGCTGGTGTGGTTCGGTCGGCTGGTCAACATCATGAAGACGGCTTCCTGGCGCCGGGGCATGAAGATGAAGGACGGGACAACCCGCTACGTCACGCTCACCAACGGCGGCCCGGTTTTTGTCTTCGTGAAGGATGGCAAGATCATCCGGACAACCCCAATCGATCTTGCTGACGAAGACGGACCGAGCTGGAGCATCACGGCAAGGGGACGCCGTTTCTCGCCGGCTCGGCGCGCAACGGTCAGCCCGCACGCGCTTTCGCTGAAATCGCTCGTGTACTCCGACAAGCGGATTCTCTACCCGATGAAGCGGGTCGACTTCGACCCGAAAGGCGAACGCAATCCCCAGAACCGCGGCATTTCGAAATACGAGCGCATTAGCTGGGACGAAGCGCTCGACATTGTCGCAGGCGAAATCACGCGCATGAAACAGCAGCATGGCCCGGGTGCGATCGCCATGGCCACAGGGGCACATCATCAGTGGGGGAACATTAACTACTACCTGAGCGCCATGCAGCGCTTCGGCAACCTGATCGGATACACGCGCGTCGAAATGAGCCCGATCAGTTGGGAAGGCTGGTACTGGGGTGCCATGCATCACTATGGCAACAGCCTGCGTCTGGGCACGCCAGGCTTTTACGGCACGACGGAGGACTGCCTCGAACATGCCGAGGTGATCGTATTCTGGTCGAGCGACCCGGAGTCGACCAACGGCGTCTACGCCGGCTTCGAAGGCACGGAGCGTCGCCTGTGGGCGAAGCAGCTTGGCATCGAGTTTGTCCATATCGACCCGTACCTGACGCAATCCGCCCAGCTTCTTGGTGGCAAGTGGCTCCCTGTTCGCCCCGGTACCGATGCGGCTT
The DNA here is from genome assembly GCF_050436565.1 of Paraburkholderia sp. GAS42. Classification (NCBI taxonomy): domain Bacteria; kingdom Pseudomonadati; phylum Pseudomonadota; class Betaproteobacteria; order Burkholderiales; family Burkholderiaceae; genus Paraburkholderia; species Paraburkholderia sp. GAS42. Next base: position 500,604 of record NZ_JBNDML010000003.1, on the reverse strand, counting down.
TCGCGATTGCCATCATGCATGAATGGATGGTGAACGAAACCTATGACAAAGAGTACGTGGCCTCGAGGACAACGGGCTTCGACGAGTGGCGCGCTTATGTGCTTGGGGAGGAAGACGGCTTGCCCAAGACGCCCGAGTGGCAGGAAGCCGAAACCGGTATTCCGGCGAAAGACGTCCGCAGTCTTGCCCAGCTATGGGCATCGAAGAAGACGTATCTCGCGGCAGGCGGCCTGGGCGCGGGCTTCGGTGGCGCATGCCGCACGGAAACCGGTGCCCAGTGGGCACGCAATGTCGTGATGATGATGGCGATGCAGGGTTGGGGAAAGCCGGGTATCAATTTCGGCAACCTGCAAATTGGCGCACCGCAGGATCTGAACTTCTACTTCCCGGGCTATGCCGAGGGCGGAATCTCCGGCGACCTGAACTACACAGCGAGTGCAGCGCACAACTACTGCCGCATGCCACACATCATCACGATCAATCCCGTGAAGCAGTCCGTGCCTCGCCAACGGTTTGCCGAAGCGATCACCCAGGGCACGGCGGATGGCTACCTGTGGGAAGGCTTCTCGACAGAAGGACAATTTGCCCACTACGCGTATCCGCGGCCAGGCTATTCGCCCATCCACATGCTGTATCGCTATGGTTCATCGTCGTTCGGTACGGTCCCGGGATCGAACCGGCTCGTCGATGCGTACCGTCATCCGTCGCTCGAATTCATCGTCAACCAGTCGATCTGGATGGAGAACGAGGCGCAGTTTGCCGACATCATCCTGCCGGCGTGTACAGCGCTCGAACGCGACGACATCTCCGAATGGGCAAATTGCGGCGGCTATATCCAGCACGCCCAGAGCCAGCTCAATCATCGGATGATGATCATGCAGCACAAATGCATCGAGCCGCTTGGCGAATCCAGGTCCGACTACCAGATCTTCCTCGACATCCTCTTGCGGCTTGGATACGGCGGCATGTACTCCGAAGGCGGCGGCTCGGAACTGACGTGGTGTGAGCGGATGTTCAACTCGACGGATCTGCCGAAGCAAACGACCTGGAAGAAGTTCCTCAAGAAGGGTTATCACGTCGTGCCGCCGCCCGCGGACAACGACCGGCAACCGGTCGACATGCGCTGGTTTGCCGAAGGTCGCCCGAAGGATCTGCCGGAGGCCAACCCGCTTCCCGGCGTGTACTCGACAAAGTTTGGAGAGAGCCTTCCCACGCAGTCGGGCAAGTTCGAGTTCGTTCCATCAAGTCTGCGCCGCATCGAGAAAATCGATCCTGCACGGCCGGCGGTCAACCGGTATATGAACGGCGATAGTGCCAGACGGCAACGCTTCCCTCTGCAACTCGTGACCAACCATCCCGTGTATAGCTTCCATTCGCAGGCGGACGGAAAGAACAGCCACATCAGCACCATCAATGAGCACCGGATGAATGTTGGCGGCTATCGATACTGGGTGCTGAGAATGAACCCCCAGGATGCTGCAGCCCGAGCGCTGAAATCCGGCGATCTGGTTCGCGTTCATAACGCGCAGGCATCGGTGATCTGCGCGGTGGACGTTTCCCAGCTTGTCAAAGAAGGTGTCGCGCGCGGCAATGAATCGTGTGCTGAACTCGACCTGATCCAGACTTCGGTCGGTCTGGTCGATCGTGGAGGTTGTCTCAACCTCCTCACTCCCGGTCGAAAAATGAGTCCGACCTCGGACGGGATCATGCCGAACAGCTGCTGGGTGGAGGTAGACAAATGGGACGCAACACTGGAGAAGGCAGCATGACCGGCTGGGCATTGATCATCGACGTTTCGCTCTGCATCAACTGCAGAAACTGTGTCATCGCGACCAAGGATGAATACAGCGGAAACGCTTTTCCAGGCTATTCGGCGCCTCATCCTCCGGAGGGTCTCGAAACGATCCGGATCGAACGTCACGTTCGCGGAGAAGGCACGCTCGTCGACGTGACCTATATCCCGAAGACATGCAACCATTGCGACAACGCGCCGTGCGTCAATGCAGCCAAAGATGGATCCATCTACAAGCGCCCGGACGGTGTCGTTGTGATTGACCCGGTCAAGTCACGCGGCCGGCGCGATCTGGTCAAGTCGTGCCCGTACGACATGATCGAGTGGAACGAACAGGAACAGGTGCCGCAGAACTGGAACTTTGACGCACACCTGCTCGACTCCGGCTGGAACGAACCCCGTTGTGCGCAGGCTTGCCCGACCAGGGCGATTCGCGCGTTGAAGGCAGAAGATGCCGAGTTGCGAGACATGGTCGAGAAGGAGCATCTGTCCGTCATTCACCCCGAGTTCGGAACGAAGCCACGCGTCTTCTACCGCAATCTCGACGATGCGCTCAGCCATCTGGTCGCAGGCAATGTTTGCGAAGACATGGGTGATGGTCGTATGCGCAACCTGGAGGGTGTGGAAGTCGTACTGCTCGACTCCGCCGATGGCAGCGAACGCACGACGCAGACCGACCATTTCGGCGACTTCCGGTTCTCCGGTTTGACTGAGCTGTCCTCGTCCATTGAAGTGCGAGTGCGAAAGGACGGGACTGAAAAAATCATCGCGGCGAGAGAGCGCACAGGAAGCGTCAATCTCGGCACGTTGCTGTATTGATGCCGCACGTCGTGTGGCCTCGCATCGAGCGTGCAATCGCCGCGCGAGGCAGCGCGTTCCGATTCGAAGGTAATCCGTTTCGAAACCCCACAAACCTCGGAGTCACGCATGCAGCTTAAAGATAAGGTCGCGGTTATTACTGGCGGAGACAGTGGAATCGGGTTGGCTTCGGCGCGACTCTTTCTTGAGGAAGGAGCGAACGTTATCCTCATGAGCAACAATGCGGATACGCTTCATGCCGCACGTGGTCAGCTTGGCGCAAAGGTCGTGACGATCGAGGCGGATGTCACGAACGCTAATGCACTCGTCGACGCCTTCACGGAAGCCGGTCGCCAGTTTGGCCATATCGATGTGCTGCTTGCCAGTGCTGGCGTCGTATCCCCCACACCTTTGGACAACACGCCCAGCGACCTCGTTGAATGCATACTCAGGATCAACGTCGCCGGGAGCTTCTACACTGTGCAGGCCGCACTGCCACATCTGCGTTCGGGCTCGTCGGTCATTCTCATCGGCTCTGTCGTCGCGACTATGGGTATCGGCGGATTCGGCATCTATGCTGCAAGCAAAGCGGGAATATCGGGCATGGCACGCGCGCTTGCATCCGAACTGACGCCGAAAGGCATTCGCGTCAATACGCTGGTTCCGGGCCCGACTCGCACGCCGATCTGGAACACCATTGTTCAGACAGAGACGCAGTTGCAGGAGCTCGAAAAGAGCCTGATCCGAAGCATTCCGATCGGCCGCCTCAATGATGCCGAAGAAGTAGCACAGGCCGCCCTCTTTCTCGCTTCGGACTACTCGAGCAGCATGCAGGCCGCGGAAATGGTCATCGATGGCGGTGCGTCGCGAGCGCCCCAAGGTGCGCCTGCGTATCGCCAATGAGCGCCAGTTCGACCATAGTTCCGTCACCTGCGGGAGGGTGAAATACGGATCGGCATCTGCGCGCGTCACATACGACTCACCCGACAGTGTCAAATCCGTCACTGGTGATAGTGCGGCCACTCCGACAAGCCTCGCCTTGCCGGAGAGGGCATCTTCGGAAACGCGTGCGGCAAGCGCGCGCCTGCCGCAGCGCGCGCCATGGCCGCTGCCCGTCCAATACCCGTGCCACCGCCCGTAACGATGATCGTCCTACCTTCAAGAGTCCGGTTCATCGGCTTACGCTCCCTTTGTAATCAATGCGCAAACAGCGGTGCAACGTCGATGTAGATACGGTAATCGTCGATCTGCCTGTCGCGTAGCCGCCAGATGGTCACCCCCGGCACCGTCAGTGTCGATCCATCCTTGCGCGTGTAAGTCACGTCGAGCCGCGATATAACGACGTCGTCGAACGACCAGACATCAAGCAGGTGATGCTTGATGCCGGCGATCAAAGCCATGAACGCCTTTGAAGCCTCGGCAACATTTGCGCGTCCGGTGACCGGGTCGCTATTGGCATAGACAAACGTGCAGTTTTCCGTCAGGTAGCGCGCTAGCTGCTGCTCGTCTTTCGAATCAATGGCTTCATACACTTCAGATACGTATTCGAATGCTGCTGTGGGCGCCTCAGTGAACATGCCAGGTCTCCTCCTCGAAGGCTGATTGAGTACGATGTTGTTGATAGCTCGGAGCACTCCCCGCACGGCGGCTGGTATCTGCATCCAGTACGACGGGGCAACCACTGCCGCCCGCTCAGTGACTCAGTGATCCCACTCCGCCGGGCGTCGGTCTGAAGACGTGCGGCAGAGCAAACTGCTTGACCAGCAAAGCGATACACGAAAGCGCTCCGGCAACGGCGATCGTCGCAAAGACACCTACGAACGTAAAATGCGACCTTACGAGTTCGGCGACGAGAAACGAGCCTGCGATCCCGCCAAAGCGGGCCATGCCGAGCATCCACGCGACACCCGTGCCGCGACCCTCAGTCGGATAAAACGCAGCCGCAAGCGCATTCATTGAGGCTTGCGCAGTGTTCATCAGCACGCCGCACACAACAACGATGGGCACAAGCAGGCCTATGTGTCCCGCTGTCTCTCCAATACAAAAGAGACTGATCGCAGCGAGCGCGTAGCACGCGGCAATCACTAAATTTGCATTGAAGCGATCCATCAGTGCGCCGCACAACACCGCGCCGATACCACCCAGCGGGAACAGTGCGGAAATTACCGTCGCGCCTCTCAGGCTCAGGCCCGCGTCCTTCAGCAGAATCGGCATCCAGTTGATTAATGCGTAGATCACCAGAAGGCCCATGAAGGCCGCGATCCATAGCATCAATGAACCGACGATGTATGCACGCGACAACACAACGCCGAGCCCCTTGTCGCCCGTCCCCGGTGCGCTCTCGGTAAGAGCGAAACCGCGCGCGTGGATCGCTTCATCGGAGATACGCGACAGAATCGCGCGAATGCGCGCGACGGGCTTGCCGTTTGCAACCATAAAGCGCACCGATTCCGGCATCCAGAACAGTAGCAAGACACTGTGAAGTATCGGCGTGACGCCGCCCAGTATCAGAACACTTCGCCAGCCAGCGTGAGGAATCAGCCATGTTGCAAGCAGCCCGCCGCAAGCCGCGCCGAGTGGGAATCCGCAGCACATCAGGCTGGTCACAGTGGCGCGGCGCCGGGTCGGGCAGAACTCGTCCATCATGGTCACCGCGCCAGGCATCGCTGCGCCGAGGCCGATGCCCGTGATGAAGCGCAGCAGAGTCAGTTGACCGATGTTCGTTGAGAACGCGGATGTAACGCAGGCAACTCCGAAGAGAAACACGGCTCCGACCATCAGCGACCGTCGTCCGACACGATCTGACAAAGGGCCGGACACGAGCGCACCGAACGCGAGGCCGAACAGTGCGGCACTCAGGACTGGCGCGAGGTCGGGCTTCGCGAGATGCCACTCAGTCAGTAACGACGGCGCGATGAAACCGATTGCCGCAGTGTCGAAACCATCCAGCATGACAATCACGAAGCACATGAAAAAAATGAGTCGCTGAAAGCGGCCGAATGGGTGCTCGTCGATGAGCTTCTGGGCATCGATGACCGAAGCAGGTTTCATCGTTTGTCTCCTGCCAGTTGCGAAGGGGTGCACTGGCCGCGTCTATCGCGCTGGTTGACGATCAGAACGAACGCACCACGCCCGCGCCGCGCGGACGCCGCGACACGGGCTATTCCGGCCTATCCCTGCGTTTCTTGTTCAAATTGCAAAGCTTTCGAGGGTTGCCGGGTGGAATAGCTCGCGCGGTTGAAGCTGGCGAGCTGACAGTCCCTCTGCAAAATGGCGGGCAAGAAAACGATCAATAGCATGCTCATTGTTCGCAAAACCATACGACCAGAAGTCGGTACCCATCAGTTTACGAGCGGCACGTAACTGGTCCTCGACGAACGGCAGCGTGACTTTGGTGGCCGCCGTATCGCTCAACCGCGTCAACGCAAGCGCTTTAGACTTCTCAAATGCCTTCATCACTGCGCCAGGCAGCCAGGGATGGCGCTCTGCCAGCGTCTTCCTGACTCCCAGCGTGTGCATGATCGGAAACAGCTTCGTACGTGTGTACCAGTCTGCCGCGGCTTTGTGCGGATCGTCGAACAGGTACTTGACCTGGGGATGCCCACGGTCGAAGCATGAAGGCGCTCGCGGTCCAATGACAGCATCGATTTCCCCGTCCGCCAGCAGGCTCGAGATCGTCTTCCCTTCGGGCGCGTTCTCCAGCTTGACGTCCGCAGGCAAGTTCAGTGTGATCTTCTCCACCCTGGTCGGATCTTCGTATCCGCCACGCACCCAGGTCACATCCGAAGGCTTGACGCCGTACTCTTCTTCGAGAAGCAGACGTACCCAGACGTTAGCCGTTAGCTGATATTCCGGCACACCGATGCGCTTGCCTTTCAGATCTTCCGCGCGGTTAATGCCCCTATCCGCGCGCACATAAATCGACGTATGTCGAAAGGCTCGCGACGGAAAGACCGGCACGGCGATGTACGGGGAAGTTCCCGCAGCGGTCTTCACCGAGTAGCTGCTGAGCGAGAGTTCGCAAATGTCGAAGTCGGCGTGCCTGAAGGCGCGAAAAAAGATCTCTTCGGGATCCTGCAACATGAAGACCGGATCCACGCCCTCGATTTGAACCTCGCCGTCGACCAATGGCCTGATCCGGTCGTAGTTGCCTACCGCGACGGACAACTGAAGCTTGCTCATTGTTTCTCCTGTTGTTGCTACAAATGCGACCCCAATCCGCGACCGCCAGATAGTCGATTTATATCGAATGATCTGTCACAGAACGATATCTGTCAAGAAATTGTGGGGACTCTCCAGCCATGTCACGGCGTCGAACCGAACGGGCTGCCTGGTGAGGCCAGGGGATTCCCTAAAACGCTTGACATCGCCCACTCCGAAACACATCATTCGATATACATTTATCGCTATACGCATAATCCTATATCGATCTATTTGACTGCGGCATGAGGCGCACTACGCTAGTGTTGTGCGACCGGTGTTCAGGGAATGCGTGAACACCGTTTTTCGAATCGATCTGCCAGAAACGCTTAAAACAGGACGAACACCATGGGCACCGCAACGACGGAGAATTGGGACCGCGAGGTCGACGTCATCATCATGGGTGCAGGTGCCGCTGGCTTGACGGCGGCGATCGTGTCGAAGAACGAGGGGCTCGAGCCGCTCGTTCTCGAGAAGACCGATCAGGTCGGCGGAACTTCCGCGTGGTCGGTGGGAATGTTGTGGTTCGTCGATAGCGCGCCAATGCAGGCCGCCGGCTTCAAAGATTCATTCGATAAAGCGCGCCAATACTTTGCGAGGACTGTCGGTACGAGTGTCGATCGCTCATTGCAGGAGGCCTACATCCTCAAAGGCCGGGTCGCCCTCGACTATATGTTACGCAACTCGGCGCTAGAGGTGATGGCAGTCGATTACCCGGACTACTACCCCGAGCTGGAGGGCGGCATGTTTGGCCGCGCTCATGCCCCGCTGGAATTCGATGCTCGCAAACTTGGCCAGCACTTCAAGAATTTACGTGCCCCACTACCGGCGTTTGCACCGTTCGGTGGAATGATGCTGGACCTGGTCGACCTGCTTCACTTCCTTTCCTTCACCAGGTCACTTCGCTCGTTCCGCCACGTGATGAAGCGCTTTTTGCGCTATGGCGTGGATCGGTTGAGTTATCACCGTGGCACCCGGCTCGTTGGCGGAAATGCGCTCATCGCTCGCCTGTACAAGACAATTCTGGATCGGCAAATCAATATCTGGCTGCAGTCGTCCGCCACCAGACTGATCATCGATAACGGTACTGTCGTCGGTGCAGAAGTGTTTCGGGACGGACGCACAATTCGAATCCGCGCTCGCCGGGGTGTGGTGATTGCGACCGGAGGGTATCCAGGCAGCCGGGAAATGCGCAAGGAACACTCACGCAAGCCCACCGTCGAGTTGGGACTCGGACTGCCTGGTAACGTTGGCGAGGGTATTCGTCTAGGTCTGTCGGCCGGGGGGCGAATTGACCACAACTCCGAAGACACCGGTTTCTATGTGCCAATGTCCGTGCTTTCGAATGAGAAGGGCGATGAGGTCTTGTGGGGGCACTTCATGCTCGATCGTCCCAAGCCCGGGTTCATTGCAGTGGGCAAGGACGGAAACCGCTTCACGAACGAGGCAGCGTCTTACCACGCATTCACGCTGGGGATGTTCGATGCAGGCGCCATCCCCGCCTATCTCATTGCCGACGCGGCAACCGTAAAGAAGTACGGCATTGGCGTCATTCTTCCCGGTAGCTTGTCGCTGCGGCGCTACGAGAAGGCGGAATACCTCTTCAGTGGCCGGACGCTGGTTGAACTTGCCGGCAAACTCGGCGTCGACCCGAGCAGACTCGAACGCAGCGTCGCGCGCAATAACGAATTCGCAGCCACCGGCGTGGACACCGATTTCGGGAAGGGATCGTCCGCCTACAACATTTACAAGGGCGACCCGACACATTCACCCAATCCCTGCCTGGGACCCATCGAGCGTGGGCCCTTTTACGCTGTCAAGCTGATGCCGGGCGACTTCGGTACAAGCCGTGGTCTCGTGACCGGAAGTAACGGCGAAGTGCTCGATCGCGATAACCGTCCAATCCCTGGACTCTACGCTTGCGGCAACGATATGAACTCGCCGGTGGGCGGACACTACATTGGCGCGGGGATAACACTCGGGCCCGCGTTGACGTTCGGATATCTGACCGCCATGTCCATTGCCGGAAACAGGCAGGCGGAGGTGGACAGCAATGCAAATATCCCTTCGTCCTCCACCTCTAAATCGCGCATTGCCTGATCGTTAAATTGCTTGCTGCGTAACAGAAGACAGCGGTGTCAGCTGCATCGACGAAATGAGGTGACTGCCATGAAGCGACTTGTTTGCGTGACGGGCGTGCTTGCTGCTGCAGGTTTGGCAGCCCTGGTGCTCGTATGGAGTGAGCCGGAACCGTCAAACGAGCAGTCAGACAAGATTACGTGTACCTACTACGGAGAGACTTGCGTGCCTCCGGTGGCTTTTTCCAAAGCATACTTCCGCCTTTTTCCATAAGATCCTCCGACTAGTAGCATGCGAGGCGTGCTGCAGTCGATTGCACCCCCAACCGGGCTCTACACGGCCTTGTCCTGGGACTGAAAGCAAGGCTCGCAGACAACGCTTGCACGCGCATTCGACCGAGGTCGCGTACCTTGGTGCGGCGCATGACCACCTATGGCGACAGCGTCATGAGCAACCCGCTCACCCAGGACGCGACGAAACGGCGTGACAGTCACGGATCTGGATCGCCGAGACTGGCTGCGCGCAATCGGTCGAAATCGAGAATCGCGATTTCCCCGGATTTCAGGCTCAATATGCGTTGACTTTCGAGGTTCCTGAGCAACTGATTAGTGGTTTGTCGCGACAGCGACACCATTGAAGCCAGGCTGTCTTGTGAGACCCTTATCCTGCTCTGCGAGGCGTTGAGACCGCCATAACCTCCAGCGATCATCAGCAAACGGTTCGCCACGCGCTGTGCCGCGGGCAAGAGGGTCATCGCTTCGGCGTTCTCGAACGAAACCCGAAGTCTTTGCGCCATCAACAACGCAAAATCGCGCCAATAGCGGGGCGTGGAGTCGAGCAGGTCTTGCAGCGCGGACTCGGGCACGTGCAGCAGAAGCGTCCTGCTAACGGCGGTGGCGTCGTGCGGACGCGGCAGTCCATCGAACAGCGAGATTTCCCCCACCCATGCAGTCGGTCCGAGCACCGCGAGCAACGCCTCTTTCCCATCCACCCCGACTGTGCCCATTGCGAGTGCGCCGCCCAGCACAGCGTACAAGCCATAAGACTGTTCGCCACGCCGATACAGGAATTGGCCCTTTTCCAGCGTGAGCAGGTTGGCATGGCTGACCAGGTAGTCCCGCAACTCGACGGGCAGGCCCCGGAACCATGGAGTCGTTTCGAGTTGTGTCCGGTAGCGGTGCAGGCTGGATTCCATTGGCGCGTCGACCTGTCGGGTATCTGACAGATTTTAGGCGGGTTCGCGAACATCATGTGGACTCGCATCTGACGACGCAATGACTTTTGGCCCTTGATGCACCTGCTGCGTCGCGGGGGCCGAATGAGCGATTTCGCAGGGCGTTGTCTCAGGTTATTCCATTGCTTGAACCATCGAATAAGGAGTGTCGACGTGGCCTCATCTGTTGTCAGTCTGAAGAACGACGTTTCACCTGCCGAATGGGAAGCGCGAGTCAATCTCGCGGCCGCGTACCGTCTCACGGCGCTGTTTGGGTGGGACGATCTGGTGTTTACCCACATCTCGGCGCGCGTGCCCGGCCCCGAACACCATTTCCTGATCAACCCCTACGGGATGATGTTCGAAGAAATCACCGCGTCTTCGCTGGTCAAGATCGGCCTCGACGGCCGCAAGATTGCCGAATCGCCGCATGACGTCAATCCGGCCGGCTTCACGATCCATAGCGCGGTGCATGCGGCACGCGAAGACGCCCTTTGCGTGATGCACACTCACTCGGTCAACGGCGTTGCCGTGTCGGCGCAGGAGGCGGGATTGCTGCCGCTCTCCCAGCAGTCACTTGGTGTGCTGGCGTCGCTCGGCTACCACGACTACGAGGGCATCGCACTCAATGAAGCCGAAAAGCCTCGTCTCGTACAAGACCTCGGAAGCAACACTTATCTGATGCTGCGCAACCACGGCCTGCTGACGGTCGGCGCTACGGCGGCGGACGCCTTCGTCGCCATGTACTTCTTTGAAGCGGCCTCTTTGATTCAGGTGCGCGCCCTGGCAGGTGGCGGAAAGCTGACTCAGATCGCACAGCCGATTCTCGACGGTATCAGGGAGCAGATCGCGCTGGCGACGCGGGGCGTCACGCCGGGGGCGCTGGTGTGGCCCGGGCTGCTCCGTCGGCTCGACCGCCGTAACCCCGGATATGCTGACTAGCACGGTCCGCTCGCACTATGCCCGACGGCATGTGCTGAGCGAACGGCGTAAGCGTCATGGGCCGCGTTTGCCGATTCAACGCAACGCGGATGTAATGGGTAGATCACGTGAGAACCTGCATGGCAAAAATCTTTATCTACGGCGCTGGCTCCATTGGTTGTTATGTCGGCGGACGGCTTCTTGCCGGGGGTAGCGACGTCAGTTTCATTGGGCGTGCACGCGTGGCCGACCAGTTGCGCAATCAAGGCATCACGCTGTCGCGGCACGACGATAGCCGCTGGCAAGTGCCGCCGGAGCGGATCGACGTATCGACGGAGGCGGCCAGCGCCGCCGCTGCCGATCTCGTGCTCGTCACAGTCAAGTCTGCTGCGACACCCACGGCCGCGGCAGAACTGGCGAACGTGCTTCGCCCCGGCACGATCGTCGTGAGCTTCCAGAACGGGATTGGCAATGCGGACGTGCTGCGCGCCGCGCTGCCACAGCACACGGTACTGGAAGGGATGGTGCCATTCAATGTCGTCGAACGCGGCCCTGGCAGATTTCATCAAGGTTCGGCGGGCGAGCTGGAGATCAGACATACGCCGGCCATGCAGCCGTTCGTCGACGCGTTCAGCCAGGCGGGTCTGCCGCTGATCCAGCACGTCGATATGTTGCCGGTGCAGTGGGCGAAGCTGTTGCTCAACCTCAACAATGCCATCAACGCGCTAGCGAACCGGCCTTTGAAGGAGGAGCTCTCGCAACGCGCCTATCGGATCTGCCTCGCTATGGCGCAGAAAGAAGCGCTCGCGCTTCTGAAACGGGCCGGCATACGACCGGCCAGAGTGACGCCGCTTCCGGCCACCTGGATACCGCGTGTTCTCAGCGTACCCGATGCCTTGTTCGAACGGCTGGGCCGCACGATGCTGACGATCGATCCGCTCGCGCGCTCATCGATGTGCGACGACCTGGCGGCAGGGCGCGCCACGGAAATCGACTGGATAAACGGCGAGGTCGTGCGCCTCGCCCAACGCCTTGGGCAAACGGCGCCGGTAAACGAACGGCTATGCGAACTCGTGCGGGAGGCCGAGCGAGCCGACGTGCGCCCTTCATGGCCAGGCGAAGCACTGCTGGCTGAGATGCGGGCTGCAGCGCATGCCACTTTGGCACTGCACGATAAAATCTGAACGCCGGCGCACGCGCATCCGTTCTTCAACATCCGCCCTCGAAGCGCCCTGAAATCGCCCTTCGCAGCGGGTCGTACCTGGTGAGGTACGAAGAACCGCAACATGGCCGATAAAGCAACGTTCAATCATCCTCGCGAACTGAACGGCCGCTTGCTGGGTGGGTCCGACGTCTGAACGTCCGAGGTCCGCGACGGTCGAATTGTTCACGGACGACTCAATGCAGACACCGCGGAGGACAGGCCGCCCAGAAGCTGCCCGAAAATGATCGTCGCTTAAGCGCGCCTCCAGCGATCCCTGTCGCCAGCCAATCGACAAGCCGGAGTACAGACGATGACAGAACACTTATATCTGGATGACCTGAAGGTCGGCATGCAATTCGACTCGCCGACCTTTACGGTGACGGAGGCTGACATCAAGCGCTTCGCGTCAGAATTCGATCCACAACCGTTTCATCTTGACGATACTGCCGCGAGAGAATCGATTTTCCGTGGTCTTGCCGCAAGCGGTTGGCACACTGCCGCAATTACGATGCGCCTCCTGGCGTCAGGCGGATTGCCGCTCGCGGGAGGCATCATCGGTATGAACGTCGATATTGCATGGGTCAAACCCGTGCGGCCCGGCAATATCCTCCGGGTCGTCAGCACCGTGCAGGATGTTCAGCGGTCGAAGTCCAAACCATCGCAAGGGATCGCGACAGTTGCGTCAGAGACGATGGATGAATCAGGCGAAGTCGTACAGCGTCTCGTGTCGAAACTGCTCGTGGCGGCGCGTAACGCTTGAGCGTGCCACTTCACGGCTAGGTGCTCAATTCCGTTTACACGTACAGGTGCGGGCGAAAGCGGAACTGATCGGAATAGAAGTGGCGCCAGTTCACGCTTCCGGGCGCCGCTTGCGGCGTTCTTGCGCACTCATCGCTCCCGTAGAACAGGATCAGCCTTTCCGACCCAGCGCGGCAGAGACGATCGCGACCTGCACGCCAATCATTCGCCGCATGTCTGCACCATCGCGAGCAATTTCCTTAAACCCCTTGATAGCAAACACGATCGTCTGAGCCAGGTCGCCGGCTGCTATCCCGAGGCCCGATTCGGCGAGTGGTGCACTGATGATTTCCGTCAACAAGTCGCCGAACGCGGAAAATCCATTACAGACGGACGCGAAACCCAGATCAAACATGTCTTTTGCGTCCGGGTGTGCCTGTACCAACTCGAATCCCTCTGCTCCCCACGCCTCACAGGCATAGCGCAGTTTTTTTTCGAACCCGCGATAACGAGGCAGTCGCTGGCGAATCTCGCTCAGCTTGTCAGCCACCATCGCGTCCACGACTGCATGAAAGATCGCGTCCTTGTCGGGAAACGCCAGATACAGCGTCGGACGAGATAGACCCGCCGCTTGCGCGATGTCTGCCATTGTCGTGCGCGCATAGCCATATCGTAGAAATACGCCTATCGCCGCCTGGGCCACCTGGTCACGGCGCGTTGAAGTTCCTTCGCTCATGACAGCGATTATGACACATCGACGGCAAGACACTTTGACGAAAACTGTCAAATGAACTAGACTGCAACTGACAGTTTTACCCAATATGTCAACTCGTAGCGATCATCTTCTCGCTCGGGAGATACACATTTCCGTTGATCGAACAGGTCTACGCGGAACGCCTGAAGGTTTGGGAAAGCTGGGAAAACGTCTCGAAGGCCTCGCAGGGGGCCGCAACTAAAGGGATTCACTATGTCTGATACTTCAAAAATCTGGCTGGTAACCGGCGCTGCGCGCGGCCTTGGGCGTCTGATCAGCGAGGCGGTCCTTGCCTCGGGCGATCGTCTTGTTGCTGGCGCTCGCGATCCCGAACGCCTGGTAGATCTCGTCGAGCGCTATGAAGACCGGGTTCGTGCCGTCGCACTCGATGTCACCGATGAGGTTGCCGCGCAGCGCGCGGTCGACCACGCGCTCAATGCCTTTGGTCGCCTCGACGTGCTGGTTAATAACGCTGGTTATGGCCACACCGCTCCGTTCGAGCAAATGACAACGCAAGATTTCCGCGATCAGGTGGAAACTAACCTGTTCGGTGTGGTCAACCTGACCCGTGCCGTGCTGCCAGTGATGCGCGAACAGCGCGCTGGTCATATTTTCCAGGTGTCATCGGCGGGCGGCCGCACGTCGACCCCAGGGTTGTCCGCCTACCAGGCGGCGAAGTGGGCCGTCGGCGGTTTCAGCGATGTCGTGGCGAAGGAGGTTGCTCACCTGGGCATCCGCGTATGTACGCTGGAACCGGGAGGGATGCGCACCGACTGGGCCAGCGAAGCACGTCGCGGCATTGATGACATGTTGCCCGACTACGAACAGTCGGTCGGCAAGATGCTCAGGCTTCTGGAAGCTTATGGCGGTCACGAAATCAGCGACCCCGCGAAGATCGCGACATTAATCGTCGAACTATCACGTCGCGACGAACTTCCGTTGCGCCTGTTGCTCGGTGGCGATGCGCTGCACGTCTGCAGTCTCGCAGACGCTGAGCGCGCCGAGGAACTGGAGCGGTGGCGCGAAACCACGCTTTCCACGCATTTCCCGGATGCGCAGCTACCGGAAGGGCTCGATGTGCTGAAGAAGCCGAAATGACATAAGGTGGGTCAGAACTGCTCGATTGGCAGGCTCGATGCGCCGCTGCGGATCGTCTCCAGAAGCGCATTCGCTCTGGGCAAGACCTTGTCGGCGTAGAAGCGCGCGGTGGCGAGCTTGGTGCGATGGAAGTCCACGTCTTCATTCGCAGCGCTTTTTCCTGACGCAACAAGCGCTGCGCGCCCCATCTGCCACCCGCCGCACACGTAGCCGGTGAGCATCAGATAGTCGACGGAACTGGCAAGCGCTGCATCGGGCTGAGTCGCCAATGCGTGCAGCATCCAGGCGGTGGCATCGTCGAGCGCCTCTACACCGGCCGCGAGCGCCGTGCCAACGGACGCCACTTGCGTATCCGTGCTGCGCGCCAACTCCAGCGCGGCCTGACGCATCTCCGCAACCAGTTCAGCCATCCCCGCGCCCTGATCTGACGCGAGCTTGCGGCTTACGAGGTCGGCAGCCTGGATGCCCGTCGTGCCCTCATAGATCGGCGCGATTCGCGCATCGCGCAGGAACTGGCATGCGCCCGTCTCTTCGATGTAGCCCATCCCGCCGTGCACCTGCACACCCATCGATGCAATCTCGACGCCCAACTCCGTACACCACGCCTTCAACACGGGGATCAGAAGATCGACACGCGCCTGGCGACGTGCGCGCTCACCGGCGTCGGGGTCGCGGTGCGCGTGGTCCATGTCCGCGGCCATCACGTACGCGAAAGCACGCATCGCTTCGATCTCGGACTTCATCGTCATCAACATGCGCCGTACGTCCGGGTGATGGATGATGGCAACAGCGCCACCCGATTTGCTGGCCGCGAGCCGCCCCTGGACGCGTTCCTTCGCGTATTCGCGGGCCTGCTGATAAGCGCGTTCCGCCATCGCGAGCCCCTGGATACCTACCTTCTGGCGCGCCTCGTTCATCATCGTGAACATATGCGCGAGACCTTTGTTCTCCTGCCCCACCAGATAACCGATCGCCCCACCCTGATCACCGAAGCTCATCACGCAGGTCGGACTCGCGTGAATACCGAGCTTGTGTTCGAGGGACACACAGTGAACGTCATTGCGTTGCCCGGAAGAACCATCGGCATTCAGCAGGAACTTGGGCACGACAAAGAGCGATATGCCGCGCACGCCCTCGGGCGCGTCCGGCGTGCGTGCGAGGACGAGATGAATGACGTTGTCCGTCATATCGTGATCGCCCCACGTGATAAAAATCTTCTGGCCGTAGAGGCGATAGTGGTCGCCAACGGGCACCGCTTTCGTGCGCACGGCGGCGAGATCCGAGCCCGCTTGCGGCTCGGTCAGGTTCATGGTGCCCGTCCACTCGCCGCTGACGAGATTGGGTAAATAGCGTCCCTTGAGTTCTTCCGAGCCGTGCTGCCTCAGCGCCTCCGTGGCGCCCGCCGTCAGCAGAGGACACAGTGCGAACGCCATGTTGGACGAATTCCACATCTCGACGGTCGGCGCATGCAGCAACTCGGGCAGCCCCTGGCCACCGAAATCCGGGTCGCCGGAGAGGCCGCTCCAGCCGCTTTCGACGAACTGCCGGTAGGCTGTCGCGAAACCGTCCGCTGCAACGACGCCGTCCTTCGTCAGGCGCGCGCCCTGCCCGTCGCCGGGCTTGTTGAGCGGTGCCAGCACTTCAGTCGCGAGCTTCGCCGCCTCGTCGAGCACAGCCTCGGCGAGTTCGGGCGTCACCTCCTCGAAGCCCGGCAGCGAAGACAACTCGCCGAGACCGGCCAGTTCCGTCATCACGAAGCGCATGTCGCGCAGCGGTGCAATATAGGTGCTCATCTTGGTCTCCGGCATCAGTTTTGTTGCAGTTTGTCCAGTGCACCGGACAGCTCTGGCAATACCTTGAAGAGATCGCCGACGATCCAGTAATCGGCGACCTGAAAGATCGGCGCCTCCTCGTCCTTGTTGATCGCGACGATCACCTTTGAGTCCTTCATGCCGGCCAGATGCTGGATCGCGCCGGAGATGCCGACCGCGATATAGAGTTGCGGCGCGATGACCTTGCCGGTCTGGCCCACCTGATAGTCGTTTGGCACGAAGCCGGCATCCACGGCAGCGCGCGACGCGCCGACCGCTGCGCCCAGTTTGTTGGCGATGTCCTCCAGCAATGCGAAGTTTTCGCCGGAGCCCATGCCCCGGCCGCCCGAGATCACCCGCTGCGCCGATGTCAGCTCAGGACGCCCGGAGCGGGTCAGTTGCTGGCTCACGAAGCGTGAGCCCGGGACCTCGACGGCCGGCGCGAGCGATTCGATCGCCGCCGCGCCGCCTTCGGCGGGCGCCGCCGCAAAGGCTGTCGTGCGTACTGTGATGACCTTGATGCGGTCCGCGCTTCGCACTGTCGCCAGCACGTTGCCCGCGTAGATGGGGCGCACGAACGTATCGGCGGACTCGACGGCAACGATGTCGGAGATCTGCGCGACGTCGAGCAGCGCGGCCACGCGCGGCATCGCGTTCTTCGCGGTCGTAGTGGCGGGCGCCAGCACGTGGCTGTAGCCGGCCGCGACCGTCGCGATCAGCGCGGCCAGGTTCTCGGCCAGCGGATGCGCATAGTGCGGCGCATCGGCGACCCGCACGCGGCTCACGCCGGCGATGCGTGCGACCTGTTCGGCCACAGTCACGCATTGCGATCCGGCGACGAGAACATGAATGTCGTCGCCAAGACGCGCAGCGGCGGTGACGGTGTTCAACGTCGCAGCCTTCAGCGTCTGATTGTCGTGTTCTGCAATAACGAGTATGGACATGTTTCCCTCTTCCGATCAGATGACGTGTGCGACGTTCTTCAGCCTCGCCACGAGATCTGCGGCATCGGCCACGCGTATGCCCGCCTCGCGTTTCGGCGGCTCCGCGAGCTTCAGCGTCGACAGCCGTGGTGCGATGTCGACGCCGAGGGCATCGGGTGTCACCACGTCGAGCGGCTTCTTCTTCGCCTTCATGATGTTGGGCAGCGTCGCATAGCGCGGTGTGTTGAGCCGGAGATCGGTGGTCACGACGGCCGGCAGATCGACCTCGATCGTCTCAAGTCCGCCGTCGATCTCGCGCGTCACGGTCGCCTTGCCTGCTTCGACGCTCACCTTCGATGCGAAGGTCGCCTGCGGCCAGCCGAGCAGCGCAGCGAGCATCTGGCCGACCTGGTTCGCGTCGTCGTCGATGGCCTGCTTGCCGAGCATCACGAGTTGCGGCTGCTCCTTGTCCACCAGCGCTTTGAGCAGCTTCGCCACGGCGAGCGGCTGCAACCCGGCGTCGGTCTCGACGAGGATGCCGCGGTCAGCGCCTGTCGCCATCGCCGTGCGCAACGTTTCCTGGCAGCTCTGCACCCCGCAGGACACGACGACCACCTCTGACGCCGCGCCGGCTTCCTTCAAACGCACAGCCTCTTCCACGCTGATTTCGTCGAAGGGGTTCATCGACAGCTTCACATTCGCGATGTCGACGGCGCTGCCGTCGGCTTTCACGCGGACTCTCACATTCGCGTCGACGACGCGTTTGACAGGAACCAGTACTTTCATTGCCTGCTCCGTTTCGATAAAGGACTCCACCACGCCGGCCATGTGAACCGATCGCTCGAGGTTTCGTTTTGTTTGTCCGGGATACGCGCCGCCGGCCTGAGTTTGTGCGGCGCAATACGATTCGATGCGATAGGCATGTCTCCTCCCTCAGGATGGTTGGGCGTATCATTTCGTGAACAAAACACCGGTTCAGGCGGCGCCCGCCGAGGGGCGACTTCCCCATGACCGGCCGGCGTGCCGCACCGCTGTCCAGCCGTGGAACTGCGCGTCTCCTCGCTGGAATCCATAGTGTCCGAGCGCGAGACCGCGCAAAATCCCCCTTAAAGGGGAGCACGATTGCATGGACGGGGGATGGCAGCCAGGGTCAACCCGAACGCCTGGAGCAGCTGATGCACGTGACAGAAGCGACGTTCCCGAACAGGCCACCTCTGTTCCTCGCAACGAAGGTCCTTCCGCCACGCCTGCCCGCCGGCCTGATCGATCGTCCGCGCCTCGCCGGTCTTGCCGCGCAGATAGAAACGAAGCGCCTGACGGTGCTCAGGGCTCCCGCTGGATTTGGCAAGACGTCGCTCGCGCTCACCTGGCTAAACATGCTGGGGACAAGCAGTGCGCGGGTCGCCTGGCTATCTCTCGACGCCGACGATGACGAACCCGCTCGATACTTCAATCATCTCGCGCAGGCGTTACGGCAAACCTGCGGCAACGTTGGCGCCTCAGTGATAGCCTTGACCGCTGAAGCGTCGTTTGTGCCGGCGTATGCGCTCGCGTCGACGCTGATTGACGAGCTTGTCGACGTCGACGACGAGGTCTACCTTTTCATCGACGACTACCACTTGATCAGCGAGGCACCGATTCACGAAGCGATGTCGCTCTTCATTGCCAAAGTGCCCTCGCAGGTCCACGTGGTGCTGTGCACCCGAACGGATCCCCCTCTTCCTACGGCCAGGCTGCGAGCCCGAAACGATCTCCTGGAAATCGACGCGTCGACGTTGCGATTCAACTTCGACGAGACGCGCCGCTTCGTCGAGCGCGAATGCCCCGGCAAGCTCCGCACTACGGACATGAAGTCGCTGTTCGCGACCACCGAAGGCTGGGCTGCCGCGCTACGCATCTCCGCTTCGGTGCTGGCCCGGGACGATCGCCCCCGAGGCTGGCGGGCCAGCGCGCCGACCGGCGCATCAAGGCCGCTTGCAGACTACCTCGAAGACATACTCCAGTCCTTACCTGCCGGGATGTTCGAGTTCATGCTGCGTACGGCGATACTCGAACGTCTGAGCGCACCGCTTTGTGAGGCGCTCACCGGCCTCAAACCGAGCCAGATCATGCTGGACGCCATTGTCGCGCGCCAGTTGCTGCTGGAGCCGCTGGACCTGGAAGGACACTGGTTCCGCTATCACCCGCTCATGGCCGAGTACCTCCAGCGTCGGCTGGAGGTCCGGTACCACGAGGAGATCGCCGACCTGCATCGCCGCGCGTGGCAATGGTACGCGGCGCAGCGCCAGTGGACCGACGCAGTCAGGCATGCGATTGCGGCCGGCGCAACCGACGATGCCATTCGCCTCATGGAACACTGCGCCATGTCCCTCCTGAAAGGAGGCGATCTGCTCACGCTGGTCGGCTGGCAGCGTCAATTCCCAGCCGACCTGATGCGGGCACAGATCACAGTCACGCTCGCAATTGCCTGGGGCACCGTACTCGCCATGCGCTTCGATGACGCGGTCACGATGCTGGATTCGATCGAACGCGATGCCGCCGACAAGGGTATCGACGCTGACCATGTCCGGTGGGAGTGCGTCGCCATTCGCTCGGCACTTGCAGCCTTACAAGATGATCCGCAAAAGGCGCTTACGCTCGCGCAAGAATATCTGGCCCGGCCGTCGCGCGATTCATGGACCACCAACGCGGTCTCAAACGTGGCGCGCTTCGCCCACTGGAAAGCGGGTAATCTTGAGGCCCTTCACGCCACACCCTGGATTCCCGACTCGATCGAGGAAGACCAACGCAGCGTATTCTCCTCGGTCTATCGGCTCTGCCTGCTCGGCCATGTGGAAATGCAGCAACTGCACTTTTCGCATGCAGAGCGCCATTTCAGCGAAGCGATGGAGCTCGCCGAGCACCATTCGGGCCCGCAGTCGATAGCGGCGGCGTTGTGCGCCCCGATGATCGCCCAATTGCGTTATGAGCAGGGCCGGCTGGACGAAGCTGAAGCGCTGCTCGTCGAGCTCATGCCGGTCATTGAACTTGCCGTATTTCTCGACAGCGTGCTGATCGGCTATCGCATACTCGTTCGAATCGCCGTGGCGCGCTCCAATTTTGCGCAGGCGTATGCCTTGCTCGACGGTGCACAGGTGCTGGGTCAGGCGCGTCGATGGAACCGGCTGATTGCCGCCGCGCTCGCGGAAAGAACTCGACTGAATCTTGCAGAAGGCAGGCTTGCCGAAGCAGGCGCGTGCGTGGCACAGCTGCGTCAGTTGGCCACCTCCAGCTCCGGGTCGTCCGCTCCGGAGTCGCCGGAGATCGAGAACTACCGGGACCTCGCGGCTGCGTGCCTGGCGATACGAAGGCAGCAAAGCCAGGAGGCGGTCGGGATTTTGAGCGGTGCACTCGAGCGTCTCGAACACCTCCACGGAAGTTATCTCGCGCTGCGACTGCGGACCCTCCTCGCGCTGGCGTGGCTGAACGCAGGCGAGCGCGATCGGGCGCTCGAGGTATTCCACGACGTTGCGACGGTCGCAGCGCCAGCCGGGATCTGCCAGTCCATTGTCGATCAAGGGCCGGAGATCGGCCCGCTATTGAAGCTGGCGCGCGACAGCGCCCGCACCCCTGCCAAAGTGCAGGAAATAGTGCCCTGGCTAGACCGACTGCTGGATAGCTGGCGATCACAGCACGAACCCAACAGCACGCCCCGGCGAGAAGGCGAGCGGACCCAGCTCAGCTCGCGAGAGCGCGGCATTGTCGAGTTGATCGCACAGGGGCAGTCGAACAAGGAAATTGCGCGTACGCTCGGAATAACACCTGAAACGGTCAAGTCCCACGTAAAGAGCATCTTTACCAAGCTGGCCGTCGACAAACGCGCTCAAGCTGTCGCGCGCGCGCAGATGCTTGGACTGGTCAAACATAACCAATAGCACGCAGTACGCGGACAGTACCTGGCTTACCGCAAGACAAGAAATACACATGCATGGATCAGGACGCCCACCGTGCCACCGACAAACGTGCCGTTGATTCGAATGAACTGCAGGTCCCGGCCTATCTCGGCCTCGAGCTTCCGGCTCACCTCCTTCGTGTCCCAGCCTTTCACGACGTCGGTGATCAGCGCCGACAGTTGATGGCGATGGCGCAACACGAGCAGGCCGGCAATATCAAGCCACCATGCGTTCAACTTGTGCTGAATGGACGGCTCACTCGCAACGCCTTTACCGATGGATACGAAGGTACCGGCGATCATGTCGCGCACCGCGGAGTGCCCGCTTCCGAGATCAGCAAGCACGTGCGCACGGACGTGATAGAGCAGGACACGGTAATAGCCCCCCTCTTCGAGATGCCGAATGCAGTCGCGCAGCAACAGTCGACCAAACCGGCGATAAACAGCTGACGTCCGCAGGTTGCTGGATAGATCTTGCACCGCCCCGTCGAACTGACGCCGAAGCGCGTGCTCGGGGTTCGCCACGACCTCATGGATGAGCGCAATGATGCCTTCGACAAACTTGTTGACGATGTATGCGTCCAGCGGCGCCGGCGTGAATTTCGACGCCTCGCCGAACTTCGCCTTGATCAGGTCCACATGGGTGCTCAACCACCTTTCCACGGCGCTCAGTCCGCGATCCAGCAAAGGCTGATGACGGTTGCCTTCGGTGAGGATATCCAGGACCTGACCCGCCATGCGAGACACCTCGAGCGTGCGCAATCGCGGAATGACGAGACGACCGAAGAGATGTTCGACGTCCGTCTCGTCCATGCCGTCGAGCAATCGGGGGAGCGAACCGGCCACCACATCCGCGATCACCGCGCTGTTTTCACGTACTGCGAGCCATCCCGCCAGCGCTTGCGCCGCGTTGAAACCACTCAGTCGCTCGACGATGATTTCGGGGGTCAGGAAGTTTTCCTCGACGAAGCTGCCCAAACTCTCGGCTATGCGCTGCTGGTTCTTCGGAATGATGGCCGTGTGCGGGACCGGAATCCCGCACGGGTGCCGGAACAACGCGACGACGGCATACCAGTCTGCAATCGCACCGACTGTACCCGCCTCGGCAAAAGCACGTGGCCACGCTAGCCAGGGATACGCAGCCTGCCAGGCCACACACGTGAGGAGTAGCACGATCATCGCCGCGAGCAAACAGGTCGCTGTCGTGCGCATGCGCTTCAGCCGAACCAGCTTTTCGTCCCAAACTGGGTCAGCCTGTGCGTGCCCGGAGTTCCTGTCTGTCCCAGTCACGAAGCTCAACTCGCCTCCTGCCGCAGGAACCGCTTCACCACCGGAGCGACTTCACTTGCCCGGGTGATCAGAAAAAGATGGCCGTCATCTATCACGTGCAGGGTCGCATTTCGAATCCTTGCCGCGAGAATCCTGGCGTTTGTGAGCGGCACGATGGGGTCGTCGCTTCCATGCATGACGAGCGTCGTTTGCCGAAGCGCGCCCAGCCACGGCAAGCTGGTCCAACCGGATGCAGCCAGCAATTGATAGAGATAGCCACGGCCGCGTGGCGCCTGGATATGGCGGCTATGTTCCTCGAGCAGCGCGGCATCGTGGCGGTAGGCGCCCCCGTATATCTCCGCCCCGATTTGCCGCAGGTACGCCGGATCGGTATAGCGTCGCGGCCCGATCAGTTTTGAAAGCACCGACAGCCGCGCAGGCACCATGATTACCCCGGGAGAGGTGGCCGCGAGAATGAGCCTGCGACAGCGCCGGGGGTAAAGGTGCGCGAACTGCTGGGCCAGCGCCCCACCCCACGATACGCCGAGCACGTCGACAGGGCCGTCGTATCCGAGCCGCGTCAGCAGCTTGTCAGACAGGACGGCAAGCGTCGAGAACCGATACGGGATCACGGGGACGGGCGAGCCGCCAACGCCGGGGGCGTCGAAGACGATGACGGTCACGTCATCCAGTGCCGCAACGAATGGTTCAACCAGTTCGAGATTTGCGCCGATGCCATTGAATAAAAGCAGCGGCGGCGAGGCGTCGCTACCACGCCGGACTGCGACACGCAGCAACTGGCCGTCCAGATCGATCGTCTGAATTTGCATGGCGTCGACACACTCCGCGCTTGTTTGTAATCCGGTCATCCGGTTGATCCTCTGTGTCGACCAGCGTTAGCGTGTCGGCTGGAGTTAGCGCTTTAGCACTTTAGCGCTTACTCCTGCCCCCTTAGCGCTTACTCTGGTCCCATGCAAGATGGTTGCTGGTTGGACGCTTGGCTTCGTATCGCTATGGCGGCGGCTCGCACCAGCCCGCCAGATCACTTCCTGGGCTGCATGAGCGCTTTCAATTCCTCGACATGCTCCGCAAAGCGCTTCGTGACGACAGCGATACTGTCGGTTTGAGCCCGGTACGCCACATCCGCGAGCTCCTGCATGTCCACGAATGCCTTTTGCAGTGTCTTTTGAACCCCTTCGCCCGTCGCAGCAGCGGGTTCGCTGCCAGTGGACCTCAAGCGGGCAACGAGCGATTGCAGTTCAGTCATCGTCGAACGCACGATATCTACCTGCTTCTGACCGAGTTGCTGTACGCCAGCGAGCGCAGTCATATTCGCCTCAGCGAGCGCTTCAATGTCCTTGCGGCGCGATTCGAGGATGGCGGCTACGTCGACGCCCGGTAGCTTGAACTGCGTGATGAGCTTCGTATATTCAGCAAAGATATTGCTGGGATGGGTCGCTGTCATGATAACTCCGTTAAAGTAGTTGCAAAAAAACGTTTTCGCTATCCGGCAATGATGCCGGTCAGGCTTCCGAAACATAGGTCCCGGGTGCTTTCACACCAGCCGGGTGTTGTTCGCTGCCTGGCGCCGCAGGCGCTGCCCGCTTGTCGCCGGACCGGGCGACCAGCCAGTCTCTCCAGTTGCCCCACCACGAGTCCGTTTCAGCCTGTGCGCCGGCAAGCCACGCATCGGCGTTCGCGGGCAACTCGGGGTTGAGGTAGTACTTTGCCTTCGGATTACCGGGAGGATTGATCAGGCTCTGGATATGACCGCTTGAACTCAGGACGAAACGGGTATTGCCACCAAACGTCGTGGCGGTGTTGTACACGCCCTTCCACGGCGTAATGTGATCCGTCATGCCTGCCACCACATACTTGTCGCACTTGACCTCGGAAAGGTCTATCGGCGTGCCCAGCACCATCAGCGCGCCTGGCTTGCTGAAGAGGTTTTGCGTGAAAATGTCGAGCAATTGCCCATGCGTCTTCGCCGGCAGCCGAGTCGTATCGTTGTTCCAGTAAAGGACGTCAAAAGCAGGTGGTGCGTTGCCCAGCAAGTAGTTGTTGACCCAGTAGTTCCACACCAGATCGTTGGGCCTCATCCAGGCGAAGACGCGTCCCATTTCCTCGCCCGCCAGCACCCCACGTGAAATGCTGTGCTGCTTCGCCGCCGCAATGGCCTCAGGCGTTGCAAAGAGGCCGAGTTGCGAGTCGGCGGTGTTGTCGAGTACGGCAACCATCAGCGTGGTCGCATTGACCGTCTTTTCACCCTGGCTCGCGAGATGTCCAAGCAAAGCCGAAATGGTCATCGCCCCCGAGCAGGCGCCGTGCAGGTTGACGTCGTCGCACCCGGTGATCTCGCGCACAGCCGCAATGGCTTCCACGAGCGCGCTGACGTACGTGTCCAGATCCCAGTGGCTTTGAGCCGCGGTCGGATTGCGCCAGCTGACGACAAAAACCTGGAGCTCGTTCTTGACCAGATAGTCGACGATGCTCTTGCCCTCGGAGAGATCGAAGATGTAGAACTTGTTGATCTGCGGCGGCACGATCAGCTGCGGCCGGCTGTAGACTTCCTGCGTCGCCGGCGCGTACTGGATCAGTTCTAGCACTTCGTTGCGAAAGACGACCGCGCCTTTGGATGTACCGAGGTTCCTGCCTACGTCGAAAGCCGTCTTGTTGACCTGCGCGGGCATCCCGTGATTCTTGAGCAGGTCCATCACGATGTTGTTGCAGCCGTCCAGCAGGCTGGCGCCACCCGTATCAATGACCTTCTTGAGCGCCGCAGGATTGCCCAGCAGCGTGTTAGTCGGGGACGCCGCGTCCGTAATGAGCGACATTACAAACCGCGCGCGCTCCTTGTTATCAGGATCCAGCCCGGAGCGCTCGACGAAACCTGCAAGGGCATTGCGCCACGCGAGGTAGCCTTGCAGCGTCACGCGATACAGCGAATTGTTCTGCCATGCGGCGTCGGTGAAGCGTTTGTCGCCCTTTGGCGGCGTAGATTCCGCGCTACCCGAGAAAAGCCCGAAAAGCTCGCGAGCGAAAGCCGCTTCCTGCTCCATGACCAACCCAGGTTGCCGCCATGCCTGAGCGCCGATTTGCTGCGCAGTTGCGACGATATCGCATGGCCGCAGACCGACAAAGGGATTGGGACCCAGCATTCCCTCAGCAGCCGACGCCGCGAGATCATCGGCCTTGTCGCCTTGCTGCGGGCTTTCAGTGGTTACCGCCATTTTGCTGCTCCTTCAGGAATATCTTCCGCTGCGCCAAAAGTCATGAATCACGCGACCAGCATCGCAAGGGTTTCTGCAACCAGTGCCGGCTTGTCCTCGCCATCGATCTGCAGTTCGTTCATTGCCTTGATGAGGATGCGGCCGCCGCCCTTGTTCTCCGCCGACACGAGCGTGACACGACTACGCACCCGCGCACCTGCCTTGACGGGCGTCATGAAACGCACTTTGTCCAGACCGTAGTTGAGCCCCGCCGAAGCGTCCTTGGGAACGATGCCGATCTCGATCGCGAGGCCCGCCAGCAACGACAGGGTCAAATAACCGTGTGCGATCGTGCCGCCGAACGGGCTCTCGCGCTTCGCCCGCTCCTCGTCCACGTGAATCCATTGCCTGTCGCCCGTACACTCGGCGAACGCGTTGATACGCATCTGATCGACAACGACCCAGTTCGATACTCCCAGCTCGCGACCCACGAAGTCGCCGATGTTGGCCACGCTGTAATTGCCCGTGCTCATCGCTTCCACTCCCGGAAATTTTCTTGACAATCAGGCGAACTGCTCGCGCAGCCACTTCTTGTTCATCTTGCCGACACTCGTCTTGCTGATCGCATCGACGAACTTCACGATCTGCGGCACCGCGTATTTCGATATCTTTCCGGATGTGCTGAACGACAATACGTGCTGCTTGATGTCGTCCTCCGTGACTGCCGCCCCCTCCTTGAGCACGACCACCGCCACCGGTCGCTCCCCCCACTTCTCATCCTTGATGCCGATGACGGCCACTTCGGAAACACCCTCGTATTGCGAAATCAGATCTTCTATCTCGAGCGATGAAACCCACTCGCCGCCGGACTTGATCACGTCCTTCGAACGGTCGGTGATTTGTATGTTGCCCGTTGGATCGATATTGGCAATGTCCTGCGTATGGAGATAGCCGCCGGCCCAAAGCTGTTGGGAAGCCTCGGGATTGTTCAGATAGCCCTGCGTGAGCCACGGGGCGCGCACGACGATCTCGCCAGTGGCTTTGCCGTCGTGGACGAGCTCGTCCATGTTGTCGTCGACGACACGCAGGTCAACGAGAGGAACAGGCCGACCGGTCTTGCAGCGCAGGCGAAGCTGCTCGTCGGCGCCGAGCTTTTCGGTCCCGGGTGGAAGTTGCGCGAGACTGAGCACGGGGCAAGTCTCCGACATCCCGTAACCGACAAACACATCGATGCCCCGGTCTAGCGCCGCCTGGGCGAGGCCTTGCGGCAACGCGCCACCGCCGATGACGATCTTCCACTTGCTCAAGTCCGTCGCCTTCCCCTCCGCGCACGAGAGCAGCATGTGCAGGATCGTGCCGACGCAATGTGAAAACGTGACGCCCTCTTCGCGCACGAGTCGTGCGAGCCGGTCCGGCAGGTAGCGCCCGGGATAGACCTGCTTCACACCCATAACCGTTGCGATATACGGCATGCCCCACGCGTGCACGTGAAACATCGGGGTGAGTGGCATGTACACGTCGCCACGATGGAAACGCTGTCCCGAGACAGGGCTCGCCAGTGCCGCCATCAGGGTGATGGTGTGCAGAACCAGTTGCCGATGCGTAAAGTAGACGCCCTTGGGAAGACCGGTCGTACCGGTGGTGTAGAACGTCGTTGCACGCGTGTTCTCGTCAAAATCGGGGAACGCGTAGCTCGTGCTGTTCGCCGCCAACATGGCCTCGTATTCAGCCGAGAAGGGAATATTGTGTGCACAAGCTTCGGCGCCTCGCTCATCGATCCAGATGAAAGTACGCACTGTTTCCAGTTTGTCCTTGATCGCTTCGACGACGGGCAGAAAATCGGTGTGCACCAGCAGGACTTCTGCGCCGGCGTGATTGATCGTGTAGGCGATTTCAGCCGGGGACAGACGCACGTTCACGGTCTGCAAGACAGCGCCCATCATCGGAACAGCGAAATAGCATTCGAGATAGCGGTGGCTGTCCCAATCCATCACCCCGACGGTGCTGCCATGCTGCACGCCAAGTTGGCTCAAACCGTTGGCGAGACGTGCAATACGCTCGCGCAAGGTCGCATAGGTCATCCGGAACTGATCCCGGTAGACGATCTCCTCGTCCTGCGCCTGAACGAACGGCGTGAGCAACAGCTGCTTGATCAGCAACGGATAGGCGTAGGCGGTGGACCCTGGCGTCTTGACTTCGTCGTGCATCGATATCTCCTTTAGTCCAAATATGAATTGCGAGCGAATGCTGATCTGGTTATTTTTCTCGGCCTGCTGTGGCATCGCGTTGGGACAATGATCCAGGTGTCAGGACTCGGGAAGTACCCCCTGAATGGGGGAGTGCTGTGGATACAGTCGGGGGAGACAGGCTTTTGCATGTGCGTATTTCCCGCGTCTCGCCGCTGGACAACACAAACAAAAGCGCGCCAGGTGGACCTTGCATGGCGATTTTCCACAGGGATAGAATGAATTGAGCTTCTCGATCAGTGGCCCGAACCCGATAATGGGGTGGAGGCCTCCGGCCGCGCGGTCCGATATGGACGCGTTGGAGGCCGCATCAACTTGCGATCGTCCGTCGCGTTTTCAACACATGTATACATTGACCGCTTCAAAATGGCATTCATGACCGACACGTCCGAAGAAATGCGGACAAACCAGTGGTTCTGCGCCTTGCCTGCGGTCGAGCAGGAGGCGCTTATCCAGCGAAGCGAATTGATCACGCTGCAGGCTGGCGAATTTCTGTTCCGCCGCGGCGATACGCCGACCAGCTTCTGTGGTCTCAAAGACGGCAGACTCAAAGCCTTCACGCTTCGCGAAGACGGCAAGGAGGCGATCCTGGCCGTCATCGAAGCCGGTAACTGGTTTGGACAGACTTCCATGACCAGTCGCCAGCCACGTGCACGTGATGTCGTAGCGATCGAGCGCTCGACCGTCTTCGTGGTCAGGACAGCAGCGTTTGAAGAACTGATGCAGAGTCAAGCGTTCCTCCGGGCCATCGCCGAATTGCAGTCCATCCACATCAACTGGCTCTATCGCATGGTCGAAGATGCCACCCTCCACTCGACGCGCGCACGTGTTGCGCGGCGCCTGCTGCTGCTCGCGGCGGGCGACGTGGCAACGTGGCCACAGAGTCGCCAGGACGTCAGCGTCTCCCAGGACACACTGGCCATGATGCTCGGCATCACGCGCCAGACACTGTCGCTGGAGCTCAAGGCAATGGCCGAAAAAGGAGCGATCGCTCTCCGGTATGGTCGAATCGAAATATGTTCGAAGGACATCCTCGCGTCCTTTCAGGATTCCTAGTGATCGCTCCCGCCGGTGCGCTCCCGAGCCGCTCGTCGTCCCGAAGCTAGAACGTATGCCGTACGCCAGCCATGATGCCTAGCTGGGTCGTGCCGTACGCCGAGCTCAGGGCGTTGATGCCCTGGAACTGGGCGCCAACCATTCCGCCGCGGTACAGCGAGTAGTCGGCTTCCAGATAGGTATCCGTGCGTTTCGACCAGCTATAGTCCGCCAGCAGCTGGAATTGCGTCGCGTTCCCGTTGGCTGCCTGCGTCTTCCCGGTCTGAATCGTGCGCCACACGTTCGCAGAAAGGTGCGTCGCGTCCCCTATCAGCTGCGTGACCCCACCATAAAACATTTGCCGGGAACTGAACGTATTGAATTTCAGCGCGGTCAATTCCGGCTGACTGAATGGACCGTTAGGGAAATTGCCGACAAATCTGGCGTCCTGCCTGTTCACGGCCCAGCCGGCAATAAGCGTCGTTTCTTCGAACGAATAGGACCCGCCGGCAGTCCAGGATTTGAAGTGCGCGGAGCCGTTCACGGCATCGCGCGAGTCAAGGTACGCGGCAGCCAGGCGCAATGGCTGACCGGGCAAATAGAGAATCGATGCCCCAATCTGACTTCCCGAACCAAATGCGCCTGCATTGCCACCAAACGCGTAGGACACCTCAGCCGTCAGGTATTGCCATCGCGCGGCGTATTTGACCATGTTGCTGGTCCACACGCCCTGAGCCATCGTGACTTCCGGCCGAAACTGGTAGAAGGTCGGCAGCCATGGATTAGTTATGAAGGCGCTCAGAACAGCGTCGGCAAGCGGGTTGAGCTGGCGGCCCATTGTCAGCTTTCCGTAACTGCTCGACTGCACGCCAACAAATGCGGTATTGAAGAACGGATAAGCGGGGTCGGTCGCCCCGGAGTTCGGGAAGAAGCGATTCTCGAACTGGAATACGACCTTCGTTCCGCCGCCGATGTCTTCCGCTCCCCTGAATCCCCAAGTACTCTCGTTTGCGCCGTTGGCGAGCTGCACGCGAGAATCGCCTTGCGGATTCGCATGAGTCGTGTAGCGAATTCCCTCATCGACGAGGCCAAAAAGCGTTACCGACGACTGCGCGGCTGCTGAGACGGAATACAGCGTCGCAGTAGACATGATGGCAGCCAGCAGGCTGGCCTTGCGTCGATGCAACTCTTTTTCGGACAATCTCCTTACCTTCCTCATTTATAAACTCCGATATTATGATTATGTCGCACTACGAACTATATGAACCACATCTACAACTTATTGATTGCCAGCAAAGTTCGAGCGCTTGATTTCTGCTTGTTGCGTGACTCGACGGGCCGCGATGACTTGATCAACCTGCGGACTCGACGAAAACTTCGTCCTTGACGGCACTGGCTCCGATCAAGGCGTTGTGCCCACAACCACACGTTGCCCGGAAACGTTGACCACAACTGCCAGAAAATTTACATTCCGCGCTGCGAACGCATCGACCACTGCGGCACGCCTTATTCCATCGCATTGAACGGGCGTGCGGGATAACCCTACGCCTGGCAAAGCAGATCGCGCAGGCGCCGGCAAACGAGAACATCTCCCCCGATATGCTTCAGGGGCGACCTTCGGATTGGGCGTTTCGACTGCGCGCTTCCTCTTCCTGCAGCAGTCTCCACTGGATCTTTCCGCTCGAAGTACGGGGCAAGCTGGTGGCAAACTGAACGACACGTGGGACCTTATAGGACGCCATGCGCTCGCGGGCCCATGACACAATGTCTTCTTCCGTCGCGTATTCGCCGCTCCGTAGCACGATGAGCGCCTTTACCGACTCGCCTCGGCGCGGATCGTGAGTCGCAATGACACACGCCTCCTGGACAGCGGGATGCTCGAACAGCATGGCCTCGACCTCGGCCGGCCAGACTTTGTAGCCGGAGGCATTGATCATGCGCTTCAGCCGGTCGACGACGAAGAAATAGCCGTCCCGATCGACGTAGCCGAGGTCTCCGGTGCGCAGGTAGCGCTTCCCATCGATCAGAACGAATGCATCTCGCGTAGATTCCGGCGCCTTCCAGTACCCATCGAATACTTGAGGTCCGCTGACGAGAATCTCGCCTGTTTCTCCTTCGCCGAGAGGCTCGAGCGTCTCGGGATCGACGACGAGTGAATCCGTGCTGAAGACCGGCACACCCATGCACTGTTGCTTGCTGTGCTTCGGTGGATTGATGTGGGTCGCCGCCATCGTCTCGGTGAGACCGTACCCTTCTACGTACGGGATGCCCCAACGCTCCTCTATCTGCCGTGCGACAGCCTGCGGCATCGCGGCGCCGCCGCCGCTCAGGTACGCAATGGAACTCAGGTCGAACCTGTCGACGTCCGCCAGGTTCAGCAGGTCGATGAGCATCGTGGGAACAGTGATCCACGTGCTTACGCGGTAGCGTTCGATCACGTGCGCGGCACATTTCGCGTCCCAGCGGGTCATGATCGCCATCGTGGCGCCGATGAATATCGGCATGTTCATGCAGTTCTGCATGCCGGTGACGTGAAACAACGGCACGGAGCACAGCATCACGCTCTTGTTCGCGAGGCTCGGCCATTCAGCGCACGAGACCGTCGAATGCATCACACTGCGATGTGTATGGATGCACCCTTTGGGGCGACCGGTCGTCCCGGACGTATACGGAATGACTGCCAGATCCTCGGGCCGGGATTCGTGGTCGCGCGGAATGCACGCGCGCGAGAGCGCGTCGTTCCAGCCGATGGGGGCAGCATGGCCGTCGACAGATTCTGCATGAGGCTGCGGTCCGGGCGATGTCAGGACATCGGGCAGCGGGAGATCGGTCTGGTCGTGAAGATAGTCGGCATAACGTGCAGGGATCACATAGTCCACGTGGCGGCCCGACAGCGACCGTACGTGCTCCATGAGTTCTTCGCCGACGAAGGCGACTCTAGCCCCACTATCTTCGAATATGTGTTGCAGCTCCGAAGTCCGGTTCATCGGGTTGACGGGCACGACTACCGCATCCGCGCGCAGCACCGCATAGAAAGCGACGACGAACTGCGGACTGTTCTGCATGTACAGGACGACGCGGTCACCCCGGGTTATGCCGCAGTGCTGCTGCAGGAAACCCGCCATCGCTTGAACTTCGTATTGCAACTGCCGGTAGGTTACGGTACTGCCGTAGTAAAGGATTGCTGCCTTTTCTGGATGGCGGCTCGAGGAGACTTCGAGATTGGTGTACAGCGATGTCTGCGGCGCGGATAGTTGCCGCAGCGTGTCGACCAGTCGACGCGTTGATGTTGCCGTCATGTCTACTCCGGGCATGAGACGAAATGCAGTGATATGGCGAAGCGCCTTGAAACCGATTGCTTGCGTCACTGGCAAACCGCTTGTGACGCAAGCGGGACCTGCCCACGCCGGCGACGCGTGAGCAGGTTGTCGCATCCGAACCTGGCGCCATGCGCGAGGCGGATGCGTCTCTCTACTTCTGAAGGAGCTCGCGGCTCCACTGGCCGATTTCTTCGAGCGTCCCGGCGGTTTCCGGCAAGAACGGGAAGAGCGTGAAGACGTGAACCGAATCGGCCACCATCTTCAACTTCACGTTCGCGCCGGCTGCCTTTGCCCGCTCCGCAAAACGA
This sequence comes from Paraburkholderia sp. GAS42, assembly GCF_050436565.1. Classification (NCBI taxonomy): domain Bacteria; kingdom Pseudomonadati; phylum Pseudomonadota; class Betaproteobacteria; order Burkholderiales; family Burkholderiaceae; genus Paraburkholderia; species Paraburkholderia sp. GAS42. The sequence goes on along the minus strand of NZ_JBNDML010000003.1, from coordinate 467,755 downwards.
GTCGTGTCGCTTTCCAGCACCTCTCCCTCGACGGCCGCAAGGAATACCGGCGGAAGCTCTGCGAGATCCGCGAACAGCGGCGACACCATCGGATCGGTCGGCTCATGGCCCTGGAAGTAAGACGCGACGAGGTTGGACAACGTCTCGCGATTCGCGGCCGGGTCGTCTCCCGAATTCGTCATGACGGAGGGGCCACCAAGCGTGAGGTCGGTGAGCGGGCAGATTGCAATGACGCCGGCCGGCAACGGCAGCCTCGCGCGACGCAACGCAGCAGCCAGCGCCAGGGCGAGGCCGCCCCCGGACGATTCGCCGCTCAGGAACACCGTCGACGGATCGACACCCGAAGCGAGCAAGCCGCGATACGCGCTGAAGGCGTCATCGAATGCCGCCGGATACGGATGCTCGGGCGCAAGGCGATAGTCGACCGTGTAGCACGGAGCGTTCAGGGCGCGCGAGAGACGGCTTGCGTATTCAATCGAGCTCTTCGCCGAACCCAGCACGTAGCCGCCGCCATGGAAATGCAACACGGTCGCCTTGTGAGGGGCTCCCGCTGCAACCACACGCAACGCGCTCACCCCGTGAAGATCGACGTCCGTCACTTCGGTGCTTGCCGGCGCCGGGAACTGCTCCAGCAGGAACCGTTCGTAGGCCGCACGCTGCCCCCGGTCGCCACGCGCAATGTCATCCGGCTTGAACACGCCCTTCCAGAGATCGAAAGCGCGCTGGCTCTCGGGGCGCGCCATCCGTTTTCCTTCGCGTGCCGCGCTCAAGCCTACGACCTCGCCCGGTGGCAGCCTGGCGGCCTCGAGGACGTCGTGCCCCCAGGCGAACGACCACGAAGCCTCTGCCAGCGGATCGATACGCGAGAGTCCCTTCAGTCGCCCGTTGCGCTGGCGTACCCGCGCCTCGTCGGGCTCGTGTGCCCAATCGACGACAAATCGCGCTCCGGCCTGAATCCGCGTAGTACGCGGCTGGCGGCGCCGTTCGTATTCCAGCAGCGCGTCCTGAACGCCGGCCGGGCCATGGTTCTTGAGACAGGTGGCAAGGACCCAGGCGTCTTCGATCGCCTGGCAGGCGCCTTGCGCCAGGTAGGGCACCATCGCATGCGCAGCATCGCCGAGCAGGGCGATTCGTCCGGTACTCCAGTGTTCGATTGGATCGCGGTGGTACATCCCCGTGATGAACGTTGAGTCGACGGCTTCCAGCATTTTCTGGACGGTTGGCTCGGAACCCGCGAACGAGCGCCGCAGTTGCGCGACGTCCCCCGACTGCGTCCACGACTCGCGGCTCACTTCGGTTGCCGGCACCGACGCAAGAATGCTGTAGAGGTCCTTGCGCACCCAGTACGAGACGATATTCCTGCCCACGCCGAACCAGTTGTTCCCCGCCACCGGCAACTTCAGGCCCTTGAGCCGGTCGGCAGGAATGAGCGAGCGCCACATCAGGATATTGGCGAACTGCTTCTCCTCGGGTCCCCGGAGGGCCGTCCGAACGGCGGAGTGAATGCCATCCGCGCCGATCACGGCGTCGCCACGAATCACTTCGCCATTTTGCAGCGTGACGCAGGCGCCCTCCTCGTCCTGGGAAACCGACGCGCATTGCGCCCCCAGCCGGATCACATTGGGCGGTACGGCCTTCGCGAGCAAGTCGATCAGGTCGGCACGGTGGACGTTGTAGAGCAGCGCGCCGTAACGTGCCTCTGCCTCCTTGCCCAATGGAGCAACGTACAGGAGACGCCCTGTCGACAGTTCGAGGTAGTCAAAGCGTTCCGGCACGGTCGCAATGCTCGCCAGCGCCGGCTCGAGCCCCAGTTCCCGGAGCACGATCGTGCCGTTCGCGGCGATCTGAACGCCCGCTCCGACCTCCGTCAATTGCGGGGCACGCTCCAGTACAATCGGCTCGATGCCGTGGCGCAGCAGCGCCAGAGCGGTCGTTAAGCCACCAATGCCTCCTCCAACAACTACGACTTTCATGTTAAGTTTCTCCAACTGGGTTAGTTAAGCCAGTGTAGTTAATTAACTCGACACGGTAAAGTAATGACGACATCAGGGAAAACCCTTCGCTCGGATGGGGCGGAGACACGAATTCGCTTAAAAGAAGAAGCCCAACGCCTGTTCGCGCTGCGCGGATTGGACGGGGTTTCCGTGCAGGACATCATCTCGGCCGCAGGGCAGCGAAACAGCGCCTCGCTGCGCTACTACTTCGGGAACAAACTGGAACTGGCACGTGAGCTGGTAGTCGACGGTGCGCGCCTGATAGACGAAGACCGTCAGGCGCGGCTCGACAGACTGGAGGCAGAAGAAGGGATAAACGTGCGAGCGGTATTAGGCGCGCTGCTCTTTCCGATGCTTGAGCTGGCGGATCGCACGGGTCAGGCGACGTACATCCGCATGATTGCCAACTTGCAGTTGAACAATCGCGCGTTCTTGCGGGAGGCGCTGGAAGACAAGTGGAATCTGGGTTATCAGCGTTGCAACGCCCTGCTCCGAAACCTGCTTTCCGATATTCCGCCGGCAATCGTTGATCACAGACTGTCGCTCGTCGGCATCTACGGCAATGCCTCGCTTGCAGCGTGGGAAGCGAGCCGGGACAGTGGCGATTCGGGAGGACTCTGGTCCCCGCAATACGCGGTGTCCAGCTTGATGGACACCTTTGAAAGCGTACTTACTGCGGAGCCCTCAGAGGAAACGCGGTCCCTGTTGGGGGGATCTGACGGCGAGTGCTAGTCGTCTCGCCAACGCACCGGAAACCGCATTGGCACATCTTGCGCCTGGCGATGGAAGCTCAACGCACTGCGGGGGATCGACCTCCCTGGAGGGCCTTAACGTTGAGAATATTCGTGCCACTCGCCGCCCAGGCCCCCCGCAGGGTCACTCTTTGAAACTGGCTCCAGGCATTACGCCGAAGCCATCAGGTAGGGATTATCCTTCCCCTGCTCATAGGGCTGCGCCTTGATTTCCATTCGTGCAATGCTCTGCAAGTGAACCTCGTCCGGGCCGTCTGCGAACCGCAACGCACGGCCCCACGTCCAGCTATCGGCCAATGGCGTGTCGGGGCTCAGCCCCATCGCGCCAAACACCTGCATCGCCCGCTCGCAAACGGCGGTGTGAACACCCGGTACGAGCGCCTTGATCATCGAGATCTCCTTGCGCGCCTCCTTCGCACCCACGTTGTCGATCATCCACGCGGCTTTTAGAACAAACAGCCTCGCTTGATCGATTTCGATTCTGGACTTCGCGATCCATTCGGCGACAGACCCATGCTCATGCAGCATCTTTCCGAATGTCGTGCGCGCCTGGGCCCGTTCCACCATCAACTCGAGCGCCAGTTCCGCGGCGCCGATCGAACGCATGCAGTGGTGAATCCGTCCCGGCCCAAGGCGCGCCTGCGCGAGCGCAAAGCCGCTACCCTCTTCACCGAGGAGATTCGACCGGGGTACGCGCACCCCTTTGAACTCGATCTCGCAGTGTCCTTCCGGTGCCAGGTGATTGACCACCGTGATATTGCGGATCACCTTGACGCCGGGTGTATCGCGGGGCACGAGAATCATGCTCTGCTGACGGTGGCTCGGTGCGTCCGGATCCGTTTTGCCCATCACGATGAAGAGCTTGCAATTCGGGTGTGCTGCATTCGTGATAAACCACTTGCGGCCGTCAATGACATAGTCATCCCCGTCGCGACGAATCGACGTCGTGATATTGGTCGCGTCTGAGGAAGCCACCGCCGGTTCCGTCATTGCAAACGCCGAGCGGATCTTGCCGTCGAGAAGGGGCTTGAGCCACAGTTCGCGCTGAGCGGGCGTGGCAAACATATGGAGCAGCTCCATATTGCCCGTGTCCGGCGCATTGCAGTTGAACACCTCCGATGCCCACGACACCCGCCCCATGATTTCAGCGAGGGGCGCGTACTCGAGATTGGTCAGGCGGGTACCGGGCTCGTCATCGCGCAGATGCGGAAGGAACAGGTTCCAGAGACCCTCTTCACGCGCTCGCTCCTTCAAGGTCTCCATAAAGGAAACTGGATATTGACCGGCATTCACCTCCTCGTGCCATTGCCGGATGCGCGGAACGATGTGAGCTTCCATGAACGTACGCACCTGTGTGCGCAGCGCTTCGACCTTCGGGCTGTATGCGAAATCCATTTTTACGCTTCCATAATCCTGATTAATGTCGTCGAGGCATTGGCCAGCAGCGCGGCCAACCGCGTGCTTCGACCACTTGACTAGATCGTCAGTCCACCGTCGACGACGACACACTCCCCATTGGTATAGCTCGCAGCGTCGGACACAAGGTAAAGCACCGTACCCGCCATCTCACGAGGTTCCGCGTGGCGGCGCAGCGGAATGCGCGACATCCAGTTTTCGTACGTGGTCTGATCCTCGAACAGTGCCCCCGCAAATCGGGTTTTGGTCAATCCGGGAAGCAGCGCATTCACTCGAATCCCCAACGGCCCGCACTCCTTCGCGAATGCCCGCGTCATGTTGACAACGGCGGCTTTGGTGATCGAGTAGATTCCCTGCCTGTCGCCAGGCTGCAATGCATTGACCGAAGCCGTGTTGACGATCGCACCGCCGCCGTGCTCCCGCATCAACTTGCCCGCCTCCACAGACATGAAGAAGTAACCGCGCAAGTTGACTTCCACCGTTTTTTCGAATGACGACAGATCGGTATCAAGAATGTGGCCAAAATACGGATTCGTCGCTGCGTTGTTGACGAGGATGTCCAGACGGCCATGCCGTGCACGAATATGCTGGAAGATCGCGAGAATGTCCTCGACACGCCCGACATGGCACGGTTTCGCTTCAGCGCTCCCGCCCGCTTCCTTGATCTCGCGTGCCACAGATTCGCAATCTTCCAGCTTGCGGCTCGACACAATCACGTGAGCACCCTGCTCGGCGAGAAGTTTGGCGATCTCCTCACCGATCCCCCGGCTGGCGCCCGTCACCAGAGCAATCTTTTCTTTCAGATCAAACAAATTAGTAGTCACAATCATCTCCGATATGTCTACATCCCGTTTTTCCTGCCTGCGTTCAGATCAGGTCAACGCCCATCTTCGCAAGCACCCCAGCCATCTCCCCCACCTGTCGCGCCTTTTCATTCGATGCGTTACCGCTCAAGGCCCGCTTCTTCACGCCCTGTGCGATAGCGGCGAGCCGGAAGAAGCTGAACGCCAGGTAGAAGTTCCAGTTCTCAATCGACGAAATTCCCCGGAGCTCGCAATATCGCTCGACAATCGACGCCTCGTCCGGCACCCCCAACGCCCCTCGATCCAAGCCCTTGAGTCCGGCGATATGGCTGCCCGGCGGGAGCCGCAAACACATGCAGAAGTACGCGATGTCAGCCAGTGGATTGCCCAGCGTCGATAGCTCCCAGTCGAGAACAGCGCGGACTTGCGGCGCATCGCGCATGAAAATGAGGTTGTCGATACGGAAATCTCCGTGCACGAGCGAAGGGTTTCCAGCTTCCGGCGGGCAGTGGGCAGGCAGCCACTCGATCAGCGACTCCATCGCCTCCAATGTATCGGTCTGCGCGGCGCGATATTGCCTGGTCCAGACGTCGATTTGACGCGCGAAATAGTTGCCCGGGCGGCCGTAGTCCGACAATCCGGCTTCGTCGATATCCACGCCGTGGAGAGCCGCCATCGTGCCGAGCAGTGCGTCGTAGATGGAGCCACGCTCCTCGACGGGCACTTCGGGCAGCGCCGGATTCCAGAAGATTCGCCCGTCTTCGTAGCTCATGACGTAAAACAGGCTACCGATGACGTCACGGTCCTCGCAAAGGTGCATGGCACAGGCGACAGGGACCGGTGTCCGGCCGAGCGCCGACAGCACGCGAAACTCCCGATCAACGGCATGTGCGGACTTGAGCAGTGCGCCGGGAGGTTGACGTCTCAGCACGTAGCGACCGCTTTGCGCCTTCAAAAGAAACGTCGGATTGGATTGTCCTCCGGGAAATTTCTCGACGGACAACGGCCCTTGAAACCCGGGCACGTGCACCGTCAGATAACGTGTGAGATCTTCGATGTCGAATTGAAGGCTGGCATTCATGCTGCCTCCCGCCGGGCCGCCCAAAGGGAGGCAACGGCCCCCTCGGGGGGCAGCGAACGTAAGTGAGCGTGGGGGTAGTTCATATTGCGTAATTCCCGACTGAGGTCAGCCGTAGGTGACAAACTCATGCCTCTCGGCACGTTCGAGATGAGGCAGCGAATTGAAGCTGACTAGCGACATCGCGCCGTCGTTAAAGACATATTGGCAAACGCTGCTGTTTCGAATCTGCATGTTCAGTGCAATCGCGGTCGCAGCAGGCGCCTGCAGAACCTGTTGGGCACTTACCGCAATCGGACCACCCGAACTCACCACCAGAACGCGCCTGCCGCCAGCCCGCTGGATGTCGATGCGCGCACGCTGGACACGCGTCTGGAATTGATGCCACGTCTCTGGAACACGGCCAGGCAAACGGTCATCGGCCCAAAGCTGCAGCACGTGCCTGAGTCCTTTGTAGAAGTCCTTTTTTGAACTTGTGGCCGAGAGACCTGCAGACAAACCCAGCGGCAAACCCTCGTCGCCGAGGGCTGCGAACAATGCCTGGAAATCGTATTCGTTCAAACCCGCGTCTTGCGCGATCTCTACTTGCGGGCCCCCCATTGCGGCGAGAATAGCATCGGCAGTTTGACGATGCCGCTGCATCGTTCCGATGACAACGCGATCGAACCGCAATTTCGCCTGCGCGAAGTACTCGCCGAGCCAACGCGACTGGGTACGACCGGAATGAGATAGCTCGTCATAGTTTTCGGCGCCAAAAGACGCCTGACCATGCCGTACAAGATAGAGTTCTGCCATACCATCCTCGTTTCAACATGGCTAGCAGAATACCCAGCGCCGCGTCATTCGGGAAATTTATTGTCGTGATAGCCGACAATAAGTTTTCGTGACACCGGGCACGTGTACCCCATAGGCCTCGCAGGCCCCGGCTACTGATTCATTTCCCGCATGAGACGGCCAACCTGCTCGCGCAGCCAACGATGAGCCGGGTCCCCGGTCACGCTTCGATGCCAGTAGCAATGAGACTCGAGATCCGGAAGATCGAACGGCAGCGCCAGGATTCGCGCGTCATACCGCCGAAGGAGCACAAGGGGGGCCGTGAGGACGAGATCGGTTCGCATCGCGATCAACGGGGCTACCAGATAGTGTTGAACCCGTGTCTGAATCGATCGCCTGAGGCCCAGCCTGTTCAGTTCCGCATCGACGAGACCAGGTCCCTGGGGGCGGCTGGATACGTGGATATGACCGAACCTGAGGTAGTCATCGATCGTCAGCTTCTTCCTGGTAAACGGATGGTCGTGACGCAGCATGCATGCATACCGGTCGCGGCCCAGCGGCTCCTGCTCGACGTATGGGTCATCAATCAGCGGCGCGTCGATCGCAAGATTGACCGCACTGCTGGCTAGCGCTTCCGGAACCTCTTTACGCGTCGTGAAGTAGCTTTCGATGCGGATGCCAGGAGCCTGTCGCTGCAGCACTTCCTCCAGTGCGGGCAGAAGGAGCGCCTCCGTGAGGTCGGTCATGCTGAGCCGGAACGTACGCTCAGACGAGGCGGGGTCGAAGCGTCCTCCGACGTGAGTACTCGAGTCAAGCAGTTGCAGCGCCTCACGAACCTGGCCGATGATGTTTTCCGAAACAGCAGTCGGTATCATGCCGGCCGACGTACTGACAAAGAGCTGATCGTCGAATGCCTTGCGCATCCGCGCCAACGCATTGCTAACAGCTGGCTGAGTGATGAATAGCATCTCCGCCGCGCGCGTCAGGTTTCGCGTTCTGTAGACGGCTTCGAAGACAACGAAGAGATTCAGATCAACCTTTGACAGACGCATTTTCGAATTCCCCGACGCCACTCGAACTGTATTTCCGACTCCTTTTGTTCACGCGCATGCATCGGCACAAAGCGACGATCGGCGTGGTATCACGGAGCAACCCCGGCGAGTCTACTCCCGCCAGGGCAAGACAGCCAAAAAGGGAAATGAGGACGCTTCGCGCTCGCTTATCCTGCGCTTCTGCGCGGTCGTGCAGACGGTGATCGATTCGGCCCGCCCCGCTTAACCCGGCAAGTCCTATAAATTCTCGCGGTTCATGGCGAACACGTCTGCGGACTGCCCCTGCAGCATGGCCTTCGCTGAATACAGGACCATGCCGTACGCAGAACCCCACTCGATCTTCGGCGGCATCACGAGCGTCATCGTATCTACCTTGACGTTTAGCAGCGCGGGGCCTGGCTCGTTCAACCATGTGATGACTGCCTCTTCGAGCTCATCGGCTTTCGCCACCGTGCGCCCCCATAATCCGATCGCCTCGGCGACCTTGCCGAAGTCTGGGTTTTGTAGACCGGTATAGAGTGGGAACCCGGCTGGTCGGCCCACTCGGCGAACAACTTTGCGCGGGTGGCCGTCGCGGCCTGGATGCCGCTGTCGAGGCTCGCGGCCCGCTCGGGGTGCTCCATCTGGCAGGGATGGTGGGCGATGTCGCCGGCGTGGCTGGCCAGGGATTAGCACGTTGCATCTAGTCCCCAACTTTCAGAAGAAATTTTCCGCCTCTCGCCTGATGGGCGATTGCCGCGCCGATTTCCTCAATCCGATATGTCGCTAGCGTCACGGCGGCACCGTCGAACTGGCGCGCCCCGCCGCGCGAACATCCGCATCTGTTCCAGGACACGCACTATGGTGCTCGCTGAACCTGAATCGCTAATGCTCTCAAGCCAGATGGTCGGTATGCTGCTGCTTTCGCGTGCTGTTGCGGACGTTGGCCCGGCGCTCGCGGATGAAATTCTTGAAGAGGGCCGCCAGCGTCCCTGGCAGCGGTCTATTATTTAGCGCCATGCCCCCTGGAAGCCTTCCCCCGTTGCCGGGCCCTGGCGAAAGGAGACCGTGGCAATGTCGATGGCAACCAGCAACGGTTCGTCAGTTTTCTGGCCATCAGCGTCATAAGCGAACACGCGCCGGGTTGTCGGCACCATAATGCCGTCAAAGTCCCGGTAGTTCGATGCATAGTTTGCGCCGGTAGCGCCGCCCATTACGTCCACGGTGTAATCATGGCGCCGCAGCAGACCATCCGGGCCAAAGTACGAAACCTGCTCGCGCGAATGCGTATCGATGGAACCTGGGAACGTTACTTTCAGGCGTCGCCATTGCTCACCGTCTTCATGCCACGGCGACAACTCCTCGGTGACTACGCCAGGGTAGGTGTAGAGAAACGGCGTGTTGAAATAGGTCCACAGCGCATAACTGCAGAAATATGCCGCATGAAGATCGTCCCAGGGCGTCTGCTGACTATGTCCGGCGAAGGATGAACGCGGATTGTCGCGACTCTCGAGTACGCGCCCGTCCGTCGATTCGACGGCGACGCGGCCCGGGGTAAAAAAGGAGTGTCGGTCGGGCGCTGTGAAAGGCCGCAGTTCGACATGCTCGGCTTGCGTCTCCATTGCGGCGACAACGTGCCTGAAAATATCTGGCTTCTGCTTGACGTGCCAGATGCCACCTGTGATCGACATTTCGGCTTCGAGCGTTCTGAATGCGTTCCAGCGTGCAAGGCCTCCATGAGCCTCGATAGCCAGCTTCAAAAGATCACTCGTCATATCGTTTCCTCTACTGTTGGTCTGCCCCGATGGCCTGTCACCTTTCCGATGCAGGTTCCTGAACTACCGTGACGCTCGCTCGGATGGTGGAGCGACTCAGATTAGCCAGCGAACTTTTCCCCAAACATCGGCGAGCCGCTCTTCAACTCCTTCACTGGCCTCGCTCAATGTGCGCGCTGTGCCGGATATAGTCAGGCGACCAGAAGCGCCCAGCTGCAACGTAGTCGCGCTTGTTGAACAGGGTGCCGAACGCTTCCGGCACAAGCGCCTTGTTCTGTTCAGGGGTTGTCTTCGTCATGTATCCGTCAGGCAGCGAATCACCCAGCCAGCACCGCCATCATCTGTGCATTGAAGCCATTGACCAGATCGTGCTCACCGGGACCCGGGTTCCCGCGGAACAGCTTCGCACCTTCAACGAGAACCTCGTCCACATCTGTTCCGAGGACAGCGATCGTTTCGTCGATGAACGCTTCAAGCGGCATCGCCTGTTCGGCTTCGCGGCTGTTCATGAGGTCCGTGCGCACCCAGGGCGGTGCGATCTCCAGTACGCGAACCTTCGTGTCCCGCAGCATAAAGCGTTGCGAGAGGATGTACGAATGCAATGCCGCCTTGGTCGACGAATACACTGCGGTCGCGGCCAACGGCACGAAGGCAAGCACCGAGCTTGTATAGGCGACGACAGCGTCGTTCCTGGTCCTGAGATGATCGATCAGCGCCGACGTCATGCGGATCGGCCCCATGAGATTGGTCGTGATGGTGGACACCATCAGCGCGTCGTCGATGTGGCCGCCCGCCTGGTCAGGTTGCATGATCCCTGCGTTGTTGATCAGCACGTTGAGATCCGGATAGTCCGCGATCAGTTGCGCCGCCACCCTGTCGATGCTGGCCGGGTCGGCAATGTCGAGCTCGATTGCAGCCATGCCGGGATTCGCCGCCACCACCTCGTCGAGATGGCTGCGCCGGCGGCCGCTGATGATGACCTTGTTGCCGCGCTTGTGGAGCGCCTCGGCTAGCCCGCGGCCAATGCCCGAACCGCCGCCCGTAATGAAGATCGTGTTTCCGGTGAGTTTCATGATCGTTTTCCTGTTGATGTTGCTGTAGGTGGGGTTGGCGTGGTCAAGCAGGGAACCGGTCGCCGAACATCGGCAGGCCGCTCGCGGATTCGGCCCTGGTCGCTTCGTCCTGAAGGACGTCCCAGTGCTCGGCGAGCTTGCCGTCTTCAAAGCGGACGACGTCAACTGCAATCCACGCAGCGGCCCTGCCGATCCCAGAGAAGCGGCCATGTGCGAAGACATGATCACCCTCGGCCACGATCAGCTGGTTCTCATAGTGCGCGGTGTCAGGCAGCGCGCGAACCAGGTCGAAAAGGCCATCGCGTCCCGGTGCAATATGGGCGCTATGCTGAATGTAGCGGTCGGACCAGAAGCGCTCGGCTGCAACGTAGTCGCGCTTGTTGAACAGGGTGTCGAATGCTTCCAGCACGAGCGCCTTGTTCTGTTCAGGGGTTGTCTTCGTCATGTCGCGGTCCTCCTTGAAGGTTCAGGTGACGACGCGGTCAGGCGTCAGATAATCGATGCGCCCCCTGCTGCCTGAACGTTCAGGTAAAGAAGGCTATACTTAAGACAATGGTGAATGACATTGTCATTGTGACGGATTCTGGGCGTCCATCCTGCCGATGTCAATGGTGATCGACATTGTATTTTTCGATGGGTCTTATTGGGTCGCTCGCGGCCGAAGAGAGGGGAAATGGGTGTTTCCAGGCAACAGACGGTTGAAAACCGGCGCGCGATCGTGGCAGCCGCGGAGAAGCTGTTTCGTGAGCGCGGCGTCGATGCGGTTGGGCTCACCGAGCTGATGAAGGCGGCGGGCTTTACACAGGGCGGTTTCTACAACCACTTCAAATCAAAAGACGCGCTGGTCGCCGCAGTGATGGAAAAGGCCATGGAAGCGGCTGGAGAGGCTTTTGCCTCGCTGATCGAAAACGCAAGGTCAGCTGACGCTGACCCGGTCAAGCAAAACATTCAGTGGTACCTGTCCCCCGAGCATCGCGCGAATATCGAGGCGGGCTGCCCCTTGTCGGGTTTTGCAGGCGACGCCCGCCGGTTAGACGACGTGGCGCGCGGCTCTTACGCAGAAGGTCTCGCGGCGAACCTTAAACGATTCGCCAAGGTCATCGAAGAGACGGAGGGAATCAGCGAGGGCGGCCACAGGAAGGCGATCACACTGTTCAGCCAGATGGTTGGTACGCTACTGCTTTCGCGTGCTGTTGCCGACATCGACCCGGCGCTCGCGGATGAAATTCTTGATGAGGGCCGCCAGCAGCTCCTCGCCGCCGTGGATAGGCAACCCGGAATTCAATCGCGCGGCCACTCGCGCCCACGGTAACCCAACGTCCCGAAATAGCGCGACATGGGTTTGCATACCTTGCAGTCCTATGCGACGACCCAGTCGTGGCCAGCAATCGGACCACCCGCTTGCTGCATGCGACCGCCCGAAACCAGACCGCCAAGATCCATTGGTGCGTAGCCAAAATCCTTGACGAGTCCGATCACCACCGCCTTTGCGTCCTTGTCGTCACCGGAGACGAAGATGACGCGCTTTCCGTCATGAAACTTCGGACCCTTGTCGTAGTGCTCCATGCGGATAGCATTGAACGCCTTGACGACGCGAGCCTCTGGCGCGTGTGCCGCGACGATCTCGCTGGCGCCCGTGCCCCCCAGGTCCGCCAGAACGAGCTCAGGCTCGAGTTGCGTAAAAGGGTTGGTGGTATCCACCAGAATGCGACCTGCCCAACTGGGCAGCCCATCCAGGGCCGACGGCACTTGAAGCCATGGAACGGCGAGCATGACCAGCTCGAGCCGGGCCACCTCTTCTACCGTATCTGCCGACGCGTTCGGACCGAGTCCGGCCACGATATCGCTCAAAGCCCGCGGCCCACGACGAGCGCTCAAGACAACCTCATGGCCTGCTTGAATGGCACTCCTGGCGATGGACTGCGCTACAGCACCGGCTCCAATAAAACCAATTTTCATTTCGACACCTCAGCGGCAACGTAAGTCAACGAAGCCATGCCCGTCGAGGAGCACGGCACTTGGGAGAACAGCCAGGTCAGTTCGATGAGCGCAAGTCGAGCAGCACCTTGCCACCCTTGATTGCGTGAGCGACGGCCTTTTGGTAGTCCGCAAGCGGATAGACGGCAGCCACAGGCAGGTCAAGCTCGCCGCGAGCCATCAGTTCGGCAGACTCCCTGATTGCGTCCATGATATACGGCTGGTATTCGGGAAGGTCGATGTATATGCCGCGCACGACGATGCCGCGCAGATGCAGGTCCACGACCTTGAGCGGCGTGACCAGCTCGCCGCTTGTGAACGCATAGCTCACCAGCGTACCGTTTTGCGACAGCACGTCGATCAGGCGCACCGCAGCCGAACCGCTCAGGCCGTCGATGGCCAGACGGACGTTGCCCGGACCGACCGCGGCCCTGGCCTTGTCGACGGCGCCCGGCTCATCGACGAGAACGATGTCCCCGCCAGCTTCTTCCAGCTCCTTGACCAGTTCCGGGCGACGCACGAAGTTGATGGTTCGCAGGCCACGCTTCTTCGCCAACGCGATCACGGTGCGACCGATGCCGGAGTTGGCCGCGTTTTGCACGATCCAGTCGCCTTCCTTGAGGTCAACGAAGCGCCCGAGTAGAAGTACCGCCGTGGGAGGATTGATACGCAGCATGGCCAGTTGACGTGGATCGACGTTGGCAGGCAGCGCAATCAGCCCCTTGGCCAGGATCACCAGGCGCTCGCGCCAGGTCAACGCATAAAGCGGGGGCAACACGCGGTCGCCGACCTTCACGTTGGAGACATTAGAGCCTACCTGCAGAACTCGCCCGACGCCTTCGTTGCCCACGATCGAGGGCAGTGGAGTCGAGTAGACGAAGCGATTGGTGATGACGGCCAGGTCATTGCCGTTGATGGGGGCATACTCCATCGCGATCAGGACTTCATCCGGGCCGGGGTTGGCCGGCTCCGGAAGGTCAACGAGTTTCAGCGTCTCGACGGGGTCGCCGAAAGCGGTGTTCTGGATAGCACGCATGGCTTACGTCCTTTCATGAGATGCCTGACTGGAAAGCCGGGAGGCAATCCTTCGGCACTCGGGGCTCATTTCGAAATCGTGCAAAAACCGGGGTGAACGCTACCAGGCCGCCCCCCATGACGAGGAGCGCCTCACATTGCCCAGGACGCGTAGCGCTAGAAGGCGAGCAGCACCATGCCGGTCCTTCCCCTGCGGTACGTATGTTCGAGCGCTCTCAGGTAGTCGCTCGCCTGATATCGTTCCGCTACGGGGAAAAGGCTCGGGAAGTTGCGTGCGAGCTCGAGCGCGTTAGCCAGGTCCGCTTCGCGTACCGTCGCAGCTTCGAATTGCCAGCTGAGCAACGACACACCCTTGATGGTCAGCGCTCGAGGGGCGATGGAACGAATGTCCGTCGTAGCGCCGCCCAGGGAGCCATAGCTAACGATCGTTCCACCGCGAGCGAGGAAGCTCGCTACGTCGGGCAATAGCGCGCCGCCGACGCCATCGAACGCCACGTAGACTGGCTTGTTCGCAAGCGCATCGCGAAGCTCGTCCTTCCAGCCCTGATTCTCCGTGACAATGACCGAAAGGTTGGGACGAGCAGCTTTAAGCGCTTGCGCGCTCGCCACGGAGCCGACGAGCAGGATCGGATTGACGCCCACTTCGACGAGCAGATGAGTGAGCAGCTTTCCGACGGCGGAACCGGCAGCCGTCTGAATGACCGTGACATCTTCGCGCCTGTCTTCAGGCAAAGCGTTGTGACCAGCCCGCATCGCAAGGCGTGCAGTCAACGTGTTGACCAACATCTGCGCTGCGACCTCATCGCTCACTTCATCGGGCACGGGTATCAGCGACTGGACAGGCGCGGCGATCCTGGAGCTCCAGGCGCCGTTGACGGGAAAGAAGGCCACACGTGTGCCGACCTGAATCCGATGTGAAGGGTCGATGTCAGCGGCCAGCGCCTGCACCACCCCTACACCTTCGACGCCGGGCACTCGACCTCCCCTCGGGATGAGGGGAGCCGCCCCGAAGGCAGGAGAAGCGGAGACGCCCAGCAAGTCGCCCGGATGAACCGGTGCGGCGGACACACGCACAAGCGCCGCTCCGCTCACAAGAGAAGGGACATCGGAAAATGCTTCCAGCGTGAGCACCTCAGCGGGCTCGCCATGGTTGGTGTGAACAATTCGCTGCATCACCGACTCCTCTCGCAAGGATTTGATTATTGGAGCGATCGCTCCGTTATGGCAGAATAGGTTCATCTCCACAGCATGTCAATTATTTTTGGAGCCATGACTACAAAAAAAGATACGCAACCCCGGCGCGGCCGCGGCAGGCCCTCAACCTTTGATCGTACGGAAGCTCTGAACCGGGCCATGAAGCTCTTCTGGGAGCATGGATACGAAGGCGCCTCCTTCGACCAGTTGATCCAGGCCATGGGGATCAGCCCCTCGAGCTTCTATAACTCGTTTGGCAGCAAGGAGCAGCTCTACAAGGAAGCGACTGACGCATACCTGAGCATGTCCGAAGTCTGGTTCGCTGGCAGACTGTTCGGCACGGCCGACACGCGAGAGGCATTCAAGAAACTTCTCGATGCCACCGTCGTGGAGTTCACTCGAAACAGCCACCCATCGGGCTGCATGATCTCTCTGGCCGGCACTCACCTGCCCCCCGAACTCGCTTCTATTCGCGAGACGATGGCCGAGCACCGCGCAAACGCTGAAGAGATGATGGCGCAGCGGTTGCGCAAGGGGGTCGAAGACGGCGACTTACCGCCCGACACCGACGTGCCCGCACTTGCTGCCTTCTACAGCGCCGTGACTCGCGGAATGGCCGTTCAGGCACGAGACGGAGGCGGCCCGCAAAAGCTGAAGGCGATCGCAGATGTCGCCATGCAGGCATGGCCAGCTCAAAGCGGTCGGGGAAAATCTGCAAGGCCCCGGGGGACTCGCGTTGCCTGACCGGCCATGCTGCACGGAGTGGTCCAGCATCGGCGCCCGCAGGGCGTCGATCTGGAGCGTCATGCCGATCAGCCACGTACCATAGCGCCCCGATTAGGGCAGCGTGTCGAAGAAGAGATAAACGGCGGCTATGCGGCCTTCCCGGGCAACGATGAAGTCAGTTCCAGCGTAAGCTGGAGCCTCACCTGGACGGCCGGATACCCATCGGATCCGCCCGCCATCGCCCGACACATCGGGCTCAGCGATTGGCTGGTACTGGAAATCGGGGTGAGTTGCCTTGATCGCGCCCGCGATCCGATCAATCTCGTCACGGCCGCGGAAGATGCCGTTGTTGGGATCACAGAACACGCAATCCTCGGTGAAAATTTCGTCGATAACCGCGCGCCGGCGCGCGGCATCGTTCTCACCGAAGACGTCGAGATTGCGTCTCAGCAGGGTCGGAATGCTGTTGGACATTCGCTGCCTCCTTAAGGCAAGTAGTTGTCTCTCAATGGCCTGCCACTGGAAATCGATGCTAGCTATAGCGATACAGGCTATAGCGATACAGCGGTCGAATTACTGAGCAAGCGCCAAGGTCTTTGCGATGCCTCTGGCAACCGCAGGTCGAGCCGAGATCTCGGCGTACCATCGAGCGACGAATGGGAACTTGTCGAGGGTTGCACCGACCGCCTGATGGCGCCACGCCCACCCGAAATGGGCGATGTCCGCAATACTGTAGGCGTCACCTGCAACGTACCGTTGATGCTTAAGGCCGTGATTGAGCACGCCCAGCGTCCGGTCAACCTCCAATAGCGCGCGCGTCTGGGCCTCAGGTTGGGGCGACGACTGATTCGCGACCAGAAACGCCTGGAGGAACGCCGGGCTGAGGCCGGACGCGTGGAAGAAGAGCTGCTCGAAGACCTTGCCCCGGTGGGGGCCATTCTTCGGAAGAAGCTGTCCGGTCTTCTCAGCAAGGTAGACCAGGATCGCGGCGGATTCGCTGAGGACCACATCGCCGTCTCCGAGAACGGAACGGTCGATGAGAACGGGGACTTTCGCGTTGGGATTCATCGCCTTGAAGGCGTCAGTCTTCTGCTCGCCCTGGCGCAGATCGACGGGAACGAGCCGATAGTCGAGCGCCATCTCTTCCAATGCGATCGGGACTTTGACGCTGTTGGGCGTGGGGAATGCGAGAACTTCAATCATTGTCGTATTTTTTCCTGGTGGCAGACGGGAGCGGACCAAGCCGCTCCAGGAAATGTGTCAGGAGCGGCGACCGTCGAGGAACATAGGTCTGGTTGCTCATGGCAATGTCCTTTGTGATTGATCGCCTGTGGCGACGTTTGAAGCGCTGCTGGAATTGAGTGGGTGGTCCGAGAGCCCGCAGCGGCTCTCGGACATCTTGTTAAATCTGAGCTTGTCCGCCGTCGACGAAGAGTTCGGTGCCGGCAATGAAGCTCGCATCGGAGGAGGCGAGGAAAACGGCTGCACCTGCGACGTCGTCGGGATCACCGACGCGCCCAAGTGGGACGGTCGAGGCCATGTAGTCGAGCAGGCCTTGCTGCTGTGTGGCATCGGGGCCGGCCAGGTTAACGAGGCCAGGTGTCTTGATCGGGCCGGGGCTGATGACGTTCACGCGGATGCCGCGAGACTTCAGGTCGAGCGTCCAGCTTCTGGCAAAGTTGCGCACCGCGGCCTTCGAGGCGCTATAGACGCTGAACGCTGGTGTGCCTTTGATGCTGACGTTGGAAGCAGTAAGGATTACTGAGCCACCGTCGACCAGCAGCGGCAGTGCCTTCTGCACCGTGAAGAGCACGCCCTTTACGTTGCGACCGAACGTGTCGTCATATTGCTCTTCGGTGATTGATCCCAAAGACTGCATGGAGCCGCCACCGGCATTGACGAACAGCACATCGATACGACCTGCCTCTGTCTTCACACGCTCGTAGAGACTATTGAGATCGCTGAGACTGGCGGAATCCGCCTGGATGCCAGTGGCCCTCGGCCCGATCGCCGCAACGGCCGCATCGAGCTCGGCTTGACGTCGGCCGGTAACAAAGACCTGCGCGCCTTCAGTTGCGAAACGCCTGGCGGTGGCCAGGCCGATGCCGGTCGTGCCGCCGGTGACGACGGCAATTTTTCCTTCGAGTCTGCGTACCACGATCTATCTCCTAAGTGGGGTGAGACAAATCTACGGCCGCATGCTATTTTTCGAAATAGAAATGAATGAAAACCATCGTTGCAGGATTGTCGATGTCAAAGCTCCCGGATTTCGAAGGGCTCGCGATGTTCGCGAAGGTCGCCGAAGAAGGTTCGTTCGCTGCGGCGGCCACGGCCATGGGTGTCTCGGTCGCCACGGTCTCTCGGGCGGTTACCCGCCTTGAAGAGCGGCTGGGAGGCCGACTGTTCAACCGTACCTCCCGACGACTTGCACTCACGGACTATGGCCACACACTCGCCGAACGAGCGGCGAAAATCTATGCCGACGCCGAGGAGGCCGAGGATTTCGCCCGTGAGACCTCAAGCCGACCGCGTGGTCTCGTCAAGCTCGCTGCGCCGCTTACTTTTGGCGCCCGGTGGGTTGCCCCGCAGCTACCCGAATTTTTCCAGACCTACCCGGATATTTCCGTGGATCTTCATCTCACGGATGCCCATGCCGATCTGATTGGCGAAGGCTTCGATGCCGCCCTGCGCATCGCCATCATGGAAGACTCATCTCTCGTCGCGCGTCACATTGCACACGTGCGTCGGTTTGTCGTGGCATCCCCCGCCTACCTGGCTCGCTATGGTCGTCCGCAGCACCCACAAGATCTGGGCGCCCACCCGTGTCTTACCTACATGAACAGGAGTAAGCGCGACGTTTGGCGCTTTACCCACAAAAGTGGCGAGGAATGCGCGGTTACACCAACCGGGGCGTTGCGAGGAACGAGCGTGGAAGCCTTGCTGCCCACGGTCCTCGCGGGACTTGCCATCACTGAACTCCCTGAATTTGTTGCGACGCAGTACTTTTCCGACCATCAGCTTGAACCGATTTTGGCTGACTGGCGCTTGCCCGAAGGCGGCATTTATTTCGTCACACCCACTGCGCGCGCACGACCAGCAAAGGTTAGCGCCCTGGCCGATTTCTTCATCACCAGGCTGACCACGGCAGATTGGAGCGCAAAGTGATGGCGTCCGCAGGGTACATCTCGAAATAGTGCAGGCTAGCAGAGCATATAGCGTCGCAAGAACACGCTTAACCATCTGCATCCTGTGTCGATCAATGGCCCTTGCGTGGACGAAACCGGCGTTCGGATGTCTGCGGGAGCAAGGCAGCAAACGTCCCAAACTGGCCGAACACGGTCCGATGCTGAGTGGATGAAGAGGCAGTCGCATCCCGGCCTCCGTCCGCTCAGTTCGACCCACTCAGGCCAGTCAGTCCCCTCCGAAGCAGCCGTTCAACGTTTGACATGAGTCGCGTACGCCCGCTTGTTCGCGACTCGCCGCTCGATGAAGAAGAAAACAGATTGCCCGCTCCGCTTTTCCGAATAGTACGGACATGGGTCAGTTGAATGCAGTCAGGCGGCAAGAGAGCCAGAAGTGCCGCATTGTGATGAGCCCGGAGGATTTGCAAAAGGCACGTCTGAACGAATCAGGCAAGACGTGGCGTGAGGAGTGGACGGTGAGGCCGGTTGCGTACGTCCCAATCCGCCCGCTGAACTCACGCGCTGCCAGTCGAAAGGCAAAGTTACTTCAGGTGAATGAGGACTGATCCCTCCGATATCTCCGGCGCGCCCACGCCCGTGCTTTCGGCGTTTTTCGCGATCCAGTCCTTCGCCTTTTGCACGCTTTCATCAATGCCTGCCTTGTCCTCGCAAACAGTCACCGAGAATCCGCCATCGTCGCTGCGTGCGAGGGTGTAGCCGACAAAGCCTTTGACCGAACGCATCAGCTCCTCGACGTCAGCCGTGCGCTTCTCCAGCAGATCGAACAACTCCTTTGCACCCTTTCCGGAAAATCTCCTTATAACAGTTTGCATGATTGCATCCTCCTGTTTGATGAACCAGCGAGACGAGCATGCCGCACGAACAAAGTGTGCAGCGTGCAACTGCTCTTTTCGACAGCGTGTAGTGCGTGGAAGAAATTGAGAAGGCCACGCACCTGATTTCCGCGGCCCATACCAAGTGTAGTCGCTGTGCCTTCGTAGTAAACCTGGGAAGCGGTGCAAAATCCCGGTGCCTTCAGCCAACGTCCGCAATTGGGTCGAATTGCGACTATCGTTCTATAGACTGTGCTCTACCTGCTGCGTAACTGAATGGGACTAGGCTGCAATGAGTTCGCAATCTCCGTATCCCGCACATCTGCATCTGGAGAAACATCGGCGCAGTCTCGCACTGCACCGGCTGATTGCCTAAAAGATTCGCCGCGATCCGGCGCTGCTCGACAGGGCGCGCGAAAATCTTGATCGCTGGATGGCAATGAAGCCGCGCAACCGGGCAGAACCCGATAGCCAACAAGACAGGTTATTGACCGAAGAAGACCGGCTTCATGCCGCTGGTGCTTGTGGGGCGCCCAGATTGCGACGTGCCGCTAACGGCGGGGCCGTGCCCACTATCTTGCTCTGACGCGGGTGCTTGGGCGAACTGGCTGTTTGTAGGAAAGTCAACTGTGTTCGCGTTTGCCGGATTGTAGCCGGCCTGCTCCAGCTGGACGAGTTCGGCGCGAACTTGCGCGCGGGTTAAAGGTGCGTTCGCCTGTTGAGCCAACGAAACAACTGGTACACCGAGCACACCGGGTCTTCGACTGGTCGGGACTGACGGTCGCCCACATCCGGCCGACCTACTTCGCCGAGTGGCTGCTGTACATCGCTCCGATGATCAAGGCCGGCCTGCTCCACGTGCCGTTCGGCACCGGCAAGCACGCCCCGATCGCCGCCGAGGACCAGGGCCGCGTCATCGCCGGCATCCTCGAGGACCCCGCCGGCCACAAGGGGAAGATCTATCCCCTCTTCGGCCCGGTCGAATACACATACCGCGAGACGGCAGAGGTTGTGAGCCGGGCGCTCGGCAAGTCCGTCGAATACAAGCAGATCAGCTTGGACGCCTTTTTGCAGATGCTGAAGTCCGGCAGGCAAATCCCGGCAGAGGGCGCGTCCTCCCGGAACCTGTACGGCGAACTGGGGGGGGAAATCCGAGACTCCGGGCGATTCCTTCACCGTGCAACACCTGAAGGAGGTCCTGGTAGACCATCAGAACGGCATCTTCGAGGGCACCAACGACCTCGTCGAGAAGCTCGGCGGACGCCCGCCCATGACGCTCGAGGCGTTCATCGCGAAGCATCGTGCAGCCTTCGAGTGATCGCCGGCTCCTCTTGTCAGTATCATCGCGACCGGCGGAACCACGAGCCGGTTTCGGATCGTTGGATTGAGCGCCGAGGCAGCAGACCGGGATCCGGGCGTAGCGATTGAGCAGCGGCAGGACCGCGTTCCAGATCGGACCGCCAACGTTCTCGAAATAGACTTCGATGCCGTGAGGACAGGCTGCCGCCAGGGCGTTAGAAAGCCCATCGGGTCCTCCGCAAATTTACGAGGTAGCACCTATGCACCTGTTGGACAATCCGGTATGGCATGCACTCACAGGTCCTCAAAGATATTTCGGCATCGGCGAGGGTCGAGCGAGGCGCTATCAGCCAGACATTTCGCCGATAGCAGCACTCGAAAATCCTCTGGCCTCCGAGTCGTGGGCAGCACTGGCTGATATCGTGAAGGTTGGCGAAACGATCGGTCTGTTCGGCACCAGAGGAGAGTCGGTGCCGGACGTCTGGGAAACCCAGTGGCGCTATCCGTTTCTGCAGATGATCTGCACGCAGAGGAGTTTCCGCGCACCGGTCAGCGGTACGACGGCGCCTATGATGAGGGAGCTCGATCTGTCCGATGGCGCTGCGATGGTGACCCTGGCACGCCTGACGCAGCCCGGACCGATGGAGGAGCGCACGGTGACGATCGGGCGCTATCTCGGCATCTTTGACGGGAACGCCTCCCTCATTGCGATGGCGGGCGAACGCTTTCGCCTTGACGGGCTGACGGAAATCAGCGGCGTCTGCACGCACCCGGACCATCGGGGTAAAGGTTATGCCAACGTCCTTGTCGCCTCGATCACGAAGCAGATCGTCGAACGCGGCGATACGGCTTTTCTTCACGTCAAGGACGGGAATAGCGGCGCCGCCAAAGTATACGAAAAACTTGGATTCTCTGTCCGCGCCGTGCACGACATCGCTGCACTGAAAAAAGCGGAAGAGATCCAGGCCTGAGCTTTTCGGCCGGATCGCCGTTCATTGAAGAAGCTCGGCCTCGATCTGCCCGTCGCGCCTTGAGTTGGCTTGCCACCCCTTGGGAAAAACCGATGTCCACAAGTTCTACGCCTATAGCACTCGTCACAAACTCTACCGGCTATGCGGGGCCTCCGGCAGTGGATGCTCTTGGCGAAGCCGGATTTCGTGTCCTCGTTCACGACAGGCAATTCAGCGATCAGGCCGTCCTCGAACAGTTCCTGCGGTTGCATCCACACGCGGAGTATGTTCGCGCCGAAAGTCCGGCCGGATTGCCGGGCGCCGCCCTGAACGTTGCCGGCAGGCTCGACGCAATCGTCAGCAACGACCACTATCCCGCCGGTCAGACTGCGTCAGCGGAAGACCCGGATATTTTCCGCCGCATCCCGATCTGGTGTCGAGCGCGGTGCTGCCGGCTGGGCAACGCGGGATGAGTTACACAGGACGTGCGGCTGCGCCATGGTACTTCAATCACTCAGCGCGGAGGATGCGGACGTTTGCCAGTTCGGAAATGGCGAGAGGCCGGCCTGATGCATGACAGGCCGCCGGACGTGTTTGACGCGAAGCCAGCCCGCGCATGAGCGTAGAATTACGGTAGGTCAGGCAACAGGGACCATTGTGAGACCGATGACGCTCTGGCTGCGCATCCTGATTCCGGCAATTGCATTGGTGTGGCGGTATTCCGGTGTTCACGCCGGCGACGATTTTGCGCTACGCCGGGAGAGAATGGTCAAGGAGATCGCAGCACTGACTGCTGACACCGGCACCGAAACCGGCAGGCATGCCATCGATGCGCGCGTCATGGCGGCCATGGAACAGGTGCCTCGCCACAAGTTTGTTCCGCCCGAGCAGGAGCACAACGCATACGAGAACAGGCCGCTTCCCATCGGCTATGGTCAGACAATCTCGCAGCCTTACATTGTTGCCCTGATGACCGACCTGATGATGGTTAAGCCCACTGATGTCGTGCTCGAGGTCGGCACCGGCTCCGGCTACCAGGCGGCAATCCTGGCAGGTCTGGCACGAGCGGTATATACGATCGAGATCGTCGAGCCCTTGGGAACGCAAGCGCAGGAGCGTCTGCAACGGCTCGCGTACAAGCAAGTGGAAACCAGGGTGGGCGACGGCTACTACGGGTGGGAAGCCCACGCGCCCTACGACGCCATCATCGTCACCGCCGCTGCCAGCCATGTCCCTCCCCCCCTCATGCGGCAATTGAAGCCGGGCGGCAGAATGGTTATTCCGGTGGGCGCGCAGTTTCTGACCCAGTACCTGCTGCTGATCGAAAAATCGGACGACGGAACGGTTTCCACCAAACAGATCTTGCCCGTCAGATTCGTGCCATTGGCCGGGCACTGATTCTGGGATGAGGTGTGACAGGGCGAATGGACATGGCGATCCCGTGCATCTGCCTTGTCTCTGGTCGAGCGCATCCTTCATACCGCATCCATTCCCATTCACGCGATCATGCCCGCTCCGCCTTTGCTCGCCCTCTCCCTGCTCTCGGCCGCCGCGCTCGGCTACGAGATCCTGTTGATGCGCCTGTTTTCCATCATCCTTTGGCACCACTTCGCCTATATGATGATCAGTGTCGCCCTGCTGGGGTACGGTGCAGCCGGTGCGATGGTGGCGTTAGCGCAGCGCTGGCTGGCGCCCAGGTTTACGGCCGTGTTCGCTGGCGGCGCCATTCTGTTCGGCGTTTCCGCGGTCGCCTCTTTTGCGCTCGCCCAGCGTGTCGCGTTCAACCCCCTGGAGATTCTGTGGGATCCGCAGCAGCCGCTGCGCCTGCTCCTGATTTATCTGCTCCTGTTCGTCCCTTTCTTTTGCGCCGCGACCAGTGTCTGTCTCACCTTCACACGGTTCAATGATCAGATTCCCCGCATTTACAGTTTTGATATTGTGGGAGCCGGATTAGGCAGCCTCGCCATCATCGTTGCGCTTTTTGTCCTTGCTCCGCTGGATGCGCTCCGCCTTCTGGGCGGTGTGGGTCTGGCGGCAGCGGCGCTGGCATGCATCGAGTGCCGCTGGCATCGACACTGGTTGCCGGTGCTGTTGGTGGGAGCCGCGGCCATTTTGCCGACCATCCTGCCACGCGACTGGGTCGCTCTACGGCCGTCCGAGTACAAGGAATTGAGCCAGACCCTGCGCATCAAAGACGCACACGTGGTCGCTGAAAGCTCGAGCCCACTGGGTCTCATCACGGTAGTGGAAAGCCCTTTGATTCCTTTCCGCCACGCACCGGGGCTGAGCCTCAACGCGACCATGGAGCCGCCGCCACAGTTGGGAGTGTTTACTGATGGTGACGGGCTCGCCGCGCTCAATCGCTATGACGGACGGCGCGAGCCGCTCAGTTATCTGGACTACCTCACCTCCGCGCTTCCCTACCACTTGATGGAGCGCCCCAGAGTCCTGGTACTTGGCAGCGGCGCCGGGGCCGATGTGTTGCAGGCGCTTTACCACCGGGCGAGCGCAATCGACGCGGTGGAACTGAATCCGCAGGTGATCGACGCGGTGCAAGGCCGCTTTGCCGACTTCTCCGGCAAGCCTTACAGCGCACCCAACGTTCACGTCTTTACCGGCGAAGCGCGCAGCTTCATCGCTGGGCACGGCGAGCGCTATGATCTCATCCAGGTCGCGCTGCTGGATTCGTTTAGCGCCTCGTCGGCCGGTCTTTACGCGCTTTCCGAGAGCTATTTGTACACGGTGCAAGCGTTCCAGGACTATCTTCGCCATCTCAACCCTGGCGGCATGCTGGCGATTACGCGCTGGGTCACGCTGCCGCCACGCGACATCCTGAAATTGTTTGCGACGGGGATACTGGCCATGGAGGGCGTCGGCGTGGCGCAACCCTCCCGCCGGCTCGTGCTGATCCGCGGCTGGAAGACTACGACGCTGCTGGTCAAGAACGGGGAGTTCAGTGGCGCGGAAATCGTCGCACTGCGGGACTTCTGCCGTGCCCGCTCATTCGACGTCGGATACTACCCCGGGATGCAGGCCGCGGAAGCGAATCGCTATAACGTGCTTGAAACGCCATACTTCTTCGAAGCCGCGCAAGCCTTGCTGAGCCCCGATCGCGACAAGTTCTGGGCACGCTACAAGTTCGATGTTCGACCCGCCACGGACGACAAACCGTACTTTTTTCACTTCTTCAAATGGCGTTCGCTGCCCGAACTCCTCGCCTTGAAGGAGCAAGGCGGCTTGCCTTTGCTGGAATGGGGCTACCCGGTGCTGATTGCGACCCTGCTTCAGGCCACATTGGCAGCTTTGATATTGATCCTCTTTCCGCTCTGGATGATAAGGCGCCGCCAACACCTGGCTCACAGTTCGCCACCGTCAACGATAACCTTTGTCGGCAACGCCACTGCATCAGCGGCCTTATCCGGGCGGCGAGTTGCTATCTATTTCCTCGCGATTGGTTTCGCCTTCATGTTCGTCGAAATTGCGTTTATCCAAAAGTTCATCCTGTTCCTAGGTCACCCGCTCTATGCTGTCGCGGTGGTGCTATTCGCGTTCCTTTCGTTTGCCGGACTGGGGAGCCGATATTCGCAGCGCCAGCAAGGGGGCGGAGCGCATCTACCCAACCCCGCGCCAAGGTCGCGCTGGAATAGAGATCGTCGGTCCCTGCCGACAAGGGCCGTCTTCGCGATCTCCCTTATCTCCCTGCTCTACCTGGCCATCCTCCCCACCCTGTTCCGGCTGCTGATTTCCCTACCCGATCCAGCCAGGATCGCCATCTCCGCGCTGCTCGTCGCACCGCTCGCGTTTGCGATGGGAATGCCCTTCCCACTGGGACTCGGGCGCGTTGCCGCAAGCGCCGAAGTGCTCGTGCCCTGGGCGTGGGGCATCAACGCCTGTGCTTCCGTAGTGGCCGCAGTTCTGGCAACGGTGTTGGCGATCCATCTTGGATTTACCGCAGTGGTAGTGATAGCGCTCTTGCTATATGTCGCGGCGGCGGCCGTTTGTCCCTAATTCCGCTCTGAACGAGCCTACCCCGAGGTCGACCGGGCGCTGCCAAAGCCGCGCATGCGGCCAAACTCCACAGCCGTCGGCGTAGCCGACCGCGCTCCGTCCCTGGCCAAAATTCAATCGGCACGGGGGGTGGGGGGGGGGGGGGGGGGGGGGGGGGGGGGGGGGGGGGGTTGGTGGGCCCCGCCCCCCCCCCCCCCCCCCGCCCAATACCCTCCCGGGGGGGGGGGGGGGCGGCCAAATTGGCGTCCTGTGTGGCTGCGCCCCCTGGCCCCCCCCCCCACCCCCTGCCCTGATCACCTGTATGTGCCTCAAGAGTGCTTCGCCCGCAGGCGTGGGCGCCGCACCATCGCGCACCAGGAGGGGCATCCCCAGAGATTCCTCCAGTGCATTAATTCGCTGGGACACTGCTCCGCGGGTAATATTTAACGATCTTGCGGCATGCCCGAAATGTCGCAGTTCCACGACGACGGCGAAAGTCTCTAACTGCTGACGGTCGAACCCCATACAGCCTCCTGCCGGCAAGCGATGCTCACCGCAACTCGGTTGCTCACTATCCGTTCTTTATTCTGGCACCAGCAACGGCAATCTGCAGACGAATCGATCCCGCCCTATTTGAAGCCGCATAAAAGCGACACACCACCTCCCGACAATCAGGCCGCACGTACGAGATTTTTGCGTATACAAGTGCGTATATCGCGCGCATAAATATAAATTCATTCTCGAATAATCAATCGACTACATCTAATATTCGAGTCCTCTCCTGGAGCCAAACAATGTTTGGCAGGATAAATAGGAGTCCGATTCATCAAGAAAAATTTTCGACGCACCGCCGAATTCTGTTTCTTGCCGTCCAGCGTCAAACATGGCGATCCGAGTGCAGACGGGTACATTCTTGAGCACACAGAAGTTCGAGCTCAAGAGATGTACTCACAAGTCCTGGCTGGCTGTGCCAGCGCTAGGGCGCTCGCCTTTGGATTCGTAGTAATCCAGCCGTCCAGCATATCTGCCCACGCCTGGAGCATCGCCCTCCTCTGCTCTGCATACTCCGCCTTGTTGTAGACCGCGCGCACGCCACGCTGTTCGTGAGCAAGGCATTTCTCGATCCAATCGGTGTTGAACCCTGCTTCGTGCAACAGCGTGCTGGCCGTCCGACGCAGATCGTGCACCGTGAAAGGATCAAAATCTGCCCCGCCGTCGCGTATCAGCTTGACCGTGCTGTCAATGACGCGGTTCAGAGTCGCCGCACTTATTGGGGAGGCCGTCTCATAGCGGCCGGGATGCACGTACGAACTCGCTCCGAAGTACGTCTTGAATGCGACCAGAATGTCCAGAGCCTGTTGGCTCAGATAGACAATGTGGGGGCGAGCGGCCTTCATCCGTTCCTTCGGAATTGTCCAGACTGCGGCGTCGAAATCTATCTCACCCCACATCGCCAGAATAAACTCGGACTTGCGCACCAGCGTGAGCAGCATGAATCTGATAGCAAGACGCAGCGTAGGCATCGTCGGCGTCTGTTCCAATGCACTGAAAAATACGTGGATTTCGGCAGGCGACAGTGCCCGATCGCGCGGCTTGAAGCTGGCGATGGCTGACGGGCGGATGGCCTCCGCAGGATTGTCCACCTTTAGTCCCCGCGCCTGCACGAAACGGTAAACCTGCAGAACGATGTCGCGCGCCTGCACGGCAGGCGCCGCGGCGCCCCTCTCCTTAATCTTCTCGCAGCGCGCCATCAGTCGTGCGGGCGTGATCTCATCCAACTTCAGCCGGCCAAATTCCGACGCGAGATTCCGCTCGTATACCGATTTGCGCATCGCTCGTGTGGAGTCGGCAAGAGCGGTCTCCACAAAGTATTTCTCCGCCCACTTACCAAACGTTAGCGCCTCGGTCGCCTCGACCCGTTTCTCGACTTTCGCACGTGAAGGACTCTCTCCGCGTTGGATTGCTCCGTAGGCTTGGTCGCGTAGAAGCCGGGCTTCCGGGAGGCTAATAGCCATTCCGAATCCGGGTTCGTCTGGCTTGCGTGGCTTCCGTGCGGAAAGTGATGGATCGTACCGGCCGATAACCAGGGTTTCCCGGCGATCGTTCACCCGGTAGTCGTACCGGAAGCTCACCGCGCCTGACGGCGTCACTGACGCATATAGCCCCCGCTGATCGGCAACCTTGCAGATCTTCTTGGCCGGCTTCAGCGCTCGCAACTGCATGTCTGTGAGCATAGGGACTCCTCGAACGTATACCGTCAACCGATACCGTCAGACTGATTTGACGGTATCGGACAAGGCCATCCGAGGAAGAAATGTCCGTACCGTCACCGATACCGACATTTCCACCAGGCATTGCCCGGATCACAGCAGACCACACCGGACAATAACCTCATGTTTTTAAACGGAAAAACACGGAAAACCGGACCTCCCGGAACGACTTGGGAGCAGTCTAAATCACTCCCACTCGATCGTCGCAGGCGGCTTGCCGGAAATATCGTAGACGACGCGGTTGATACCGCGCACTTCGTTGATGATCCGGTTCGACACATGCCCCAGAAGTTCATGTGGCAGATGCGCCCAGTGCGCCGTCATGAAATCGAGCGTCTGCACCGCGCGCAGCGCGACGACGTATTCGTAAGTCCGCCCGTCGCCCATCACACCGACGCTTTTCACCGGCAGGAACACTGCGAACGCCTGGCTCGTCAGGTCGTACCATGACTTGCCGGTTTCCTTGTCGATGAACGTGCGCAGCGTTTCAATGAAAATCGCATCCGCGCGACGCAACAGGTCCGCAAAATCACGACGCACTTCGCCGAGAATCCGCACGCCCAGGCCCGGACCCGGGAATGGATGGCGATACACCATCGAGGGCGGCAGGCCGAGTTTCACGCCGAGTTCGCGCACTTCGTCCTTAAAGAGTTCGCGCAGCGGCTCAAGCAGCTTCAGGTTCAGTGTTTCCGGCAGGCCACCCACGTTATGGTGGCTCTTGATCGTGTGCGCGGCTTTCTTGCCCTTGCCTGCCGACTCGATCACGTCCGGATAGATCGTGCCCTGCGCGAGCCATTTCGCGTCGGTGAGCTTGCCGGCTTCCGCCTGGAACACCTCGACGAATTCCGCGCCGATGATCTTGCGCTTCGCTTCCGGATCGGTCACACCGGCGAGCTTCGACAGGAACGCCTCGCTCGCGTCGACGTGAATCACTTTCACGCCGAGGTGATCGGCGAACGTCGCCATCACCTGCTCCGCTTCATTGAGACGCAAGAGACCGTGATCAACGAACACGCAGGTCAACTGGTCGCCGATCGCGCGATGCAGCAGAGCCGCAGCCACCGACGAATCCACGCCGCCTGACAGGCCCAGAATCACGTGTTCGTTGCCGACCTGCTCGCGAATCTTTTCGACGGCTTCGTCGACGTAATGGCCCATTTCCCAGTCCGGCTTCGCGCCGCAGATGCCGAGTACGAAGCGTTCGAGCATCGCCCGACCCTGCACCGTATGCGTGACTTCCGGGTGCCATTGCAGGCCGTAGAAATGACGCACTTCGTCGGCCATCGCGGCCACCGGGCACGATTCAGTCGATGCCATCAGTTTGAAACCCGGCGGCATTTCCAGCACCTTGTCGCCGTGGCTCATCCACACCTTCAGCATGCCGTGGCCTTCCGCCGTGCGGAAATCCTCAATGCCTTCAAGGAGAGTCGTGTGGCTGCGCGCGCGCACCTCGGCATAACCGAATTCGCGCAGATGGCCGCTGTCGACCTTGCCGCCGAGCTGTTCAGCCATTGTCTGCATGCCGTAACAGATGCCGAGCACCGGCACGCCGAGGTCGAACACAGCCTGCGGCGCACGCGGCGTGTCTTCATCGACAACCGAGTTCGGGCCACCCGACAGGATCACGCCCTTCGGCGCGAATTCGCGGATGAATTCGTCGCTGACGTCGTACGGATGGATTTCCGATAGCACGTGCGCCTCGCGGATGCGTCGTGCGATCAGTTGGGTGACTTGCGAACCGAAGTCGAGGATCAGGATCTTGTCATGCATGGCAGCGGACTGAATCAAAAGTGAACGGATACGGAACGCCGCACCGGGGTGTTATCCGGTACGGCTGTGAATTCATTGCCAGCCGTTGACCTGGGCCCGATAAACCGGCGCAGATCATGGCTAAAAGACGTGATAAGGCAGGTGGTACGGCGTGCGGGACAGACAGACGCAATCCGGAAGCGTGTGCAGGTGGCGGCAGCGCCCGCGAATCAGCCATGGAAGGGCGGACGCGGCGCGCCAGGCGCATCGGCCGCAGCATCGCGGGCTTCGTCGCGAGATACGTCGTGGTCGGTCACCGTGCGGGTTTCGACCGTCCGCGTTTCAGCGGTCACGACGCCCGGTTGATGCGCGGTCGTGAAATCCGGCTCGACCGGCAGGCCCGTTGCAGAACTGACCGGACTCACCGGACGCGCCGCCGGCATCACCGGCTCGGTCTGATAAACGCGTGGCTCACCTTCTACGCCGCGATTCAGCTCGCGATCCGTTTCACGTCCCTTCGCGGCCCGTTTGTCGGCGAGTTTATCCGCGAGTTTCTGCTCACGTTCAGCGGCCACGACCTCGGCCACGCGCGCCCGCTCCCGCCGACGCACCACGCGCGCGAGACGCACGCCACCAAGACCGATGACCACCAGCACCACGGCGACCACTGCGGCCACCAGCTGACCGAACGCAGTCAGCGAAGGCTTATGCAGACCGATCAGCCAGACCAGCATCAGCACACCGGTCAGCCAGTTGACGTGCCCGATGACCCGGGCGACCGTGCGCGTCATGCCGCCATCGACGGCAGCGTGAAACGCGAGCCACGCCAGCCCGAGCAGCCCAAGGCCAAAAGCCTGCCCGACGAGTGCAGGATCGACCTGCACCAGTTGCAGCGCGTTGTACAGCGACGTCCACGGCGTGAGCAGAAACAGCAGCCCAAACGCCAGCAGCAACAACGCATCGATCACGAGTACAGCGCGCAGCAATGGCTTCATCGGCGTCTGGTCCTTTAGTCCACGTGGTAGTTGGGCGCTTCCTTCGTGATCTGGACATCATGCACGTGCGACTCGCGCATGCCCGCTGCGGTGATCTGGACGAACTCGGCCTTTTCATGCAGTTCGTCGATCGTCTTGCAGCCGCAGTAGCCCATGCTGGCGCGCACGCCGCCGATCAGCTGGAACAGGATCGCGTTGACCGAACCCTTGTACGCGACGCGACCTTCGATGCCTTCCGGCACGAGCTTGTCGATGTTCGCGGAGTTGTCCTGGAAGTAACGGTCTGCAGCGCCGTCCTTCATCGCGCCGACCGAGCCCATGCCGCGGTACGACTTGTACTGACGGCCTTGATACAGGAACACGTCGCCCGGCGATTCTTCGGTGCCGGCGAGCATGCTGCCCATCATGACCGCATCCGCGCCCGCTGCGAGCGCCTTGCTGACGTCGCCCGAAAAGCGCACGCCGCCGTCCGAGATGACCGGCACGCCCGAGCCACGCAGTGCATCGGAGACGTTTGCGACTGCCGTGATCTGCGGCACGCCCACACCGGCGACGATCCGCGTCGTGCAGATCGAGCCCGGGCCGATGCCGACCTTGACGCCATCCGCGCCGTATTCGACGAGCGCCTTCGCGGCTTCGGCGGTAGCGATATTGCCGCCGATCACTTCAACGTGCGGGAAATTCTTCTTGACCCAGCGCACGCGCTCGAGCACACCCTTGCTGTGACCGTGCGCCGTATCGACGACGATGACGTCGACGCCTGCCGCGACCAGCAGCTGCACGCGCTCTTCGTTATCTGCGCCGACGCCGACGGCCGCGCCCGCGCGCAGCTTGCCGTGTTCGTCCTTACACGCGTCCGGGTGTTCGGTCTGCTTCGTGATGTCCTTGACGGTCATCAGGCCGCGCAGTTCGAACGAATCGTTGATGACCAGCACGCGCTCCAGGCGGTGGCTGTGCATCAGCGCCTTCGCTTCGGCGAGCGGCGTGCCTTCCTTGACGGTGACGAGGCGATCACGCGGCGTCATGATCGTACGGACCGGTTCGTCGAGACGGGTTTCGAAACGCAGGTCGCGATTCGTGACGATGCCGATCAGTTGTGCGCCTTCGACGACGGGAAAGCCCGAAATGCCGTGCTGTTGCGACAGCGCGATCACATCGCGCACTTTCATCTGCGGCGGAACCGTAATCGGATCGCGCACGACGCCCGACTCGAAACGCTTGACCTTGGCGACTTCGCGCGCCTGCTCGGCCGGCGTGAGATTCTTGTGAATGATGCCGACGCCACCCATCTGCGCCATTGCAATGGCAAGACGGGCTTCGGTGACCGTGTCCATGGCGGCGGACACGAGCGGCATATTCACGGAGATATTGCGGGTCAGCCGGGTTTTGAGGCTGGTGTCGCGCGGCAGAACGTCAGAGAAAGCCGGGACGAGGAGCACGTCATCGAACGTGAGTGCTTTTTGGATCAGACGCATGGCAAATCCTATGGGCGCAAAAGCGAATTATACGCGATACCTCCCTGGTTTTCACTGCGCGAACAGCAGCTTAGCGAATTTTCGGTGAATTTTTCTGGCTTTGCTGGCCTCTGAATTTCGGTTCGCGGTTCGGCCCAGGTTCGATCCGGTTTCGTTTGCTCGTTCGGCTACACCTGCTGGATCCAGTGCCCTGCCCGGCGTGCACCAGGCGCCTTTGAGCCTTTCGCGCGGCA
The DNA here is from genome assembly GCF_050436565.1 of Paraburkholderia sp. GAS42. Lineage (NCBI taxonomy): Bacteria > Pseudomonadati > Pseudomonadota > Betaproteobacteria > Burkholderiales > Burkholderiaceae > Paraburkholderia > Paraburkholderia sp. GAS42. The sequence continues at coordinate 435,154 of NZ_JBNDML010000003.1, read as the reverse complement.
TTCACCCGGCCGGAGTGCAGGATCGAACAAGACGCCGACCCACCTTGCCGTGTTAACCTGCGCGCCTTTATTGCATTTTGGTTCGAGGTAGTAATGCGGCGCGGTGTGGCATATGGCGTGATGGCCGGAGCGTTATGGGGCGTGGTTTTTCTCGCGCCACGGCTTCTCGCGGATTTTTCCCCGCTTCTCCTTGGCGCGGGCCGCTACGTGATGTACGGCGTCGTGTCCTTGCTGGCGGCACTGCCTTCGGCGCGCTCGCTGCTGCGCCGCCTGACGCGCGAGGACCTGCGCGCGCTCGTCACGCTCGCCCTCGCCGGCAATATCCTCTATTACGTGCTGCTGGCAAGCGCCGTGCACATGGTCGGCGTGGCGCCGTCCTCGCTGATCGTCGGCGTGCTGCCCGTCACGGTCACGCTGCTTGGCCGGCGCGATCACGGCGCCGTACCGCTCACGCGCCTTGTATTGCCGCTGGCGATGGTCGTCGCGGGCATCGCGTGCATCAATATCGATGTATTCACCGTCGATGGCGGCGGCGCCACAAGCGTGACGACCAAAATCGCCGGCCTCGCCTGTGCGGTTGGCGCGCTCGTGTGCTGGACGTGGTTCGCCGTCGAAAACACCCGCTATCTGCGACGCAATCTGCATTTCAGCGGCAACGAGTGGTCGGTGCTGTGGGGCGTGATCACGGGCGCGCTCGCCGCGATCATGTGGGGCGTGATTGCCGTGCTGCCCGCGGACGCAGCGCCGGCACCCGTTGCCGATGCCCGCTGGCATCTGTTCTGGACAGTCAACCTGGTGCTGGCGATCGGCGCGTCGTGGCTGGGCAACGGGCTGTGGAACGCCGCGTCGAAGCGGCTGCCGCTCACGCTGTCCGGTCAGATGATCGTGTTCGAGACGCTGTTCGCGCTGCTCTATGGTTTCATCTACGACCACCGGATGCCCCGTCCGCTCGAGATGGCCGCCATTGCACTACTCGTGGCCGGCGTCAGCTGGTCGGTGCGTCAGCACGCCAGTGATGACCCAGGCGAGACGCCGATCGAAGAAAAGGCGCAGGTGTCGGCGCATTGAGCGCACAGCACACGAAGCCACGTTGAGCGCGGCGACGGCGCAGGACCACAATACGGACAACCGAAGAAGGGGAAAACTGACCTACCGCGAGTCCTTGTTCTGCCATCTGCGCCCTTCGATCGAGCCCGCCTTGCGGGTTTTCTGCACGCGCCGCTGACGCGCTTCCTTAGGATCGACGATCAACGGCCGGTAGATCTCCACGCGGTCGTGTTGGTCCAGGACGGTGTCGAGCGGCTTCACCTTGCCGAACACGCCAGTCTTCAGCGCTGCAAGATCGATCTCCGGATGCCGCTGGAGGATGCCGCTCGCGTCAATGGCCTGCTGCAGCGTCGCGCCTTCCGGCAATTCGACGGCAATCAGCGTCTGCGTATCGGGCAGCGCGTAGCAGACTTCGATCGACAGCATCGCGCTCATGCCTTACCGTAGCGCTGGTCAGCGCGCTTCACGAACGATTCGACGAACGTGTTCGCGATATGGCTGAACACCGGTCCGATGATTTTCTCGATGATAATGCTCGAGAATTCGTAGTGCAGCGCGAATTCGATCTTGCAGGCGTCCACGCGCAGCGGCGTGAACCGCCAGAAGCCGGTGAACTTCCTGAACGGGCCGTCCGCGAACTCCATATCGATCCGCGTGGGGCGTTGCTGGGTATTGTGGGTGGCGAAATGCTGCTTGATGCCCTTGAAATTGATGTCGATTTTCGCCTCCATCCCGTTCTCGTCCTGACGTCGGATTTCGACACCACCGCACCACGGGAGGAAATTGGGGTAATCGGCCACGTCGGTGACGAGGTCAAACATCTGTTCCGCCGAATGGCGGATCAACACGGTTTTCTGGACATCTGCCATAAATTGCGCGACAAGTGGCAACGGTGGAAAAGCGCTGCGGGCTTTCCTTGCCCCGCTTTGCTAAAATCGTGATTTTAAACGAGTTGGGCACTTTCCATTCATGAGCATCATCGACAACAGAAAAGCCTTCTTCGACTATTTCATCGAAGAGCGCTACGAAGCGGGGCTCGTGCTCGAAGGATGGGAGGTCAAGTCGCTGCGCGCGGGGCGCGGCCAGATCAAGGAAGGTTACGTCGTGATCCGTAACGGCGAACTCTTTCTGATCGGTGCGCACATCAGCCCGCTACCGGAAGCTTCGACCCATATCCACCCGGATCCGGTCCGCACACGCAAGCTGCTGCTGCACAGCGAAGAGATCAGCAAACTGATCGGCAAGGTCGAGCAGCGTGGCTATACGCTCGTGCCGCTGAACTTCCATTACAAGGGCGGCCGCGTGAAGTGCGAGATTGGCCTCGCAAAGGGCAAGAAGATGCACGACAAGCGCGACGTCGAGAAGAAGCGCGACTGGGAACGCGAAAAGGCACGTTTGATGCGCACGCCGACCTGATGGCGTCTGCCTTCCGATCAAAAAACCCGCAGGAGTCTGCGGGTTTTTTATTTCGGTGCGCCTTCGGTCAACGGGCTTCGCCTGCCGCCGCCTTCCCGCGGTTCACGATCGTCAGCGCCGAGGCGATCATCGTGCTCATGTCCGCCAGGTTACCCGGCACGATCAGCGTGTTGCCCTGCTTGGCCAGATTGCCGAACGCGTTCACATACTGTTCGGCCACTTTCAGGTTCACCGCTTCCATGCCGCCATTCGACTGGATCGCCGCCGCGATCTTCTGAATGGCCTGCGCGTTCGCTTCGGCCACCGCCAGAATCGCCGCGGCCTGACCCTGCGCCTGGTTGATCGCCGCCTGCCGCTCGCCCTCCGAGCGCTGGATCGCCGCTTCACGACCGCCTGACGCGATATTGATCTGCTCCTGCTTGCGCCCTTCCGATGCCGCGATCAACGCGCGCTTTTCGCGCTCGGCGGTGATCTGCGCCTGCATCGCGTGGAGAATCTCCTTGGGCGGCGTCAGGTCCTTGATCTCGTAACGCAGCACCTTCACGCCCCAGTTCGCCGCGGCCTGATCAAGCGACGACACGATACTGTGGTTGATGAAATCGCGCTCTTCGAACGTCTTGTCGAGTTCCAGCTTGCCGATCACCGAACGCAGCGTGGTCTGCGACAGCTGCGTGATCGCGAATACGAAGTTGCTCGATCCGTACGACGCCTTCATCGGATCGGTCACCTGGAAATACAGCACGCCGTCGACCTGCAACTGGGTGTTGTCGCGCGTGATACAGACCTGGCTCGGCACTTCGAGCGGAATTTCCTTGAGGATGTGCTTGTACGCGATGCGGTCGATGAACGGCACGACGATGCTCATGCCGGGCGTGAGCGTCGCGTGATAGCGGCCGAGCCGTTCGAGCACCCAGGCGTGCTGCTGCGGCACGATCTTGATGGTTTGCGCGGCGATCACGATGACGATCACCAGCACGATTGCCCCGACAATAGTCAAATCCATCTGCTCACTCCTTATGGTTATTCGATGCGCTGTCCGCGCTTTCAGGCCCCCACAGCCTGCTTCCTTGCTGCCACGATCAGACAGCTTCCGCGTAACGCAGTGACCTCGTAGAGCCGCGCGTCTTCGGGTTCGCCGGGCGCCAGTTCGACGTCCCAGTCAGCGCCGCGGTAGCTGATCCGCGCACGCCGGTCGTGCCAGTCCGACACACTGAGCGTGGCGCCGATGTCCAGGTTGACGTCGGGATTGCGCAATGCGTCCTTGCGCACCCGCCGGCCGAAGCGCGAGCGGCGCAGCAGGATCACTGCCGCGAGTGCAACCGCCGCCGCCAGCGCGAGTTGCAGGTCGATATTCGCGCCGGCCCAGCGCGCCAGACCCGCCGCGACGAACCCCAGCGCGATCATCAGCATGTAGAAGGTGCCACTGAACAACTCCAGCACGACGAGCACCCCCGCACCCACCCACCAGAACAGCCCACCTGTTGCCACGTCGACCTCCAGAAAGCAAAACACCCCGGATATACCGGGGTGTTTATAGCACGAACCTGATGCGTTATTCCGCGCCTTGACGCTTGTTTACTTCGCCGACGATTTCGCCAGCGCCTGCCACGTCTCGATGACCGTATCCGGGTTCAGCGAAATCGACGCAATGCCTTCGTCCGTCAGCCATTGCGCGAAGTCCGGGTGATCCGACGGGCCCTGACCGCAGATGCCGACGTACTTGTTCAGACGCAGACACGTTTCGATCGCACGCTTCAGCATGAACTTGACCGCCGGGTCGCGTTCGTCGAAATCGACGGCCAGCAGTTCCATGCCGGAGTCGCGGTCGAGGCCGAGCGTCAGCTGCGTCAAGTCGTTCGAACCGATCGAGAAACCGTCGAAGAATTGCAGGAATTCTTCAGCGAGGATCGCGTTCGACGGCACTTCACACATCATGATCAGACGCAGGCCCTTTTCGCCGCGCTTCAGGCCGAACTTCGACAGCAGCCCGACCACACGTTCCGCCTGCTTCAGCGTCCGCACGAACGGCACCATGATCTCGACGTTGTCGAGGCCCATTTCTTCGCGCACCTTCTTCAGCGCGATGCATTCCATCTGGAACGCTTCGGCGAAATCATCCGCGATGTAACGCGACGCGCCACGGAAACCCAGCATCGGGTTTTCTTCGTCCGGCTCGTAACGCGAACCGCCGATCAGCTTCTTGTACTCATTCGACTTGAAGTCCGACAGACGCACGATCACGGGTTTCGGATAGAACGCAGCCGCGATCGTCGCGATGCCTTCGGTCAGCTTGTCGACGTAGAACGCGCGCGGCGAAGCATGGCCGCGTGCGACGCTTTCCACGGCCTTCTTCAGATCCTGATCGATGTTCGGATACTCGAGGATCGCCTTCGGATGCACGCCGATGTTGTTGTTGATGATGAACTCGAGGCGAGCGAGACCCACGCCTGCATTCGGCAACTGCGAGAAGTCGAACGCGAGTTGCGGGTTACCGACGTTCATCATGATCTTGACCGGAATTTCGGGCAGTTCGCCGCGCTGGATTTCGGTCACTTCGGTTTCGAGCAGACCGTCGTAGATCTTGCCTTCGTCGCCTTCCGCGCACGATACGGTGACGAGCGCGCCTTCCTTCAGGACGTCGGTTGCGTCGCCGCAGCCCACGACTGCCGGCACGCCGAGTTCACGCGCGATGATCGCCGCGTGGCACGTACGGCCGCCACGGTTCGTGACGATTGCCGATGCACGCTTCATCACCGGTTCCCAGTTCGGGTCGGTCATGTCGGCGACGAGCACATCGCCCGGCTGCACCCGTTCCATTTCCGACGGATCGTGAATCACGCGCACCGGACCCGCGCCGATCTTCTGACCGATCGCACGGCCGGTTGCGATGACCTGCGACTGGCCCTTCAGCTTGAAGCGCTGCTCGACCTTGCCCGCTGCCTGGCTCTTCACCGTTTCCGGACGCGCCTGCAGAATGAAGATCTTGCCGTCGCGACCGTCCTTGCCCCACTCGATGTCCATCGGACGCTGGTAGTGCTTCTCGATGATGACCGCGTACTTCGCGAGTTCGATCACGTCTTCGTCGGTGATCGAGAAGCGGTTGCGCTGCTCGTGCGACACGTCGACGGTCTTCACGCGACCCTGTTCGCCAGCCTTCGTGAATTCCATCTTGATCAGCTTCGAGCCGATCGAGCGACGGATGATCGGGTACCTGCCTTGCGCGAGCGTGGTCTTGAAGACGTAGAACTCGTCCGGATTCACGGCGCCCTGCACGACCGTTTCACCGAGGCCGTAGCTCGACGTGATGAACACGGCATCCTTGAAGCCCGATTCGGTATCGAGCGTGAACATCACGCCCGCTGCGCCGACGTCCGAGCGCACCATGCGCTGCACACCCGCCGACAACGCGACTTCAGCGTGCGTGAAACCCTTGTGGACACGATAGGAAATAGCGCGGTCGTTATACAGCGACGCGAACACGTGCTTCATGCGATCGAGCACGTCGTCGATGCCGACTACGTTGAGGTAGCTTTCCTGCTGACCGGCGAACGAAGCGTCCGGCAGATCCTCCGCCGTCGCCGACGAGCGGACGGCAAACGAAAGCTCTTCAGGCGAGCTGTTCTGGAGCGTGTCGAAGCCTGCGCGGATTTCCTGTTCGAGACGCGGCTGCATCGGCGCATCGACGATCCATTGACGGATCTCCTTGCCCGCTTCAGCAAGTGCCTTCACGTCGTCGACGTCGAGCGTCTCCAGACGTTTCGCAATGCGTTCGGTGAGATTGTTGTGATGCAGGAAATCGCGGAATGCGAGCGCCGTCGTGGCGAAACCGGTCGGCACGCGCACGCCTGCTTCAGCGAGCTGACTGATCATCTCGCCGAGCGAGGCGTTCTTACCGCCCACAATCTCCACATCGGTCATCCGCAACTGCTCGAACGGAACTACATACGCCAGATCCTTTGTGACGTTAACTGCGTTAGTCATACAAGCCCCTAAGTGTGAAAGAAATTCACGGCTGTGCAAGTGGGCTCTGACGCGGCCGCTCATAAGAAGCGGTGACGCGTCTTGCACAACCTGTTGGAGAAACAATCGCACAGCGCATTCATCTGCGGGGCCGCTCGCGGATGAAACGCGAGGAAGCAGAAGATTCACCGAACTTGACGGCATTCAACGTGTAATACGGACGAAAAGCCCGGCATCAACGCGGATTGCCTGCAATTGCTTATCCAACAGGTTGCCGCTATTCTACCGTGCCGACTCCCGAAATGTGACAGTCGGCAGAGAATTGCGCCTCGAACCGCGTCCCGGTCTGTCGGGCGGGCCTTTACGAGGTCTGCGCCGTCCGGCGGAACGCATTTTGTGGCCACACGGCGCGCTGCTTCGACGCCGCCGCGAGCCTTGAATCGCGCGCGGTGAAACATGCGGCGATGTTTCTTTCGAGCGTGTTTTTCCGCTCACGTTCCCTGCTCCTCCGATGCCGCCCACCGTATTCATCGTCTCCGACGGTACCGGGATCACTGCCGAAACCTTCGCGCATTCGATCCTCTCCCAGTTCGACCAGAAATTCCGTCTGGTCCGCGTGCCTTTTGTCGATTCGACGGAAAAGGCATACGCCACGCTCGAAAAGATCAACGAAGCCGGTCAGCACGAAGGCCGGCGGCCGATCGTGTTCACGACGCTCGTCGATAGCCCTTCGAACAACATCGTGAAGGACTGTAACGCGCTCGTGCTCGACATGTTCCAGACCTTCATCGAGCCGCTCGAACAGGAACTGGAACTGAAGTCGAGCCATGCGATGGGACGGGGGCACCAGAACGCCGACACCGAGGAGTACAAGAACCGGATCGAGGCGATCAACTTCTCGCTCGCGCACGATGACGGCCAGTCGAACCGCAATCTCGCGGACGCCGATGTGATCCTGGTCGGCGTATCACGCAGCGGCAAGACGCCGACGAGCCTCTATCTCGCGATGCAATACGGCGTGAAGGCGGCGAACTATCCGCTGATTCCCGAAGACTTCGAACGCGGCAAGCTGCCGACGCCGTTGCTCGAGCATCGTCAGAAAATGTTCGGGTTGTCGATCGATCCGCAGCGACTGTCGGAGATCCGTAACGAGCGGCGGCCGGGCAGCAAATACGCTGCGCTCGAGAATTGCCGCTACGAGATCAATGAAGCGTCAGCAATGATGCGGCGTGAAGGAATCAAGTGGCTGTCGTCGACGCACAAGTCGATCGAAGAAATCGCAACGACGATCCTGCAGGAAATCAAGCTCGACCGTTCGTCGTATTGACGCTGAAGCGTGTAGCGCGCTTCGACCCGAAGATCAGGCGCCGCGCTGCTGGCGGCACTGCTCGAAGAGACACACGGCGGCTGCGGCCGCCACATTCAGCGATTCCATGCCGCCTGGTTGCGGAATCGTCACCCGATGCGTGACCGCATCACGCCACGCCTGCGACACACCCGCGCCTTCGTTGCCGAATACCCATGCATGCGGGCCGGACAGGTCGCAATCGTAGATCGCCCGCGCGCCATGCGAATCGGTGATCGTCACTGGTATGTCGAGCCGACCGATCAGCGCCTCTGCTTCGACGTCTTCGTGAATCTCCAGCAGAAAATGTGCGCCCATTCCCGAGCGCAGCACTTTCGACGACCATGCGTACGCCGTCCCCGGCGCGCAAAACACGTGCGACACGCCCGCGGCCGCCGCACTACGCAGGATCGAGCCGACGTTGCCCGCATCCTGCACGCCATCGAGTACGACGCAGGTCTGCGTGACCTTGTCCGGCAGCGGCGCATCGAGCTTTTCGACCAGCAGCAGAATCCCCACGCCGTGCACGACGCTCGACAGTTGCCCGAACAGCGCATCCGGCAGCGTGATGACGCGATGCCCGTCGATCCGCGAGACGATCGCCTGCGCTTCCTCGTGACGCAGCGCGCCTTCGGTGACGATGCACGTCTCCGGCTGACCCGCGACATCGAGATACGCGCTCGCCAGGTGGAAACCTTCGAGTAACGCGTGCGCGCTGCGCCGCTGCTGGTGCGTCGAGCCGGCCAGCGCTTTCAGTCGTTTGTAGAGCGGGTTGTCCCGCGACGTGATGGCTTTCACAGGTGGCGAAGAAGGTTCAGGTGGTCAGAACGCCCGTCCGGCGCTGGAGCGCTTCAGAATGCGGGTGCGCCGTCGCCGAACGCGTTACCGGGGCCGTCATCCTGCGCGCCTTCGAATGCGTCGTCGCGCAGGGCTGGCAAGACAACCGGCACCTTGCCCGGCAATATGACCGGCATACCCAGCCGCGCATGCGCCTCGCGCACCGGCGCGAACGAGCGCCGATGATGCTCGCACGGCCCGTGTTCGAGCAGCGCCGCCAGATGCTGCGGCGTGCCGTAGCCGGAATGCGCATCGAAGCCGTAGACGGGATACGTCTGATGCAGTTCGAGCAGCATGCGATCACGCGTGACCTTCGCCAGAATCGACGCAGCCGAGATGCTTTTCACCAGCGCATCGCCGCCGACAATCGCCTCGCTGCGAATGCTCAGCACCGGACAGCGATTGCCGTCGATCTTCACGAGCGTCGGCGTGACGGCGAGCCCTTCGACAGCGCGCTTCATCGCGAGCATCGTGGCGTGCAGGATGTTGAGCGTGTCGATTTCCTCGACCGACGCAGACGCGACGCAGAACGCCAGCGCGCGGTCGACGATCTTGTCGTACAGCTCCTCGCGCTTTTTCGCGGTGAGCGCCTTTGAATCGTCGAGACCGCGAATCATGGGCTTCGCCGGATCGAAAATGACCGCCGCCGCGACAACCGGACCGGCCAGCGGGCCACGCCCGGCTTCATCGACACCGCACACGATCTCGACGTCTGAATCGAAGTTCAGACCGGCCTGGATCGCCGCTGAGCCGGTAGCAACGTTACGGCGCGGCGTGCGGGCGGCGTTCACCGCCGCCCCTTGCGGGTTTCGATGATGCCCGTTACCACTTCCGCGGCGCGCTGGGCCGTATTCTGCTTCAGCACGTGATGCATTTCCGTGAAAATTTCCGTGAGCGTACGGCGATTGGCTGCGTCGTTCAGCTGCGTCAGCGTGGCGTCGGCCAGCGCTTCAGGCGTCGCGAAATGCTGGAGAATTTCCGGCACCACGAAACGCCCCGCCAGAATGTTCGGCAAGCCGATGTACGGCAGATAACCCTGCCGCCGCATGATCTGGCCCGTCAACCAGGGCACCTTGTACGAGATCACCATCGGCTTTTTCAGCAGCGCGGCTTCCAGCGTCACGGTGCCGCTCTTGACGAGAATCGCGTCGGCGGCGGTCATCGCAGTTTGCGACTGGCCGTCGGTGATCGTCAAGGCGAGACCCGGATGGGCTTCGGCGAGCGGCTTCAGCAGTTCGCGCAGCGCGGGCGTGGCCGCCGGCATCACGAAGCGCACGCCGGGTTCGCGCTGCTGCATCAACGCCATCGCGTCGAAGAACGTCGGCCCGATCAGTGCGATTTCCGAGCGCCGGCTGCCTGGCAGCACGGCGATCACCGGGCCGCTTTCCGGCAGACCGAGCGTGCGGCGCGCCCCCAACGTATCGGGCACGAGCGGAATTTCGTCGGCCAGCGGATGACCGACGTAGGACGCCGCGACGCCCGCCTTCTCAAGCAGCGCCGTCTCGAACGGGAACACGCACAACATGTGATCGACCGCTTTCGCGATCTTCTTGATGCGGCCGCCGCGCCACGCCCAGATCGACGGACACACGAAATGAATCGTCGGAATACCCGCGTCGCGCAGCGGATGTTCGAGTCCGAAATTGAAATCGGGAGCGTCGACGCCAATGAACGCGTCCGGCGGATCGGCCAGCAGCTGACGCTTCAGTTCATTGCGGATGCCGAGAATTTCGGGGATGTGCCTGAGCGCTTCGACGTAACCGCGCACGGTCAGCTTTTCCATCGGCCAGTGCGCGTCGAAACCCGTCGCGATCATGCGCGGGCCGCCGATGCCGTAATACTGCGTGGATTCGGGCAGACGGCTCGACAGGCCCTCGAGCAGCGATGCCGCGAGCAGATCGCCCGACGGCTCGCCGGCCACCATTGCAAGCCGCAGCGGGCGGGGTTGCAGCGCCATCGGCTAGCGGATGATGCCGCGCTGCGACGCTTCGACGAAGGCGACCAGCGCCTGCACCGGAGCATCGCCGTCGCCGCCGGCGGTCGCGAGTTCGCGCAACTGCACCTTCGCTTCTTCCAGCGACAGGCCGTTCTTGTACAGCACACGATAGGCCGAGCGCAGCGCCGAGATCGCGTCCACCGAAAAGCCCCGGCGACGCAGCCCTTCGACATTGATGCCGTGCGGCTCCGCCTTGTTGCCGGCGGCGATCACGAACGGCGGAACGTCCTGCACGAGAGCCGACGCGCCGCCGAGCATCGAATGCGCGCCGATGCGCACGAACTGGTGCACGCCCGACATGCCGCCGATGATCGCGTGGTCACCGATCGTCACGTGGCCGGCCATCTGCGCGTTGCTCGACAGAATGACGTTGCTGCCCACGCGACAATCGTGGCCGATGTGCACGTACGCCATGATCCAGTTGTCGTCGCCAAGCGACGTGACGCCCGCGTCCTGCACCGTGCCGGTGTGGATCGTCGTGAACTCGCGGATCATGTTGCGATTGCCGATCTCGAGCCGGGTCGGCTCGTCCTTGTACTTCATGTCCTGCGGACGGCCACCGACCGATGCAAAATGACCGATGCGGTTGTCCTCGCCGATCGTCGTGTGACCTTCGATCACGCTGTGCGAACCGACCGTGGTCCGTGCGCCGATCGTGACGTGTGCGCCGACGATGGCATACGGTCCGATTTCGACTGACTCGTCGAGCTGTGCGCCCGGCTCGATGATCGCAGTAGGATGAATCCTGCTCATGCGCCCTCGCTTGTGATTCGTTGCGTTGTCTGGATGCTGCGCGGCGTATTACTGGCCATCGTCCGTCGTGCGGACTGCGCACATCAGATCGGCTTCCGCCGCGACCTGACCATCCACCTCGGCGCGCGCCTTGAACTTCCAGATGCCGCGCATATGCCGCTCGAACGTGACGTTCAGGATCAGCTGGTCGCCCGGTTCGACCACGCGCTTGAAGCGAGCGTTATCAATACCGACGAAGAGATACAGCGTGTTATCCGGATCGTGCGGCTCTTCCGCGAACGTCAGGAGCGCGGCCGTCTGCGCGAGCGCTTCCAGGATCAGCACGCCGGGCATGACCGGGCGCTTCGGAAAGTGGCCCATGAAATACGGCTCGTTGATCGACACGTTCTTCAACGCTTTGATGCGCTTGTGCGGCTCGAGTTCGAGCACCCGATCGACGAGCAGGATCGGATAGCGGTGCGGCAGCAGCGTGAGAATCTTGTGGATGTCGAGATTGATTTTTTCGGTGCTCATGGTGTTTCTGCTCACGCGCAGGTGGCGCGATGATGACTGCGGATGCTTGCGCAGGCAGGTTGGTAACGCGTGCGGCCGTCGTTTTATGTGACCTGGCGGCGTCTCCCACCGCCGGGGCACGTCAACGGCGCTTACGCCGTGCTCGTACTATTTATGCTGCTTCTGTTCTTTGTGCTGCCTGGCCCTTTGGCCGTTGCCTCGTCAAACCTTGTCGCCGGATGCGTTACCGGCGGCGGCTTCCAGCGCCTTGATACGATCCCGCAACTTGTCGATATTGCGCAGCAGTGCCGCGCTCTTGTTCCACGAGGCATGATCGACGGCCGGAAACGCGCTCGTGTACATGCCGGGCTTCAACAACGATTTCGATACGCCGGATTGCGCCGTGACGATCACATAATCGGCGAGCGTCACGTGACCGGCAATGCCCACGGCGCCACCGATCATGCAATGGCGCCCGATGGTCGTGCTGCCGGCGATGCCCGCACAGCCCGCGATGACCGTGTACGCGCCGACCTTGCAGTTATGGCCGATCTGGACGAGATTGTCGATCTTCACGCACGCTTCGATGATCGTATCGGCCATTGCGCCGCGGTCGATCGTCGTATTTGCGCCGATTTCGACATCCGGCCCGATCGACACGCCGCCGACCTGCGGAATCTTGACCCAGCTGCCTGTGCGCTCGTCGCCGTCGCCAGTGAAATCGGGGGCGAAACCGAAACCATCGGAACCGATCACGGCGCCGGCATGGATGATCACGCGCGGACCGATCCGGCAACCGTAGTAGACGGACACGTTCGGGTAAAGATGCGTGCCGTCGCCGATCTGCGTGCCGCGGCCGATTACCACGTTCGCATCGAGCTGCACGTTCTCGCCGATCACGGCACCCGCTTCCACCGTCACATTCGGACCGATGACGGCGCTCGCCGCGACCTTCGCCGAAGGATCGATCGTGGCGCTGGCATGCACGCCCGGCGCACGCTTCGGCGCCGCGAGGTCGATGAACACCTGGGCGATGCGCGCGAAGTAAGCGTAAGGGTTGGGCGTGACGATGAAGTTACGGTTCGAATCCGGAGCGAGCTTCGCGAGGTCGTCGGCGTTGATCAGTACGGCGCCCGCGCGGGTCGTTTCGACCTGCGACAGATACTTCGGGTTCGCGAGGAACGCCAGCTGTTCCGGACCAGCCTGATCGAGCGGCGCGAGACTGCCGACGCGATGCGCCGGGTCGCCGACTACCGTGCCGCCGAACTGCCGGGCGATGTCCTCGAGCGTAAATGCCATGCGTGCACTGCTCCTGCTGTTCAGTTGGCGCTGTTCGACGCCGCGAGCGCCTTCAGCACCTGATCGGTGATATCGATACGCGGGCTGACATACACCGCTTCCTGCACGATCAGGTCGTAATGCTGCGCCTCGGCGATCTGCTTGATCACCTTGTTCGCGCGATCCAGCACCGCAGCCAGTTCCTCGTTACGGCGCTGGTTCAGGTCTTCGCGGAATTCACGCTGCTTGCGCTGGAAATCGGTGTCGAGCTGCGACAGATCGCGCTGCTTCTGCGCACGATCCGCCGGCGACAGCGATGAACCATTCTTGTCGAGCGAATCGGACATCGACTTCAGACGCGCCGCCATGTCCTGCAGATCCTTGTCCCGCTTCGCAAACTCGGCCTCGAGCTTGGTCTGCGCCGCCTTCGCAGCCGTGGACTCGCGCAGGATGCGGTCGGAATTGACCGCCGCGATCCTGGCTTCCTGCGCGTGCGCCGCGGCGCTCACGCCCAGCGTCGTTGCCAGCGCCAGCGCGCACATCACACGTTTCGAAAACATACCGGTTAGCAAAGTCATCCTCTCGATACTGTAAGTGATCCCGGACTGTGCGATCAGAATGCCGTCCCGATCTGGAACTGGAACTTCTGGTACTGGTCGCCGGTGTGCTTCACGAGCGGGAAACCCAGGCTCAGCTTGAGCGGCCCGATCGGCGAAATCCACGCGAGACCGACACCGTAGCCGTAACGCAGGCCGTTCGCGCCGGTCGAGGTAGCGGCGGTACTCGCGTCCGCCCAGACGTTACCCGCATCGAGGAACGTGAACACGCGCAACGTACGGTCGTAGCCGGTGCCCGGCAACGGGAACGTAAGCTCGATGTTGCCGACAATCATCTTCGAACCGCCGATCGGGTCGTTCGTTGTGGCGTCGCGCGGACCCAGCGAGCTCGGCTCATAACCACGCACCGAGCCAATACCGCCGGCGTAGTAGTTCTTGAAAATCGGGTACGGCTTGCCTTGAAGGCCGTTACCGTAGCCGCCCTGGAAGTTAAGGCCAAGCACGAAGCCGCGCGAGAACGAGTAATAATACTGCGCCTGGAGATCTGCCTTGTAATACGTCGTACCGCCGATCGGCGTGCCATATTCAGCGTTCGCCTGCGTGAAGTAACCACGGCTCGGCACGAGCGCGCTATCCCGCGCGTCGCGCGACCAGCCGACAGTAAGCGGCACGTTGTTCGATACGCGACCGAACTCCTGAACGTACAGCTTGTACGAAGCCGGCGTGTTTTGATCGACGTCGAGCGTATTCTGTTCGAGGCCCGCGCCGAAGTAGACCGTATCCACTTCCGAGAACGGGATACCGAACTTCAGGTCGCCGCCCATCGTGACAATCTTGAAGCTCGAATCCGTCGAATAATACAGCGGCTCGTACGTACGGTAGTAGACGTCGGTGATGCGCTTGATGCCGTCGACCGTGAAGTACGGATCGACCTGCGTCACCGTCAACGTACGGTACGATTTCGCCGTATTCACGTTGACCGAGAGACTCGTACCGGAACCGAACACGTTGTCCTGTGAGACACCCGCCGACAGCACGACCTTGTCGGTCGACGAGAAACCCGCGCCCAGCGTGATCGCGCCGGTCGGCTTTTCGGCCACCTTGACGTCGACGTCCACCTGGTCAGGCGTGCCTTCTACCGGGGTCGTCGTGACGTCCACATCGGTGAAGTAGCCGAGACGGTTGACCCGGTCTTTCGACAGCGCGAGGCGGTTCGAATCGAACCACGAGCTTTCGAGCTGGCGCATTTCGCGACGGACGACTTCATCCCGCGTACGCGTGTTGCCTACCACATTAATACGGCGCACATACACGCGGCGGCTCGGATCGACCTGCAGCGTGAGGTCGACCGTGTGATGTTCCTGGTCGATCTGCGGCAGCGCGTTCACGGTCGCGAACGCGTAACCGTACTCGCCGAGCTTGTCGACGATCGCCTTTGTGGTGGCCTGCAGCTTTTCAGCCGAGAAACGGTCGCCAGCCTTGATCTTGATGAGCTTGGTGAGCTCAGCTTCGCGATCCAGCAGATTGCCCGCGAGCTTGATGCTCGAGATCTTGTACGGCTCGCCTTCGTGCAACGCGACCGTCAGGTACATGTCCTTCTTGTCCGGCGAGATCGACACCTGCGTCGACTCGATGCTGAACTCGAGATAACCGCGATTCAGGTAGTACGAGCGGACATTTTCGAGGTCGCCAGTGAGCTTTTCCTTCGCGTACAGATCGTTCTTCGTGTACCAGGAGAACCAGTTCGGCGTGGACAGCTGCATTTCATCGCGCAGCGTGCCCGTGCTGAACGCCTTGTTGCCGATGAAGTTGATCTGGCGGATCTTCGCGCTCGGACCTTCGACCACTGAGAACAGCACCGCAACGCGGTTGCGGTCGATCGGCGTGATCGTCGTGGTGACTTCGGCGGCGTAGAAGCCGCGCGTCAGGTACTGACGTTTCAGTTCCTGCTCGGCCTTGTCGACGAGCGCCTTGTCGTAATAACGGCCCTGTGACAGCCCGACCGCGCGCAGCGCCTTCGCCAGGTTGTCCTTTTCGAATTCGTGAATGCCGGAGAAATCGATCGTGCCGATGGCCGGACGTTCGATGACCTGCACGATGACAACGTTGCCTTCGGTGGCAATCTTCACGTCGTTGAAGAAGCCCGTTGCGTAGAGCGCGCGGATGGCTTCGGAAGCCTTGTCGTCACTGAACGTGTCGCCCTGCTTGATCGGCAGATACGAAAACACGGTACCGGGTTCGACGCGCTGCAACCCCTCGATCCGAATGTCCTGCACCACGAAAGGTGTCGTCGCGTGAGCCACCAGCCCATGCGCGGCAAATGCCGCGGCTACAACTGTCTTTGGAACAAAGCGATGAGGTTTAAACAACGTGCTTCCCCAGTGTGTATAGCTGCATCAGGTCGGGCGGTCGCCATCGTGAACGCCACCAGACACTTTAAAAATGGATTAAACGAGCAAGATCGTTGAAGAGCGCGATCGCCGATAGTGCGACGATGCAAACCAGCCCCGCTCTCTGCAAAACAAGCTGCCAGCGATCGGATACGGCTTTGCCGGTAACAGCTTCAACCAAATAATATAACAGATGACCCCCATCCAATACCGGAATTGGTAAGAGGTTTAACACTCCGAGACTGATACTGACGAGCGCGAGGAACGATAAAAACGCGGACGGACCAAGGCGCGCGCTCTTTCCGGCGTAGTCCGCGATGGTCACGGGACCGGACAGGTTCTTGAGCGATGCCTCACCTGTAATCATCCGGCCGAACATGCGAAGCGAGTAAACCGCGATATCCCACGTACGGTGTGCACCGAGCTGGACGCTCTCAATCGGACCATAACGGACATCGACCGACGGCACCTGGGTCGCGAGCGCCGCGCCAATCCGGCCGATATTCTGGCCGCTTGCGTCATCGCGCGTCATCACCGGCACGATGCTGAGATCCCGACGCGCGCCCGGTTCTTTGCCCTGCGCGCCACGCTCGATCTGCAGCGTAATCGACCTGCCCGCATGCGACTTCACGTAAGCGATGAAAGCTGTCGCGCTGTCGACCGGCTTGCCGTCCACCGCACGTACCCGGTCGCCCGCGACGAGGCCCGCATTCTGCGCCGCGCTGCCCGGCTCGACGGCGGCCACCGACAGCGTGCCACCGCCCGGCTCGAAACCGAGCCGCGTCATGAAATCGTCGTCGATATCGCGATCGGAGACGCCGCGCAGGTCCAGCGCGAAATCAAACGTGCCACGGCTGTCTTTCGCGCCGAGCACGACGCGCCGGTGATCGAACGCCGCGCCCAGCAGCTTCCAGCGCAGATCGGACCACGAACGGACCGGTTCGGTCTCGCTACCGTTTTCATCGCGGATCGAGACGACGGTTTCGCCGCCGTCAAAGCCCGCGCGCGCAGCCGGCGTATTCGCGGCCGGCGCCGCGACAATCGCCGACGGCTCGGCCACACCGCTCGCGAACACGGCCGCGAACAGTACGATGGCCAGCAGGAAATTCGCGACCGGGCCCGCGACGACGATTGCAAACCGTTTCGCGACCGATTGCTGGTTGAACGCGTGCGGCAGTTCCTCGGCGGAAATCGTCGCGCCTTCCTCGCGCTCGTCGAGCATCTTCACGTAGCCGCCGAGCGGCAACGCGGCAATGGTCCATTCGGTCCCGGTCTTCTTGCTGACCCACTGAACGAGCGGTTTGCCGAAGCCGATCGAAAACCGCAGCACCTTCACGCCGCACATCCGCGCGACGCTGTAGTGGCCGTATTCATGCACGACAACGAGCACGCCAATCGCGACGGCGAAGGCAACCAGTTCGATCAGCAGGTTCATGAACGCCTCACTGGACGGCGCGTTCCGGGCGGGCGCCCGCAGGCAGACGGTCGATAAAGGCCGTGGCCGCCCGGCGCGCGGCTGCGTCGGCTTCGATCACGTCATCGAGGGCGGCAGCGCTGCGGTTCGGCAACGCATTCAGCACCGAGTCGACCACCTGCGCGATGGCCATGAAGCCGATACGGCGCGACAGGAACGCATCAACGGCAATCTCGTTCGCCGCATTCAGCGCCGCGCTTGCGATGCCGCCTTCAGCCAGCGCCTTCATCGCGAGCGCGAGACAGGGAAAACGCGCGTAATCCGCCTTCTCGAACGACAGCGAGGCGACCTGTAAGAGATCGAGTTGCGCGACGCCCGAATCGACACGATCCGGGAACGCCAGTGCGTACGCGATCGGCGTGCGCATGTCGGGGTTGCCGAGTTGCGCGAGCACTGAACCGTCCGCATACGAAACCATCGAATGGATCACGCTCTGCGGATGAATCAGCACCTCGATGCGTTCGCCTGGCAGATTGAACAGCCAGTGCGCCTCGATGACTTCGAGGCCCTTGTTCATCATCGTCGCCGAGTCGACCGAGATCTTGCGGCCCATGACCCAGTTCGGATGCGCGCAGGCTTCGTCGGGCGTGACGTCGACGAGCGTCGACGGTTCGCGCGTCCGGAACGGGCCGCCCGACGCGGTCAGGATGATCTTCGACACACCGCCATGCAGCGCGGCTTCGCGCGGCAGGCACTGGAAAACCGCGTTGTGTTCGCTGTCGACCGGCAGCAGGATCGCGCCGTTGTCGCGCACGGCGTCCATGAAAATCGCGCCGGACATCACGAGCGCTTCCTTGTTCGCGAGCAGGATGCGCTTGCCGGCGCGCGCCGCGGCGAGGCTGGGCGCGAGGCCCGCCGCGCCGACGATCGCCGCGACAACGGTATCGCAATGCTCGCTCTTCGACACGTCGACGAGCGCCTGTTGGCCATACGCGACTTCGGTCTTGCAACCCGCTTCGCGCAGCTTCGTGGCGACCTGCGCGGCGGTTGCCGCATCGCCGACGACAGCCACGTCAGGCTTGAAGCGCAGACACTGTTCGACGAGCTTGTCGCCGTTGCGGTGCGCGGTCAGCGCGTAGACGGAAAAACGCTCGGGATGACGCGCGACGACATCCAGCGTGCTGTCTCCAATCGAGCCCGTGGAACCGAGCAGAGTTAATCGTTTTTGCATGTCTCTTTCTCTAGCCGAGCAGCAGCATCGCAAGCGGCAGCACCGGCAATAACGCGTCGATGCGGTCGAGGACGCCACCGTGTCCCGGCAACAGACCACTGGAATCTTTCACGCCGGCCTGGCGCTTCAGCATCGACTCGAACAGGTCGCCGACGACGCTGAATACAACCAGCACAGTCAGCGCGATGAGCGCGCGCGGGGCGCCGAGGCGCTCCAGCAGCGCCGAATACAGGGTCGGCTCGAACGCATAGGTGGCAACGGCCACGATGGCCACGACCAGCACGGCGATCCAGCCTCCAACCGCGCCTTCCCAGGTCTTGCCCGGGCTGATGGCAGGCGCGAGTTTGTGCCTGCCGAATGCCTTACCCGAGAAGTATGCGCCGATATCGGCCAGCCATACCACTAGCAGCAGGGACAGCACGAACGGCACGCCAGCCATGCGGGCCGCGACGAGCGCATGCCAGCACGCGACGAATACCAGCAGGCCCGCAATCAGCAGGAAACCGCGCCAGGCGCCCTGCGCGAGCGTCGGCTTTCTCAGCAACACGAACGGCCCGACCAGCACCCAGAACACCGACGCCGCCTGAAACAGCGGCCGGTATTGCTCGACGCCGGTGCCAGGCTTCGTGCTCGCGACCAGCACCGCGGCCGCTATCAGCGCGTAAACGACCGGCCCGGCGCCGCCCAGCTTGAGCAAACGCGCCCATTCCCACGCGGCAAAGACCACGACGAACGCGATCAGCGCGCCAAACGCGCCCACCGGTGCAAACAAGGTGACCGGCAGAAAGACAGCCAGCAGGACGATCGCCGTGATGACACGGGTTTTTAGCATGGAAGCGAATCGACGTTCTGCGATTGCGGTTCGAGCTGCGCGCTCGTGCGGCCGAAGCGGCGCTCACGCTCCGCATAGGATTCGATGGCGTGACCGAGCGCGTCCGCGTCGAAATCCGGCCAGTAGGTATCGGTGAAATAGAACTCGGTGTACGCGAGTTGCCACAGCAGGAAGTTGCTGATGCGCTGCTCGCCGCCGGTACGGATGAAGAGATCCGGCTCGGGCGCGTAGGCCATCGCCAGATGTTCGGCGAAGGCTTCTTCGGTGACCTCGACGGGACGGCCCGCCGCGACCGACTGGTCGACCAGCTTGCGGGTGGCCTGCATGATGTCCCAGCGGCCGCCGTAGTTGGCGGCAATAGTCAGCGTCAGCCGGGTATTTCGGGCGGTTTTGGTTTCCGCGCGACGGATCAGGTCCTGGATCCGCGTATCGAACATCGCCAGGTCGCCGACGACGCGCAGCCGGATGCCATTCGCGTGCAGCTTGCCGATTTCGCGCTCCAGCGCCGTCACGAAGAGGCGCATCAGGAACGACACCTCGTCGTTCGGACGACGCCAGTTTTCCGAGCTGAACGCGAACAGCGTCAGATATTCGACGCCGCGCCGTGCACACGCCTCGACGGCGGCCCGCACCGCGTCGACGCCGCGCGTATGGCCCGCCACACGCGGCAGCCGGCGCTGCGTCGCCCAACGGCCATTGCCGTCCATGATGATCGCGATATGTCGCGGCACCGCCGCGACATCAGGCACGCGAACGGTAGAGCTGGTATAGGTCATGGCCGTCGGGACAGTGACTGCAAAAATGAAGTGAAACCGTGAAGGTTCTGGAGCCGGACGGCTTCAGACCGTCATGATCTCGGCTTCCTTGGTCGTCACGAGCTTGTCGATTTCCGCGACGAACCGGTCCGTCAGCTTCTGGACTTCGTCACCGGCACGACGCTCGTCGTCTTCGGAGATTTCCTTGTCTTTCACGAGCTTCTTCAGTTGCTCGTTCGCGTCACGGCGCAGGTTGCGCACCGCGATCTTGGCCGTTTCGGCTTCGCTCTTGACGACCTTCGTCAACTCGCGGCGGCGCTCTTCGGTCAGCGCGGGCATCGGGACGCGGATCACATCGCCCTGCGTGGCCGGGTTCAGGCCCAGGTCGGATTCGCGGATCGCCTTTTCGACGACCTGCACCATCTTCTTTTCCCAAGGCTGGACGCCGATCGTGCGTGCGTCGATCAGCGTCAGGTTCGCGACCTGCGAAATCGGCACCGGCGAGCCGTAGTAATCGACCTGGATGTGATCCAGCAGACCTGTGTGGGCACGGCCCGTACGGATTTTCGACAGATCGTTCTTGAACGCTTCGATCGAACGCTGCATCTTCTGATCAGCGCCCTTCTTGATGTCAGCCACAGACATGATTAAACCTCCGAACCTTTAAATCGGTGCAGGCGGGTCAGCGCGCATGAGCGGCGACCTGGGCCCGCGTTCAAGCCCACGTTACGTGGAAGGGAGTTTACACGTGGACGAGCGTGCCTTCGTCCTCGCCTTGTACGATGCGCTTGAGCGCGCCCGGCTTGACGATCGAAAACACGCGGATCGGCAGCTTCTGGTCGCGGCACAGCGCAAACGCCGTCGCGTCCATCACCTGCAGATTGCGGCCGATCGCCTCGTCGAAGCTGATAGTGGTGTAGCGCGTCGCCGTGGCATCCTTCTTCGGATCGGCCGAATAGACGCCATCGACCTTGGTGGCCTTCAGCACGACTTCCGCGCCGATTTCGGACCCGCGCAGCGCGGCGGCGGTGTCCGTCGTGAAGAACGGGTTGCCGGTGCCGGCCGCGAAAATCACGACCTTGCCTTCTTCCAGTTGACGAATGGCGCGCGGGCGGATGTACGGCTCGACGACCTGATCCATGCGCAGCGCGGACTGCACGCGCGCCTCGATACCGGCGTGACGCATCGCGTCCTGAAGCGCCAGGGCGTTCATCATTGTAGCGAGCATACCCATATAGTCGGCCGTCGCGCGGTCCATACCGGCCGCGCCACCTGCCACACCACGGAAAATATTGCCGCCGCCGATCACCACCGCCAATTGCGTGCCGAGCCGGACTACCTCGGCCACGTCCGCCACCATTCTTTCGATCGTCAGGCGGTTGATGCCGAAAGCATCGTCGCCCATGAGAGCTTCGCCGGAGAGTTTGAGGAGGACGCGTTTATAGGCAGTGGGCATAGAGGTATCCGGATCGCGCTGAAGAGGACGACAACAACTTGGAACTGTAGGGGCGAAATGCTGATTCGGGCAAGCGTCGCCAAATTATCGGGCCCGAAGGCCCGACCCGGGCGGCCGTCGCGCGGGGATCAACCCGCGCAACAGCCCGCGTTTAACCGCGTGGCGCTGCCGGCCGCGGCAGGGTCTTGCCCTGCCGCGGGTCCAACGGTATTGCGATAATACTTACTGCTGCTTTGCAGCAGCGACTTGCGCGGCCACTTCAGCGGCGAAGTCGTCCTGCTTCTTTTCGATGCCTTCGCCGACCACGAACAGCGCGAATTTCTGCACGCTGGTGTTCGCTGCCTTCAGCATCTGCTCGATCGTCTGCTTGTCGTTCTTAACGAACGGCTGGTTCAGCAGCGACACTTCCTTCAGATACTTCTGCACGCTACCGTCGACCATCTTCGCGATGATTTCAGCCGGCTTGCCCGATTCGGCGGCCTTCTGTTCAGCGATGCTGCGTTCCCTGGCGATCAGGTCAGCCGGCACTTCGTCCGACGACAGCGAGACCGGCTTCATGGCCGCGATGTGCATCGCGACGTCCTTGCCGACCTGCTCTTCCGCGCCGGTGTACTCGACCAGCACGCCAATGCGCGTGCCGTGGAGGTACGCAGCAAGCTTGTTCGACGTTTCGAAGCGCACGAAACGGCGGATCGACAGGTTTTCACCGATCTTGCCGACCAGCGCCAGACGCACCGCGTCGACCGTCGAGCCTTCCAGCGGCAGGGCTGACAGGGCTGCGACGTCAGCCGGGTTTTGCGTGGCGACCAGTTGAGCAACGGTGTTCGAGAAAGCCAGGAAGTCGTCGTTCTTCGAAACGAAGTCGGTTTCGCAGTTCAGTTCGACGATCGCGCCTGCGGTGCCGCCGATGAACGAAGCGATCACGCCTTCAGCCGTCACGCGCGATGCTGCCTTGCTGGCCTTGTTGCCGAGCTTCACGCGCAGCAGTTCTTCCGCGCGGGCCATGTCGCCTTCAGCTTCCGTCAGGGCCTTCTTGCATTCCATCATCGGCGCGTCGGTCTTCGCGCGCAGTTCTGCAACCATGCTTGCGGTAATTGCCGCCATCATTCGCTCCTTGAGTCTGTCTTTCACACGCCGCCCGCACTTCGATGCCGGCGGCAAGAATTCGTTTCCGCTGCGGCGCGAAATTTTTGCCGCGCCGCGTTCCGGGCTTCATTCCCGGACTGCACTCTTTGTCGCGACTTAAAAAAAGGGGGCCTGTAGAAAGCCCCCTTTTTTGCCGGACACGGGGCAGCCTTACGCTTCCGGGTTGACCTCGACGAACTCGTCGCCGTCACCGCCACGGGCAGCCTGCACGACTTCGTTGACCGCGTTAGCACGGCCTTCGAGGATCGCGTCAGCCACGCCTGCCGTGTACAGAGCGACTGCCTTGCTGGCGTCGTCGTTACCCGGGATCACGTAGTCGATGCCTTCCGGCGAGTGGTTTGTGTCGACCACGGCGATGACCGGCACGCCAAGCTTGTTCGCTTCGGTGACAGCAATCTTGTGGTAGCCGACGTCGACGACGAAAATCGCGTCCGGAATGCCGCCCATGTCCTTCACGCCGCCGATCGACTTTTGCAGCTTCTGGATTTCGCGCTCAAACAGAAGCGCTTCTTTCTTGCTCATGCGCTCGGTTTCGCCCGATTCAACGGCCGCTTCCATGTCCTTCAGGCGCTTGATCGATACTTTCAGCGTCTTGAAGTTGGTCAGCATGCCGCCGAGCCAGCGCGCGTTGACGTAAGGCATGCCAGCGCGTTGTGCCTCTTCGGCGATCGTGTCGCGCGATTGACGCTTCGTGCCGACAAACAGGATCGTGCCGCGGTTCGCTGCCAGTTGACGCACATACTTCAGTGCGTCGTTGTACATCGGCAGCGTCTTTTCGAGGTTGATAATGTGAATCTTGTTGCGATGACCGAAAATGAAGGGGGCCATCTTCGGGTTCCAGAAGCGCGTCTGGTGACCAAAGTGGACACCGGCTTCCAGCATTTGACGCATGGTAACTGCCATGAAAATCTCCGCGAGGGTTAGGGTCTTAAGCCGGCTGCCGTATCCGCTGCGCCGCCCCCGCCATCTGCGAGAACCTGACGCCGCGAACACCCTGGGTGCGCCGGCTTGCGAGTCTGCTGCTTTTGCTTCGCTTTTGCTTCGCTTTTGCTTCGCTTTTGCTTCGCTTTTGCTTCTTTTACTGCTCTCTATAGGTCGCTCGGGCGGACAACATAACCCTGAACGACTTAGCCAGAGATTATAGCACGCGACTATCGGCCGACTCAACCCGCGTGGTTGCCCGGAAAACGCAAGGGCGGTTGCACCTTTAATCAACGACTCGCCGTCGCAACCGCGCCCGCCAGAAACCACCGATGCCTGGCCGGATGGCTGAAGCCCTGTCGCAAAAGGCAGCGGCAGGCCCCATATGGTGCGATAATCCCGAAATAAATCGCATTTCAGGCCCGACTCATGGCTATTACGCTCAAAAACGAAGACGATATCGCGCAGATGCGCATCGCCGGCAAGCTCGCAAGCGAGGTCCTCGACTACATCACGCCTTACGTCAAGGCAGGCGTCACGACGGGCGAGCTCGATCGCCTGTGCCACGAATACATGCTGAATGAACAGGGCACGATCCCGGCGCCCCTCAACTATCAGCCGCCCGGCTATCCGCCTTATCCGAAAGCCACATGCATTTCGGTCAATGACGTGATCTGTCACGGCATTCCAGGCGAAAAGACGCTCAAGAACGGCGATGCGCTCAATATCGACGTGACCGTCATCAAGAATGGCTATTTTGGCGACACGAGCCGGATGTTCATTGTCGGCGAAGGCTCGATTCTGGCGAAACGGCTCGTGCAGACCACGTTCGAATGCATGTGGCTCGGCATCGAGCAGGTTCGCCCAGGCGCGCATCTCGGCGATATCGGTCACGCGATCCAGCGGCATGCCGAGGCGCAGGGCTACAGCGTCGTGCGGGAATACTGCGGCCACGGCATCGGCCAGGTTTTTCATGACGATCCCCAGATCCTGCACTACGGCCGCCCCGGCACCGGCATCGAGCTGCAGAAAGGTATGATCTTCACGATCGAGCCGATGATCAACGCCGGCCGCCGCGACATTCGCACGATGCCCGACCAGTGGACCGTGAAGACGAAAGATCGCAGCCTGTCGGCGCAGTGGGAACACACGATACTGGTTACCGATACCGGTTACGAAGTGCTGACGGTCTCCGCCGGAACGCCTGCTCGCCCTGCGCTCGCCGCCACCACCGCCTGAGCGGTCCTTCGATCTCCTGCCCCGGTTGCCCATGAGTGTTCCAGCTGTCGCGCTAACCCATGCCTCGTCGCTGAGAGCGGATTACAAGGTGGCAAAAGCCTCATTACTGGAACGTTTCCGGTCAGCGACCAACGTCGACTCGCTGATGCGTGCGCTCACGCGCCTCACGGACAGCGCGCTCGTCGGCGCGTGGAATGCCTGTGAGCTGCCGGAATCGCTCGCGCTTGTCGCGGTCGGCGGCTTTGGACGCGGCGAACTGGCGCCGCACTCGGATATCGACATCCTCGTCCTCCTTCCCGACGAGCCTCTGCTGCATCTGGAATCACGCATCGAGCGCTTTATCGGTCTTGCGTGGGATCTGGGCCTGGAACTCGGCAGCAGCGTGCGCACGGTCTCGCAATGCATCGACGAAGCCGCGAACGACGTCACGGTGCGCACGGCGCTGCTCGAAGCGCGTCGGATCACCGGCAGCGCCCCGCTCTTCGAGCAGTTCGCGCAGCGCTATCGCAATGCACTCGATCCGCGCGCGTTCTTCCAGGCAAAAGTGCTGGAGATGCGTCAGCGTCACGCCCGCTTCCAGGACACCCCGTACGCGCTCGAACCGAACATCAAGGAAAGCCCCGGCGGGCTGCGCGATCTGCAATTGATCCTGTGGATCACGCAGGCGGCACAGTTCGGCAGCAGCTGGCGCGAACTCGACGCGCGCGGGCTGATCACCGAGCGCGAAGCGCGTGAACTGCGCCGCAACGAAGGTTTTCTGAAGACGCTGCGCGCCCGGCTGCACATGATAGCCGGCCGTCGCCAGGACATTCTGGTGTTCGACCTGCAGAATCCAGTCGCCGAGAGCTTCGGCTACAAGGCGACTGCTACAAAGCGCGCCAGCGAGCAGTTGATGCGCCGCTACTACTGGGCCGCGAAGGCCGTCACGCAGCTGGCGACGATCCTGATCCAGAACATCGAAGCGCAGCTTTTCCCTAACACGAGCAACGTTACGCGGGTATTGTCCGATCGTTTCGTCGAGAAACAGGGCATGCTCGAGATTGCATCCGACGACGTCTTTGAGCGCGAGCCGAATGCGATCCTTGAAGCCTTTTTGCTGTATGAGGAAACGCCTGGCGTGAAGGGCCTGTCCGCGCGGACACTCCGCGCGCTCTACAACGCCCGCGACGTGATGGACCAGCACTGGCGGCGCGATCCCGAAAACCGGCGTCTCTTCCTCGACATCCTGAAGCAGCCGGCCGGCGTGACGCATGCGCTGCGTCTGATGAACCAGACCAGCGTGCTCGGACGCTACCTGCTGAACTTCCGCCGTATCGTCGGGCAGATGCAGCACGACCTGTATCACGTCTATACGGTCGACCAGCACATCCTGATGGTGCTGCGCAATCTGCGTCGCTTCTCCGTCGCCGAGCATGCGCACGAATATCCGTTCTGCAGCCAGCTGACCGCAAATTTCGAGCGGCCGTACGTGCTCTACGTGGCGGCGCTGTTCCACGATATCGCGAAGGGCCGCGGCGGCGACCATTCGACGCTCGGCATGGCCGATGCGCGCCGCTTCTGTCGCGACCACGGCATCGCGGGCGACGACGGTGAACTCATCGTGTGGCTGGTCCAGCATCACCTGACAATGAGTCAGGTCGCGCAGAAGCAGGACACGAGCGATCCGGAAGTGATCAAGCAGTTCGCCGGACTGGTTGGTTCGGAACGATGGTTGACGGCGCTTTATCTGCTGACGGTCTCCGACATTCGGGGCACGAGTCCAAAGGTCTGGAACGCGTGGAAAGGGAAGCTGCTGGAGGACCTGTATCGTGCGACGCTTGCCGTGCTCGGCGGCGCGCGTCCGGATGCGCATTCAGAACTGAAGTCGCGGCAGGAGCAGGCGGTCGCGCTGCTGCGCCTGGAAACTGTTCCGGAAAACGCCCAACGGGCGCTGTGGGACCAGCTCGACGTCGGCTACTTCCTGCGTCATGACGCCGCCGACATCGCCTGGCAAACGCGTGTGCTGCACCGGCATGTCGAGACACCCACGCCGATCGTCCGCGCCCGGCCATCGCCGATCGGCGAAGGGCTACAGGTGCTCGTGTATGTGAAGGACCGCCCTGACCTGTTCGCCGCGATCTGCGCTTACTTCGACCGCAATGCACTGTCGGTGCTGGATTCGCGGGTCAGTACGACGCGCCACGGGTACGCGCTGGACAACTTCCTCGTCGCACATACCGAGGAAGACGTGCATTATCGCGATATTGCCAATCTGGTGGAGCAGCAGCTGAGCGCCCGCCTGTCGGGTGAAGGGCCCTTGCTGCCGGAACCGTCGAAGGGACGTCTTTCGCGTCTGTCGCGGACCTTCCCTGTTACGCCGCGCGTCGACCTTCGGGCCGACGAGCGCGGCCAGTACTACATCCTGTCCGTGTCGGCGAACGACCGGCCAGGCCTTCTTTATTCGATCGCGCGCGTGCTGGCGGAACATCGGGTCGGCGTCCATGCGGCGCGGATCAATACGCTCGGCGAACGCGTCGAGGACGTGTTCCTGCTGGACGGCCATGGCCTCTCGGACAACCGCCTGCAAATCCAGGTCGAGACCGAACTGCTGCGCGCGATTGCAGTGTGAGATTTCATGCGAGTCAAACTGACAGCCAAGCACCCGCGGCCGGCCACTGCCGACCGGGCCCCCGTTCGTTCCGGCAGCGCCGCGGCGCGTAGCAAATCGAAGCCGGTCGGACCCAAGCCGACATCCATGCTAGGCAAGCGCGGCAAGGATGACGCAGGCGGTGGCGCGCGTCGTGGCGGGTCGCCATCGGAAGGCGCCGCGAAGCGTCCTTTTGCCGGAGCGGGCACGGCCGGCGGTAAGCGCGCACCGGGCGCCGGAGGGCGGCCTTCTGCGGGTGCGCGGCCAGCGCGACCGGAGGGCGCGGCAACGCGCGAACGATCGGGCAGCGGCGAGCGTAGCGAACGGCGGCCTGCAGGCGACCGTCCGCCGCGTCGTGAGGGCTCTGCTGGCGCACCGCGGCGTGCTGACGGTGACCGTCCGGCTCGCTCGTTCGACGGGGGGCGTGAACGTGGAGAACGTGCACCGCGTCGGGCTGAAGGTGACCGCACGGGTGGTGAGCGTGCGCCGCGCCGTTTCGAGGGCGACCGCCCAGCACGCGCACCGCGCGAAGAAGGCGCGCGCCGGCCCTACGGCGCCGCGCCGCGTCGTACCGATGACTCGAAGCGTCCGTTCTCTGCCCGCCCGACCCGTACGGCGGACGCCGGAGGAGCGCGTGACGACCGTCCGCCGCGTCGCGATCGGGACGATACTCGCGAACGCACCGACACCGCGCGCCCACGCTTCGGAGCCGACCGTGGCGCGCCCGGTGCACGACGCGATTCCGATCGTCCAGCACGCCGGGACGCGGCTAGCCGCTCCGGCGGCGAACGCCCCGCATTCCCGAAAGAACGCAATGGGACTACGGATCGCGGCCAGCGCGGCGAGCGGACTTTCGCGAAGCCGGTAAAAGGCGGCTTCACCGACCGCTCGGAGCGCCCGGCGCGCGAAGACCGGCCGGCACGCCGCGCGACATCCGGCGAAGCCAGACCGCCGCGTGCCGCCGAACCGCGCGTTCACGCGACAGAACATCGTCACGACGATCAGCCGGGCTCGCTGCGTCTGTCGAAACGCATGTCGGAACTCGGTTTGTGTTCGCGACGCGAAGCCGACGAGTGGATCGAAAAAGGCTGGGTGATTGTGGACGGCATCAGGATCGACACGCTCGGCACAAAGGTGCGCCCCGAGCAGCACATCGAGATTGATCCGGCCGCTCAGGCCGCGCAGGCGAAACAGGTGACGATTCTGCTGCACAAGCCGGTCGGTTTTGTCTCAGGTCAGGCTGAAGACGGCTATCTGCCGGCCGTCACGCTTGTCACACCTGATAACCACTGGGACGGCGACCGCTCCGGCATTCGCTTTTCAGCGACGCAGCTGCGCGCGCTCGCACCCGCCGGACGTCTCGACATCGACTCCACCGGCCTGCTGGTGCTGACGCAGGATGGCCGCATCGCCAAGCAGCTGATCGGCGAAAACTCGGATATCGACAAGGAGTATCTGGTGCGTGTGACTTACGGCGACCAGACGACCGACATTGATCAAAACTTCCCGCCGGAAAGTCTCGCGAAGTTGCGTCACGGCCTGTCGCTGGACGACGTCCCGCTCAAGCCCGCAATGGTCAGCTGGCAAAACGGCGAGCAACTGCGGTTTGTTCTGCGCGAAGGCAAGAAACGGCAGATCCGGCGCATGTGCGAACTGGTGGGCCTCGACGTCGTCGGATTGAAGCGCGTGAGAATGGGCCGTGTACAGCTCGGCGCATTGCCGCAGGGCCAATGGCGCTATCTGGACGCTGAAGAGTCGTTCTGAACGGCGAAACAGTGTGAGAACGCCCGCCGTTGCACGGTAAGTCCGACACGCAAAAACGCCCGCAATCTGAACTGCGGGCGTTTTTTATTGTGCTTCACGTCCCGTTCCCGGCGACGGGAGCTCACTCGTCGCTGCCTGGATCGAGCTCGGGAAACAGCACCTCGGTGAAACCAAACTTCGAGAAGTCGGTAATCCGCATCGGATAGAGTTTGCCAATCAGATGGTCGCATTCGTGCTGAACGACGCGCGCGTGAAAGCCTTCCGCGACGCGGTCGATCGGTTTGCCGAACTGATCGAAACCCTGATACCGGATCATCGAGAACCGGCTCACGGCGCCGCGCAGCCCCGGCACAGACAGACAACCTTCCCAGCCCTCTTCCATGTCCTGCGACACCGGCGCAATAGTCGGATTGATCAGCACCGTTTCCGGCACGGAGGGCGCGTCCGGGTAACGTTCGTTATGCCCGAAACCGAAGATCACAACCTGCAGATCGATGCCAATCTGCGGTGCGGCGAGCCCGGCGCCGTTCGCATCGTGCATCGTGTCGAACATGTCCTTCACGAGGACGTGCAGGTCGGGGGTGTTGAAACGATCGACTGGTGCGGCGATGCGAAGAAGACGTGGATCGCCCATCTTGAGGATTTCACGGATCATGTCGAGTGCCCCTCCAGGAGCTTGCGCATACCATCTTCGTCGAGTACAGGAACGCCGAGTTCCTCTGCCTTCGCGAGCTTGCTACCCGCCTCGGCGCCGGCGACCACGTAGTCAGTCTTCTTCGATACCGAGCCGGCCACTTTCGCGCCAGCCGCCTCCAGCATTTCTTTCGCCTCGTCGCGTGCAAGCGTGGGCAGCGTGCCCGTCAGCACGACGGTCTTGCCGGCCAGCACGCCCTGCGGCGCCTTCGGCGCCGGCGGCCCTTCCGGCCACGTGACCCGCCCCGGTGCGCGCAACTGGTCGATTACCGTTCTGTTGTGCTCTTCGGCAAAGAACTGATGAAGCGCATCGGCGACCACCGGGCCGACGTCGTTGACCTCGAGCAGTTCATCGACCGAGGCGTTCATGATCGGATCGAGCGAGCCAAAATGCTTCGCCAGATCCTTCGCGGTCGATTCGCCGACGTGCCGGATTCCCAGCGCATAGATAAAACGGGCGAGCGTGGTGTGCCTCGCCTTCTCCAGCGAATCCAGCAGGTTTTGCGCGGACTTGTCGGCGAAGCGGTCAAGCGCGGCCAGGGTCGAGAAACCCAGACCGAACAGATCAGCGGGCGTGCGAACCAGATTCTGCTCAACAAGCTGATCGATGATCTTTTCACCCAGGCCGTCGATATCCAGTGCACGGCGTTGAGCGAAGTGCCACAGCGCCTGCTTTCGCTGAGCCGGACAGAAGAGGCCGCCCGTACAGCGCGCAATCGCTTCGTCCGGCAGACGCTCGATCGCGGAACCGCAGACAGGGCAATGCGTCGGCATCACAAATTCGCGTGCATCGGGCGGCCGCCGGTCGACCAGCGCGCTCACGACTTCGGGGATCACGTCACCCGCCCGGCGCACGATGACGATATCGCCGATCCGGATGTCCTTGCGGCGCACCTCGTCTTCGTTGTGCAACGTCGCGTTGGTCACCGTCGCGCCGCCAACGAAAACCGGCTCCAGTCGGGCAACCGGTGTAATGGCGCCCGTGCGTCCGACCTGCACATCGATAGCCACGAGTTTCGTCAGCGCTTCCTGCGCCGGGAACTTGTGCGCGAGCGCGAAGCGTGGCGCCCGCGACACGAAGCCGAGCCGATCCTGCTCATCACGATTGTTGACCTTGTAGACGACGCCGTCGATGTCGTACGGCAGACCGTCCCGCTTCTCTCCGACAGCGCGAAAGAACGCCAGCAATCCCTCGACGCCTTTGACCACAGCCCGCTCTCCGTTGACGGGCAGGCCGAGTTCGCTATACCAGTCGAGAAGCGCGCTGTGCGTCGCGGGCATTTCGACGCCTTCAAGTACACCGATTCCGTACGCGAAGAATGACAGCGGGCGTTGTGCAGTGATTTTTGGATCGAGCTGACGCAGGCTGCCGGCCGCGGCGTTTCGCGGATTCGCGAACTCGCGTTGCTCCGCTTCCCGCTGCCGCGCGTTCAGCCGTTCAAAGTCGCGGCGAAACATCAGCACCTCCCCACGCACGTCCAGTACCGTCGGAACGCGGTTGCCCTTCAGCGTGAGGGGAATCGAGCGGACGGTGCGAATGTTTTCGGTGACGTCCTCGCCGGTTTCGCCGTCTCCACGCGTCGACGCCTGCACGAAGCGGCCTTCGACATATCGCAGCGAAATGGCAAGACCGTCGAACTTGAGTTCGCACGCGTAATCGACAGGTGCCTTGCCGAGCGTGTCGGACACACGCTTGTCGAACGCGACAATGTCTTCATCCGCAAAGCCGTTGTTCAGCGACAGCATAGGCATTGAATGCACAACGGGTTCGAAGCCACGCGCGACCTCGCCGCCGACACGCTGCGTTGGCGAATCGGGCGTGACCAGATCCGGATGATCAGACTCGACCTGCTGCAACGCCTTGAAAAGCCGATCGTATTCGGCGTCCGGCAGGTCTGGCTGGTCGAGCACATAGTACGCATGGTTCGCGCGTTCAAGTTCGGCGCGCAACCATGTGGCCCGCTCGGCCGGCGAAGTGGTTGCGGGATCAGGGGCGGAAGTTCGAGCCATGCTGGGGAAGGGTTCTCAGAATAATCTCAGACGCCAGATTATCGCAGGAAGCGTCCGTCGTGGCATCGTCCGAATGGCCGGCTTTGTGCATATGCCGCAGCCACCCTCGCCTTCCTCCTGGCCGCTCGGCTAACGTGCACTCCGCTGCGTTGACAGGTGCACCGCGCAATGCGAATTTGATGACCGCAGCACTATCTCGCGCCAGACGCCTGGCGCATCGATTGCGGGAGAAGTCGTGTCATCTATTCAAACTTGCGAAAGCCGCGTGCCTTGCTTCGTCAGGCTGATGGGAATGCTCTGCATCGCGCTCGCGGCGTTGCATGCCCTGCCGGCACTGGCGCTCGAACAGGTCGTCGGCGTTCCGCTTTCTGGCGGTCAATCAATTTCGTATCTGCTCACCCGGAAGGATGGCAGCAAACCCACCTGGATTCTCGTCATGATGCCGGGCAGCGACGGCTTGCTGCGCCTCGCGGAGAAGCCGGATAGCAAGATCTCGTTGCGCGAGAAAAACAACTTCCTGATCCGTACACGCGGCGTGATCGTGGACGATCGCTTCGCTACAGCGATCGTGGATTCGCCATCCGACCTGCCCGACGGCTATTCCGACGCCTTCCGCGCGTCGCGCCGCCACGCGCAGGACATTGCACGGATTGTCGCTGACCTGAAGATGCGCTTTCCTGACGCGAAGCTCGTGCTCGTCGGCACAAGCAGAGGCACGATCTCGACGGCGCTCCTTGGGCGCGAGCTTCCCGACGCATGGGATGCGATCGTCCATACGTCGACACTAAGCACCCCTT
The DNA here is from genome assembly GCF_050436565.1 of Paraburkholderia sp. GAS42. Taxonomy (NCBI): domain Bacteria; kingdom Pseudomonadati; phylum Pseudomonadota; class Betaproteobacteria; order Burkholderiales; family Burkholderiaceae; genus Paraburkholderia; species Paraburkholderia sp. GAS42. The sequence continues at coordinate 402,199 of NZ_JBNDML010000003.1, read as the reverse complement.
CTCGCGGTCAGGCGCTGCCGCTTGCCGGCTTCGACTACGGCGCCATCCACACACGGCAACTATTCGTGCATCACATCAATGATGCCTGCTTCCTGTGCTCGTTCGACGCGGCGAAACGCATTGCCACCGGTCACGATTTCATCACCGTGAGGGGAGGTAGCGCGAGCGGCAATCCCTGCAAGGCATTGGCGCACCACGGTTTCCACGGACAGGACGGCGCCGTGATTGCCGCGATCAAGGCATGGATCAGCGGAGCGACATGGCCGAAGGGGGTGAAGTGACGATCAGACCGCTGCTGCGCGACCCGTCAACGGTATCGCGCAGCAGGGTAAAGAAACGGCTTGCCGGGAAATTACTGGCTGAAGAGACGTCGTGTGGCTGCGGAGCCCGCCGGAATACCCGCCTGTTCAAGCCGGGCATACAGCGTCATCAACTGCTTCTCGATTGCGAGCAGCGCGCTTTCCGGCAGCGGACGGCGCTGATCGTCGACGACCCGCGCGCCGATACGCTCGGACAGCGATTTCGCGTAATCGCACATCAGGCGGAACGGCAGGATGTCCTCGTCGGCGACAGGCACGTCGAGCACCAGCGTGATCATCTGGCCGCCCTTGTACGTGAGGTCGTCGCGCAGGAAATTCGTGTCGCCGAACTGAAGCATGAACACCGGGCTCTGCTTCGAATCGAGCTTGACGAAACGCGTGCCGTCGCGCGACAGCAGCAGGCCATCCTGCGAAGCCACGGCCTGCACGTAGTTCGCGGACCACGGCGCGCCGTCGGACATCACGTTGATCGACAGTTGCGCGTCGCACTGCGCGGCGAAACCATCGAGCTCGCGCGCCATTGCGACCGTTTCGAGCATGTCGGGGAATTCCGGCGAAGCGTCGATCGCGTCTGCAAACTGCTGCACGCCCGTCACGAATTCCGAGAACTCCAGTTCGTTGAGCGGGCCACTGCGGTTCGCCAGCTGTGCCGCGGCGCGCAGTTCCTCGTAGCGGGCGCCACTTTGCAGCAACTCCCACGCGCCGCCGCCCTCAGGCTTGCCTTCGATGTGTACCGGCTTGCTGCCCGCGCGTCGCAGACGCTGGGCGAGCGGAATCACCTTGTCGCCAGCAACGGGGCCGGCAGGACGGATCGGCACGATGCAATCGATGCGACGATCCACGATGGCCGGCGGAGCCGACGAAATCGTCGTGGCAGCCGGAAGAATCGGCTCGACGGGTTCCCGTCCGGCAGCGCCAGAGGTGTCCGCATCGCCCGGTTCAGGGTAGCCGTTCGGCGTCGTTGCTTCAGCCTGGATGTCGACCGGGGTGTCGAGCGGCGCTACGCCCGCTCCACCAAAACTCGGTTCGACGCGGGATGCCGACGCCGCGTCAGCCGAATCGCCGAGCGAGGGCTCACGGCGTGTGGTCGGGCGTGCGGGTTCGATGAACGGGCTCTGTTCCTGTTCGTCGTCGCGCGCGATGTTTTCGGTGGCTTCGGTCGGCATGGATCGCGGCATCCGGCGGCGCACCTTCGCGCCCTGCCACGCGTTGTAGACCACCACTCCCCCGACCACCACGGCGCCAGCGCCGATCAAACCGAGTGTCAACTCGTCCATGCATGCTCCATCAGCAATTCTTTTATCTGCGATGCAGCCAGCCGCGCCTGCCCCGCGCGGCCAGAAGCCGCTGCGTGGCGTGCAGGCGCGCGCCGCCTGCTCGAATCATTCTTCTGGTCAAACAATATTCTGTGCAAAGCCCGCGGCCGATTCCATGTCGACCGCGACGATCCGCGACACGCCCTGCTCCTGCATGGTCACACCGATCAGTTGCTGCGCCATTTCCATCGCGATCTTGTTGTGCGAGATGAAGAGGAACTGCGTCTTGGCCGACATTGCGCGCACCAGGTTCGCGAAGCGTTCGGTGTTCGCGTCGTCGAGCGGCGCGTCCACTTCGTCCAGCAGACAGAACGGCGCCGGGTTCAGCTGGAACATCGCGAACACGAGCGCCGTGGCCGTCAGCGCCTTTTCACCACCCGACAGCAGATGAATGGTCGAATTCTTCTTGCCTGGCGGTTGCGCCATCACCTGGACACCCGCGTCGAGAATTTCGTCGCCGGTCATGATGAGCTTCGCCTGACCGCCACCGAACAGACGCGGGAACAGCTCGCCGAAGTGTCTGTTGACTTCGTCGAACGTGCCCTGCAGCAGCGTGCGGGTTTCCTGGTCGATCTTGCGGATCGCGTCTTCGAGCGTTTCGATCGCGTTGTTCAGGTCGGCCGACTGCGCGTCGAGGAACGTCTTGCGTTCGCTCGCCGCCTTCAGTTCATCGAGCGCGGCCATGTTCACCGGCCCGAGCGCCGTGATTGCATTGTTCAGGCGGGTGACTTCGCCCTGCAGATACGACGGCTTCATGTCCGGCGTGAGCTTCGCCTGCAACTCGGCTTCATCGACGCCCGCCGCAGCAAGCTGTTCGACGAACTGCTCGCCGTTCAGGCGCGCCGCCTGTTCCTTCAACTGCAGCTCGGTGATGCGGTCGCGCAGCGGTTGCAATGCACGCTCTGCGGTCAGACGGGTTTCGTCGGCCGCACGCAGTTTCGCGGTCAGGTCGTCGAGTTCGAGACGTGCGGCGTGCAGCGATTCCTCCTTCACTGCGCGCACTTCGAGCGCGCCCTGGAGGCCGGTGTGCGCCGTCTGCTCGTTGATCGTTTCCAGTTCGGCGCGTGCATCTTCCAGCGATGCCGCGACGCGCTCGCTCTGTTCGTGCGCAACCTGGATGCTGCGTTTCAACTCATCGATGCGGTTCGCCATGTTGCGCGCGGCGAAGCGCGCGTCGGTGGCGGCGCGGTCGAGATCGCGCGATTGCGCGCGTGCGGCAGTCAGCGCTTCGTCAAGCGCTTCGAACGCAAGCTGGTTGTCTTCGAAACGTGCCTGCAGTTCGGCCAGCTGCGTATCGTGACGTTCGAAATTCGCTTCAGACTCGCCACGCAACGCACGCTGCTCTTCGATCTGCGCGGTGATTTCTTCCAGTTCCTCGCGGATCTGCGTGCTGCGCTGCGTGTAGCGCTCGTGCGCCTGCGTCAGCTTGAGCACATCCATCTGCAAAGCGTGCACGCGCTGCGTCGCGCGCTCGGCCTGCGAGCGCACGTCGGACAGCGTCTGCGATGCCTGCGTATGCGCGGCTTCTGCGCGGATCGCGGCAGCCCTGGCTTCGTCGGCGAGAAGCGCCTGCGCTCGCACCTGACGCGTCAGGTTTTCGATTTCCTGTTGACGGGCCAGCATGCCGGCCTGTTCGGAATCGGCCGCGTAGAGTTGCACGCCGACCCGTGTCACCACGTGCCCGGCCTTGACGACAAACGTGCCGCCTGCCGGCAATTGCGAGCGCATGGCCAGCGCCTGTGCGAGGTCGTCTGCAACGAACGCCTGACCGAGCCAGTCGTTGAGCACCGCGCGCAAACCTGCATCGTCGATACGGACGAGCGACAGCAGCGGGCGCAACGTCGCCGGCACGTCGGCCGGCTGACTGGCGAGAGGCGGTGCGTAGAACGCGAGCTTGGCCGGCGGCGCATCGGTCGCGAATGCCTTGACCCAGTCGAGATTCGATACTTCGAGCGCGGCCAGGCGTTCACGCAACACCGATTCGAGCGCCGTTTCCCAGCCCGCCTCGACGTGCAGTTTCTTCCACAGACGCGGCAATGCACTCAACTCGTGTTTGTCGAGCCAGGGCTGGATCTTGCCCTCGGTCTGCACATTCTCCTGAAGCTGCTTCAGCGCAGAAAGCCGCGCTTCGAGCTGGTGAATCTGCGCGCTTTCCGCCTGCACGCGCTCCTGCGCAGCACGACGTTCGCCATCGAGACGCGGCAACGTTTCCTGCGCATCCGCATGACGTGCCTGCGCTTCGCTCAGGATTTCCTCGTGTTCGGCAAGCTGCATGCGCTGCTCTTCGAGCTGCGCCTCGTCCGGGGCGTCAAGGCCGCCCGCTTCCTGCTTCAGGCGCTCATGACGCTGCTGCAGCTGCTGCAACTGCTGGTCGGCATTGCGTTGATGTGCGGCTTCGAGCTTCAACGCCTGCTCGGTCTGCGCAATGCCGCCGCGCTCTTCGTTCAGCTGCGTCTGCGCATCGCGCCAGCGGGCTTCGAGCGCCGGCATTGCGTCGTGTTTTGCGGCCGCTTCGTCTTCCGCGACCGCGGCCTTTTCTTCCGCGACCGCCAGTTGTTCTTCCGCGTCTTCGAGGTCGCCCTGCGCTTTCTCAGCCTGCGACTGCCACTGCTCGCGCTGCGCAGTCAGGGCAGCGATCTGCGCCTGGACGCGGTTGCGCGATTCGACGATGAAGCGGATTTCCGCTTCGAGACGGCTGACTTCGGCGTTCGCCTCGTAGAGCGCGCCTTGCGCGCCCTGCATCGCATCGCTGGCGGAGTAATGTGCAACGCGCAGCGTTTCCAGTTGCGCTTCGACTTCGCGCAGCTTCGCGGTGTGCGCTTCGAGATCGATCTGGGCCTGCTCGATGGCGCGCTGCTGGCGTTCCTGCTCGCTGCCAGCCTCGTTCTTGCGCAACAGCCACAGCAGGCGCTGCTTCTCTTCGCCGTCGGCCTGCAGTTCCTTGAACTTCGTTGCGACAACCGCCTGTGCTTCGAGCTTTTCGAGGTTCGAACCCAGTTCGCGGACGATGTCCTCAACACGCGTCAGATTCTCGCGCGTGTCATGCAAACGGCTTTCCGTCTCGCGGCGGCGTTCCTTGTACTTCGACACGCCCGCGGCTTCTTCGAGGAACACACGCAACTCTTCGGGCTTCGCCTCGATGATCCGCGCGATCATGCCCTGCCCGATGATCGCGTACGCACGCGGACCGAGGCCGGTGCCGAGGAAGATGTCCTGGATGTCGCGCCGGCGGGCCGGCAGATTGTTGATGTAGTAGCTCGATGTACCGTCGCGCGTCAGCACACGCTTGACGGCGATCTCGGCATACTGACCCCACTGCCCGGCGGCACGGCCGTCGGCATTGTCGAAGATGAGTTCGACACTGGCGCGGCTACCCGGCTTGCGCGCCGTCGAGCCGTTGAAGATCACGTCCTGCATCGATTCGCCGCGCAGTTCGGAGGCGCGCGATTCGCCGAGCACCCAGCGCACGGCATCGATGATGTTGGATTTGCCGCAACCGTTCGGACCCACCACGCCAACGAGCTGGCCTGGAACCTGGAAATGCGTGGGGTCGACGAATGATTTGAAGCCAGCGAGTTTGATCGAGGTCAGACGCACGGCGATATCGCTGATTGAAAAGGGAAAATTGAATCGGACCGCCCGGCTCCCGGCACCATCTGCGAACATCGCGAAACGGTACGCGGGACCTCCGCGGTACTCGCGCCGAAGGCACGCGGTCAAGCGCGCCCCGGCAGGCAGAGGCAATCATACCATCGCGCGTTCTCGATCCTGGCGGTCCTGGTCTGGGTGCGGGCCGATTTCGGGCTTTGCCTTCGTGCGATGCACCCAGCTCGAGAGCGCAGAGGCCAGCACGATGCATGCACCGCCTGCCCATTCGCGCGGACCGGGCGTCTCGCCAGCGAAGAGCCATGCCGATAGCGCCGTAATCACGATCTCAAACAGCATGATGATCGACGCGCGGTTAGCCGGTACGCGCGACAAGCCGTATTGCACGAGCATATTGTTGGACCCGAGCACGAAGCCCAGACCGAGCACGAGCAAAGCGGCCGTGGCCAGATGCGAGCCCGCAGGCGGCGCGGGCATCGCTTCAAAAAACGACGCGAACGAACTGAATATCGCCGCGCCGCCGAAGATCGTCGCCGTCCGCATCTCCGGCTTCATGTCGGGGAGCACGCGGCTTGCCTTCAGGATCAGCACGTTGCTCATCGCGAAGCCCATGCCGCCAGCCAGCCCTGCCCATTCGGCCAGGTTGCCCGGTACTGGAATGCCAAGTTGCAGCGACCACAGCATCATCATTGCGCCCGCCAGCGACAGCGCGGCCAGCGCCGCCCCTGACCACGTCAGCCGTTCGTGCAGGATGAAATGCGCGAAGAGCGCAGTCCACGCGGGTGTGAGATAGAACAGCAGCAGCACGCGCATGACTTCGCCGTGGATCGAGCCCCATACGAAGCCGAGGTTCGTCACACCCGCCGCAAGCGCCAGTGCGGGGAGCAGCCAGTGCCACTTGACGGTCGCGATCGCGCGACGGCGCAAAATCAGCACGAAGAGACACCCGGCGCCGCTCGTCAGGGCGCTTGCCGCCGTGCCGGTCACGCCAAGCGCGGCCAGCATGCGCAGCGGATACCAGATCAGGCCCCAGACCGATGCGCCCATCATGATCGCGAGCGTCGGCCAGCCGTTGCGAAGCCAGTTATTCATCGTCCGTTACCCAACGTGGTGCCTGCCGCGCCCGTCCAGCCGGCCCGCCTTCCGTCGATCCGCCTTTCGCCGAACCGCCTTTCACTGTTTACCGCTCGCATCCCGCCTCCTGTCTGGCCCGGCCGCCAGGGCTTCCGCCCTGCTGCCCGCCGCGCGCCGTGGGCCCGGAGCCCCTCTGGCACGCTATAATCCAATGCTCGCCGCCGGTCGCTACTTCCCGCTGCCAGGATGTCGCCGCGCGCCGCCTTCATCTGTGTTTGTCCGTCTTCGATCAGGCTCGATCCGCCCAGTGAACCCGCTACTCGACTCCCTCCAGCCCTATCCGTTCGAAAAGCTGCGTGCGCTTTTCAAGGATGTCACGCCGCCCGCCGGTCTCGCCCATATCAGCTTCGGCATCGGCGAGCCCAAACATCCGACGCCTGCGCTGATCCGCGATGCTGTCATCGAATCGCTCGGCGGCCTGGCTTCGTACCCGGCGACGCTCGGTTCGGAAGCGCTGCGCGAGTCGATCGCGCGCTGGGTCACCCAGCGTTACAGCCTGCCCGCAGTCAATCCGCTGACTGAGGTGCTGCCCGTTGCCGGCTCGCGCGAAGCGCTCTTCGCGCTCGCGCAGACCGTGATCGATCCGTCGAAAAAGGTCGTTGGCAAGCCTGCGATCGTACTCTGTCCGAACCCGTTCTATCAAATCTATGAGGGCGCGGCGCTGCTGGCCGGCGCGCAGCCGTACTTCGCGAACAGCGATCCGGCGCGCAACTTTGCCTGCGATTACGCAGCAGTTCCTGAAGATATCTGGGCGCGCACGCAGCTGCTGTACGTGTGCTCGCCGGGCAATCCGACAGGCGCGGTGCTGACGCTCGACGACTGGCGGGAACTGTTCGCGCTGTCGGACCTTTACGGCTTCGTGATCGCGTCCGACGAGTGCTATTCGGAGATCTATTTCGACGAAGCGACGCCGCCACTGGGCGGTCTCGAAGCTGCGCACAGGCTGGGCCGCAGTTTTGAGCGTCTGGTCATGCTTTCGAGCCTGTCGAAGCGCTCGAACGTGCCGGGCATGCGCTCGGGCTTCGTCGCGGGCGACGCCGCCATCCTGAAGCAGTTCCTTCTGTACCGGACGTACCACGGCACGGCGCTCTCGACGGTCTACCAGACGGCCAGCATTGCCGCGTGGAACGACGAGGCGCACGTGCGCGAAAACCGCGCGAAGTACGTGCAGAAGTTCTCGACCGTGACGCCGATGCTCGCCGATGTGCTCGACGTGCGCCTGCCGGACGCCGCGTTCTACCTGTGGGCCGACGTATCGCGCACTGGCCTTTCGGATACTGACTTCGCCCAGCGCCTGTACGCCGACTATAATGTGACCGTTCTGCCCGGATCGTTCCTGGCGCGCACCGCGCAAGGCACGAACCCCGGCCGCAATTTCGTGCGCCTGGCGCTCGTCGCCGGCGTCGACGAATGCACGGAAGGCGCACAGCGGATCGTCGACTTTTGCCGTTCACTGGCGCGATAACGCGTCGAAAACCGCTACACGCCGGCGCCGCCCTCTCCACCGACTTCAACTCTTCAGAAATCACGAACATGTCGCAACAACTTCAGCAGATCATCGATAACGCCTGGGAAAACCGCGCCGGGCTGTCACCGAAGGCCGCGCCCGCCGAAGTGCGTGAAGCCGTCTCGCACGCCATCGAGCAGCTCGATAAGGGCACGCTGCGCGTCGCCGAAAAGAAGGATGGCGACTGGACCGTCAATCAATGGCTGAAGAAAGCGGTGCTGCTGTCGTTCCGCCTGGAAGACAACGTGCCGCAACCGGCCGGCGGATACTCGCAGTTCTACGACAAGGTGCCGTCGAAGTTCGCGAACTACACCGCTGAAGATTTCGCTGCCGGCGGCTTTCGCGTCGTGCCGCCCGCCATCGCGCGCCGCGGCTCGTTCATCGCGAAGAACGTCGTGTTGATGCCGTCGTACGTGAACATCGGCGCTTATGTCGACGAAGGCACGATGGTCGATACGTGGGCCACCGTCGGCTCATGCGCGCAGATCGGCAAGAATGTGCACCTGTCGGGCGGCGTTGGCATCGGCGGCGTGCTGGAGCCGCTTCAGGCGAACCCGGTCATCATCGAAGACAACTGCTTTATCGGCGCGCGCTCGGAAGTCGTGGAAGGCGTGATCGTCGAAGAGAACTCAGTGATCTCGATGGGCGTGTACCTCGGCCAGAGCACAAAGATTTACGACCGCGAAACCGGCGAAGTCACATATGGCCGCATTCCGGCGGGCTCGGTGGTCGTGGCGGGCAACCTGCCTTCGAAAGACGGTTCGCACAGCCTTTACTGCGCCGTGATCGTCAAGAAAGTCGACGCAAAGACGCGCGCGAAGGTCGGCCTCAACGAGTTGCTGCGAGGCGATTGATGGCTCGCGCCAACAAGACCGTCGTCTACGGCATCCCGAACTGCGACACCGTGAAGAAAGCCCGCGTGTGGCTGGAAGAACATAGCGTCGAGTTCGAGTTTCACGACTTCAAGAAAGCGGGCGTTACGGCGCCGCTCGTGCAGGACTGGCTGAAGGACGTGTCGCTCGACGCGTTGCTGAACCGGCGCGGCACGACGTGGCGCGCGCTGTCCGACAGCATGAAGGCGGCTGCCGATACCGAAGCCGGTGCGATCGCGTTGATGATCCACAAGCCGTCGGTGATCAGGCGGCCGGTGGTGGTCGTGAACGGACGGGTCAAGACACTCGGCTTTTCAGAGGAACAGTACGAGACGCTGTTTGGCTAGTCGTCGGCGCGGCTGACCGACATCCACGTCATCGTTCTGCAAAAGATTGTTGCCGGCGTGCGCGCCGGCATTTTTTCATCTCAGGTGGTTAGTACCCAAACATGTCCGGCACCCTTGCCCTTACTGAACAGTTGATCGCGCGCGCATCCGTCACGCCCGACGACCAGCATTGCCAGAACCTGCTGATCGGGCGCCTCTCGGCGATCGGCTTCGTCTGCGAGACGATCGAATCGCACGGCGTCACGAACCTGTGGGCCGTGAAACGCGGTATCGACGGCACCGATGGCAAACTGCTCGCCTTCGCCGGCCACACGGATGTCGTGCCGACCGGCCCGCTGGAACAATGGACGTCGCTGCCGTTCGAGCCGACGCATCGCGACGGCAAGCTGTACGGTCGCGGCGCCGCCGACATGAAAACGTCGATCGCCGGTTTCGTGGTGGCGAGCGAGGAATTCGTCGCGGCGCATCCGGAACATCGCGGATCGATCGCCTTCCTCATCACGAGCGACGAGGAAGGTCCGGCCACCGACGGCACGATCAAGGTCGTCGAAGCGCTGCAGGCGCGGGGCGAGCGGATGGACTACTGCATCGTCGGCGAACCGACGTCGAGCGAAACGCTCGGCGACATGGTCAAGAATGGCCGGCGTGGCTCGATGTCCGGCAAGCTCGTTGTGAAAGGCGTGCAGGGCCACATTGCCTATCCGCATCTGGCGAAGAATCCGGTGCACCTGCTCGCGCCCGCGCTGGCCGAACTGGTCGCCGAGCGCTGGGACGACGGCAACGAGTATTTCCCGCCCACTACGTGGCAGGTGTCGAACATCCACAGTGGCACGGGCGCAAGCAACGTGATCCCAGGTCATGCCGACGTGCTGTTCAACTTCCGCTTTTCGACGGCAAGCACGGTCGAGGGATTACAGCGGCGCGTGCACGCGATTCTCGATAAACACGGGCTCGAATACGACCTGAAGTGGACCGTCAGCGGCCTGCCGTTCCTTACGCCGCGCGGTGATCTCTCGAACGCGCTGGCAAAGGCGATCAGCGACGAAACCGGCGTCACCACCGAACTGTCGACGACAGGCGGTACGTCCGACGGCCGTTTCATCGCGCGCATCTGCGAACAGGTTGTCGAATTCGGACCGCCGAACGGCAGCATCCACAAGATCGACGAACACATCGATGTTGCATTCATCGAACCGCTCAAAAACGTGTATCGCCGTGTGCTCGAACAACTAGTCGCCTGACCAGGGACCCAACATGACGCTTCCGTTTTCCACTGTCCGCGACCTGCTGCGTTTCGCGGTCTCGCGCTTCAATCAGGCCGAACTCTCGTTCGGGCATGGGTCCGCCAATGCCTATGACGAAGCCGCCTATCTGATCCTGCACTCGCTGCATCTGCCGCTCGATCTGCTCGATCCGTTTCTGGACGCGAAGCTGACCACGCCCGAGATCGAGACGATCCTGCGCGTGATCGAACGGCGCGCCACCGAACGCGTGCCGGCCGCGTACATCACGCAGGAAGCGTGGATGCACGGGTTCCGCTTTCACGTCGACGAGCGTGTGATCGTGCCGCGCTCGTTCATCGGCGAACTGCTGCAGGACGGCCTGCAACCGTACGTCGACGATCCCGAGCAGGTTGGCGCCGTGCTCGAGTTGTGCACGGGATCGGCGAGCCTCGCGATCCTGGCCGCCCACGCGTTTCCGAATGCGGACATCGATGCCGTCGACCTGTCCGGCCCGGCGCTCGAAGTCGCGACGAAGAACGTGCAGGAATACGAGCTTGACGACCGCATCGCGCTCTTCGAAGGCGATCTGTTCGCGCCGCTGCCCGAGCGTCGCTATGACGTGATCATCACGAATCCCCCGTATGTGAACGCGGAGTCGATGGCATCACTGCCCGCCGAGTACAAACACGAACCGGAGATGGCGCTTGCAGGCGGTGTCGACGGCATGGACATCGTCCGTCGCATCATCACCGAGGCGCGCAACTGGCTCACCGATGAAGGCGTACTCGTCGTCGAAATCGGCAACGAGCGGGCGAACGTCGAAGCGGCGTTTGGCGGCCTGGATCTCGTGTGGCTGTCGACGAGCGCCGGCGACGACAACGTGTTCCTGATCCAGGCGTCCGATCTTCCGTCCTGACGATCCTGCTTTAGACCTGCGATACGGTCGGTCGCCCGCCCCCTTTGCGACCGGCCGGAGTCAAAACGAATGCAACGAACCCGACCAGCTATCGGCCGGGTTCGGTAAGATGGCGGGATTACCCTCGACGCTGCGCCTCACGCGCCACCGGGAATATTTCGGACGCTTATGCAATTCGACCTGCTTCACGTCGGCAGTCTGGTCGCCCTCGCTCACGTGCTGGGCGTGATCGCCGCCTGCCACGCCATTCTCTATACCCGCACCTCGCAGGGCGCGATTGCCTGGGCAGTATCGCTCGTGGCAATGCCTTACTTCACACTGGTGCCTTACCTGTTTCTTGGCCGCAGCAAGTTCCGTGGCTATGCGGACGCACGCCGGCTCGAAAACGAATCGCTTCGCACGCTCGCCCATCCACCCGAATGGGATACGCGGGCCTCTTCAGGCGGACGGCCCACCGATGAACTCGGCCATCGAGTGATCCGTTCGTTGACGCGTCTCGGGGGCATGCCGTTTCTGCCGGGCAACACGGTCCGCACACTCGTGAACGGCGAAGCGACGTTCGCCGCGATCCTCGAGGCGATCGAAGGCGCGCAGAGATATGTGATCGTTCAGTTCTTCATCGTGCGCGCCGACGCGCTCGGTGAAATGCTGAAAGACGCCCTGCTCGCAAAGGCCGCGCACGGCGTACGTATCTACTTTCTCTACGACAGCATTGGCAGTTTCGATCTGCCTCATCGGTATACATCGGAGCTGCGTGCCGGTGGAGTCGAGGTGCATCCGTTCGCGACAAACCGGAAATTCGTCAACCGCTTCCAGCTCAATTTCCGGAACCACCGGAAGATCGTGGTCGTCGACGGTGAGTGCGCGTTTGTCGGCGGACACAATGTGGGTGTCGAGTATCTCGGAGGCCATCCGCCGCTCTCCCCCTGGCGCGATACGCATATCGAGGTACGCGGGCCGGCGGTCGCGAGCATCCAGTTCGTGTTCACCGAAGACTGGTACTGGGCAACGCAGCAGCTTCCCGACTTCGACTTGCCCTCGATCGACGCCATCAGCGCCACCGACGAAGGCATGCACTGCCTCGTCATCCCGAGCGGCCCCGCCGACAGGCAGGAAACCTGCTCGCTCTTTTTCGTCGAGGCGATCAACGCGGCGCAGGAGCGCATCTGGATCACCACGCCGTATCTCGTCCCGGACGAAGCGGTGTTCGCCGCGTTGCGACTTGCGGCCATGCGCGGCGTCGACGTAAGGATCCTGATCCCTTGCCGGCGCGACCATATCGTCGTCTTCGAGGCGTCGAAGCTGTACGCGTACGACGCCGTAAGGGCTGGCGTGCGGATCTTCCGCTATCGGCCGGGCTTTCTCCACCAGAAGGTCGTGCTGATCGACAGCGTCGCGGCGGCGGTGGGCAGTGCGAACCTGGATAACCGCTCGTTCCGGTTGAACTTCGAGATCATGGTGATGACGGTCGACCGCAGGTTCGCGGCCGAAGTGGAAGTCATGCTGATGAGAGACTTCCAGAATTCGTTCGAGATCAACCGGGACGAATACCGAAAGGCTCCCGCACTCCGCCGGGTCGCCATGCATGTGGCGAGACTGTTCTCGCCAGTGCTGTAGCTTCGCGCGGTTCCGAAGCGGCGCGTCAAGGCGCCGGCCGGCAAACGGATACCTCGACGCGCCGCAGCGGAGCGCCACAAAGGCCTAAAGCGCTTTCTCGATATCGTCAGTGATCGATTCAGGCTTCGTCAACGGCGCATAGCGTTTCAGAACCGTACCGTCGCGCCCGACCAGAAACTTGGTGAAATTCCACTTGATGGCTTCGAGCCCCAGGAGACCAGGCGCTTCGCCGGTCAGATACTTGTAGAGCGGATGTGCATCTGCGCCGTTCACGTCGATCTTGTCGAACATCTGGAACGACACGCCGTAGTTCTTTTCGCAGAAGGTACCGATCTGGGCGGCATCGCCCGGCTCCTGTTTACCAAACTGGTTGCACGGGAAGCCCAACACCTCGAGCCCGCGCGAGGCGTACTCATCCTGCAGTTTCTGCAGCCCGGCATACTGCGGCGTGAACCCGCACTCGCTGGCCGTGTTGACGATCAGCAATACCTTGCCCTGATAGCGGTCCAGCCCGATTGTGTCGCCACCGAGCGTACGCGCGGAAAACGTGTAGATCGAAGTCATGTGCTCTCCCCGGAAAGCACTCAGTCTAAGCTAAATGCTCTTTCGCGACATCTGGCCGAACGGCCGATGCCTCCATTTTCCCGCGCGGTCTAGAATAGCGTTTTTTCCCAGCCGGCCATCCTGTGATTCGCTTCAACCAGTTCACCCTCGCGCGCGGCACCAAGCCGCTTTTTGAACAGACCTCGTTCACCCTTAACCCCGGCGAGAAAGCGGGGCTCGTGGGTGCGAATGGCGCGGGCAAATCCACGCTGTTTGCCGTGCTGCGCGGCGAACTGCACGCGGACGGCGGCGATTTCTCGATGCCGCCTTCGTGGCAGATTGCACATGTCGCACAGGAAACGCCGGCAGCAGACAAAACCGCCCTCGCCTACACACTCGATGGTGACGCAGCATTGCGCGAGATTGAAGCGCGCATCGCCGCGGCCTCGGCCGCCCATGACGGCGCCGCCGAAGGCGAAGCGCACGCAGCCTTTGCCGACGCCGACGGCTACACCGCGCCCGCCCGTGCAGAAGCGCTGCTGCTCGGCCTCGGCTTCACGCTCGAACAGACGCGCGAGCAGGTCGGCAGCTTCTCCGGCGGCTGGCGGATGCGTCTGAATCTTGCACAGGCGCTCATGTGCCGTTCCGATCTGCTGCTGCTCGACGAACCGACGAACCACCTGGACCTCGATGCGATCGTGTGGCTCGAAGACTGGCTGCACCGTTATCCAGGCACGCTGATCGTGATTTCGCACGATCGCGAGTTTCTGGATTCCGTCTGCAACGTCACGCTGCATCTGGAACAACAGCAGATCAAGCGCTACGGCGGCAATTACTCGCAGTTCGAAATCCTGCGGGCACAGCAGCTCGCGTTGCAGCAGAGCGCATATGAGAAGCAGCAGAAAACCGTCGAACATCTCCAGAGCTACATCAACCGTTTCAAGGCGCAGGCCACCAAGGCGCGCCAGGCCCAGAGCCGGGTGAAGGCGCTCGAAAGAATGGAGCTGATCGCGCCGGCGCACGCGTCTTCGCCATTTACGTTCGAGTTCCGCACGCCTGATTCGGCGCCGAACCCGATGATGGTGATGGAGGACGTCCGCTGCGGTTACCGCACCGAAGAGAACACCGAGATCCCGATCGTCCAGCATGTGAAGTTGTCGATCCAGAACGGTCAGCGCATCGGTCTGCTCGGCGCAAACGGTCAGGGCAAGTCGACGCTCATCAAGACGCTTGCCGGCACGCTCGAGGCGCTGGGTGGGCACGTGCGCGAAGGCAAAGGCCTGCGCATCGGCTACTTCGCACAGCACCAGCTGGAAACGCTCCGGCCAGACGATTCGCCATTGCGGCATCTCGCCCGGCTCGCACCCGATACGCGCGAACAGGAACTGCGCGACTTCCTTGGCGGTTTTAATTTTTCCGGCGATATGGCGACGGCCGCGATCGCGCCGTTTTCAGGCGGTGAAAAGGCGCGCCTCGCCCTTGCGCTGATCATCTGGCAAAAGCCCAACCTGCTGCTGCTCGACGAACCGACGAACCACCTTGACCTCGAAACGCGTCATGCGCTGACCATGGCGCTCGCGCAGTTCGAGGGCACGCTGATCCTCGTCTCGCACGATCGCCACCTGCTGCGCGCCACCACCGATCAGTTCATGCTTGTCGCGAAGCATCGGCTGCAACCGTTCGACGGCGATCTGGACGACTATCGCGACTGGCTACTGCAGCACGCCGCCGACCAGCGCGCCGCCGCGAAAGCCAGCAATGGCGCAGGCAGTACTGAATCTGCCGAGGATTCGGCCGTTAACCGTAAGGAGCAGCGCCGTCTTGAAGCGGAAACACGGCAAAAGCTTTCACATCTGAAAAAGCCGCTGCAGTCGCGCATTACGAAGATCGAAAAGGAAATGGATATGCTGAACACGGAAAAAGCGACGCTCGACGCGTTCGTCGCCGATCCAGCCAGCTATGAGCCTGAGCAGAAACCAAAACTGACGGATGCGATCCGTCGTCAGGCGGAAGTCACTACACGCCTCGAAACGCTCGAAGCCGAATGGCTCGAAAAGCACGAGGAACTCGAACAAATCGGCTAGCGGCGCTCAGACTGAGACCGCGCCGGCATCGATGAGAGGTTGGCCTTGTCGTCTCCCCCTGCATTGAAAGGCTTGCGCGTACTCGACCTGACGCGCCTGTTACCCGGTCCCGTGGCGACACTGCGGCTCGCCGAACTGGGCGCGGACGTCCTCAAGATCGAATCGCCCGGCGCCGGCGACTACACGCGCACGATGATGCAAAGCACCGCCGACCGGCTCGCGGGCCGACCTGGCGCGTTCTACCGGATCATCAATCGCGGCAAGCGCGAAACGCGGCTCGATCTGAAATCGGAAGCGGGCCGCAACGTGCTGCGCGCGCTGGCTCAGGAAGCCGACGTGCTGGTCGAGAGTTTCCGGCCGGGTGTGATGGACCGGCTCGGCGTCGGCTATGACCTGTTGCGTGTGGAGAATCCAAAACTCGTCTATTGCGCGATTACAGGTTACGGCTCGGATGGCCCATTCGCGACCTTTGCCGGTCACGATCTGAATTACATCGCGTATGCCGGCGTGCTCGACCAGCTCGCTGCCCGGGACGGCACGCCGATCATGCCGAATTTCCAGATCGCCGACCTGCTCGGTGGCGCGCTCTCTGCCGTCACGCAGATGCTCGCGGCGTTGTGGCACGTCGCGCGTGGCGGTAACGGCCGCTTTATCGATGTGTCGATGACGCATGCGTCGCACGCGAATAACATCGTCGCCCAGGTCGCGCTGGCCAACGAAGGCGAAGGCCCGCGTGCGGGCGGCGGCCTGCTGAACGGCGGTGTGCCCTGCTACAACCTGTATCGCACGCGCGATGGCCGCTGGCTCGCCATTGGCGCGCTCGAACTGAAGTTCTGGGAAACCCTGTGCGCGGCACTCGGCCGCCGTGACTGGGCCGACCGGCACTGGAGCCTCGGCCAGGCCATCGGTGGCCCGGACGCCATCGCGTTGACGCAGGAACTGGCCGCGATCATCGCGAGCCAGACACTGGATGACTGGATTGCGCTGCTGGAACCGCTCGACTGTTGCGTCTCGCCTGTGCTGACGCCGGCTGAAGCGGCGCGGCACCCGCTCTTCAATCCGGATTTCGCGATGCAACAGGAAAGCGCGGACGATCTATAACGCCCGCAACGCAAAAAGCGACAGCCGCTTGCGTATGCCGGCCCTCATCGTCGCGGCAAGGTCTGCCGTGGCTCACGCTCATCGTCGATCAACACATGCTTGCGCCCTTCGACGTGGCGTTCGATGGTGGCGCGCACTTCGTCAGCGGTGACATCTTCTGCAACGACGCGCCGCGAGATCGTTCCGGTGGTATCGACCCACTCGACAATACGGCAGCCGCGGCCGCCCCAGGGTTGCCGGATCGGCTCCGACACGCGGCAGCCGCGCAGGTTCATGAGACGCTCGGCCGAGGATTCATGAGACTGTTTCAAGACGCGTTCCTTTTCCGCCCGTGACGGACTGCTAACTCAGGCAGGATAAGGAAAACCCATGTCCACCGGGTTACAGGCGATGTAGAGACCTTTACCGCTGATTACGCGGCAAAAGTGCCCGATCAGCGCCGGTGGTCAGAACAGTCAATCCAGGTCGCGCGCCTGGTCGATCGCCTGGTCGATCCGTTCAACGGCAATGACGCGCAGGCCGTCGATCGGCTGTTTCGGCGCATTCGCTTTCGGGATCACGGCGATCGAAAAACCGAGTTTGGCGGCTTCCTTCAGCCTGTCCTGGCCGCGCGGCGACGGCCGGATTTCGCCCGCCAGTCCCACTTCGCCGAACACGAACAAGCCCTTCGGTAGCGGCTTGTTGCGCAGCGACGACTGGATTGCAAGCAGCACTGCAAGGTCGGCAGCCGGCTCGGTAATCTTCACGCCGCCCACCGCGTTCAGGAACACGTCCTGATCAAAACATGCGATGCCCGCATGCCTGTGCAGCACGGCCAGTAACAGTGCGAGACGGTTCTGTTCCAGCCCCACCGCAAGCCGCCGGGGATTGGGCACATGCGCCGTATCCACCAGCGCCTGAATTTCGACGAGCAGTGGCCGCGAGCCTTCCTGCGTCACCAGCACGCAGGAACCGGGGACCGTCTGCTCATGCTGCGACAGAAACAGTGCCGACGGATTCGACACGCCACGCAGGCCGCGCTCGGTCATCGCGAATACGCCGAGCTCGTTCACCGCACCGAAGCGGTTCTTGAAGGCGCGCACGAGGCGAAACGACGAATGCGTATCGCCCTCGAAGTACAGCACCGTATCGACGATGTGTTCCAGCACGCGTGGTCCGGCCAGATTGCCTTCCTTCGTCACGTGCCCGACCATGATAATCGCCGTGCCCGACTGCTTCGCGACGCGCGTCAGCTGGGCGGCGCATTCGCGAACCTGCGCAACCGAGCCCGGCGCCGACGTCAGTGCGTCGGAATAGATGGTCTGGATCGAGTCAATAACAGCGACGTCGGGCCGCTCGGCCTCGATCGTCGCCTGGATTTTTTCGAGCTGGATCTCGGCGAGCAGTTTGAGCTCACCCGCCTTCGACTGCGGATCGAGCAGCGCAAGCCGTTGCGCACGCAGCGCGATCTGCGCGGCGGATTCTTCGCCGCTAATATAGAGCGCGCGCCGCTCGCTCGCGATTTCCCCAAGCGACTGCAGCAACAGCGTCGATTTACCGATACCCGGGTCGCCGCCGATCAACACGACGCCGCCGGCCACCAGCCCGCCGCCCAGCACGCGATCGAATTCGCTGACGCCTGTCGAGAAACGCGGCACGTCGGACGCTTCAATATCTGCGAGGCGTTGCACCGGCGCGTTCTTCGCCAGCGACTGGAAGCGGTTCGCCGAAGCCGACTCGGCAATCGTCTCGACCAGCGTGTTCCACGCACCGCACGCCGGGCACTGCCCTTGCCACTTGGGCGCCTGCCCGCCGCACTCGGTGCAGGTGTACAACGTCTTCTGTTTAGCCACGCGCCCTTCCTGTTACTGCGATTTCTGATTGATTGCGTCTGCGGACGCTTATTCGGCACGCACCGGCACGCGCGGCGCGACGGCGCACATCAGCTCATAACCGATCGTGCCGCACGCCCGCGCGACGTCGTCGATCGGCAACGCCGGGCCCCACAGTTCGACGCGCGAACCGACTCCAGCAGTCGGACACGGTGTGAGATCGACGGTGATCATGTCCATCGAAACGCGCCCGACAAGCCGCGTCAGTACCCCATCGACGATGACCGGCGTACCTTCGGGCGCCGTGCGCGGATAGCCGTCCGCATAGCCGCAGGCGATCACGCCGATGCGCATCGGCCCGCGCGCCGCGAACGTCGAGCCGTAGCCGACCGTCTGGCCTTCGGCGACCATCTGCGTGGCGATCAGTTCGGAGGCGAGCGTCATCGCCGGCTGCAACCCCGTGCCTTCGATATCGGACGTCACGCCCGACGGCGATGCACCGTACAGAATGATGCCGGGCCGCACCCAGTCAAAATGCGCTGCCGGATGCCACAGGGTCGCCGCCGAATTGGACAGGCTGCGCGCGCCGGCGATACCTTCCGCACCGCGCTCGAACGCTTCCATCTGGTACGCGATGCCACGCTCGCTGTCAGCATCCGAAAAATGGGTCATCAGCGTGATCTGGCCGATGCCCTGGCAGGCGCGCGCCCGCTCCCACGCGGCCCGGTAGCGTTCCGGCGTGTAACCGAGCCGGTTCATGCCGCTATTCATCTTGAGCTGGATATTGACCGGCTTCGACAGACGCGCCATTTCCAGCATCCGCATCTGTTCATCCGAATGCAGCGCCGTGGTGAGGCTGTAGCGGTCAATGACGTCGATATCCGTCGAACGGAAGAAGCCTTCGAGCAGCAGGATCGGACCCGCCCAGCCAAGTTCACGCAACTTCACGGCTTCTTCGAGGTCAAGTAATCCGAAGCCGTCAGTTGCACGCAGACCAGGGAACGCCCGGGAGAGCCCGTGGCCATAGGCATTGGCCTTGACGACGGCCCAGATGCGGGATTTCGGCGCGTAGCGGCGGACGACGGCGAGGTTGTTGGCGAGGGCGGAGGTATGAATAGTGGCTGAGAGCGGGCGCGGCATAGGATATTTTCGTAAAGACGCTTGCGAATCAGGAGCTTACAGTGCGTTTTCAACGCGCTGGAGGCCGCCAGACGGTGCGATCAAGGATTCTGCTAGTCTGAATGCACCTATTTTCATGATATAAAGCCGTGCGCACAACCCATTTCGAACGGCATAAGCCCGGACGCATTGCACACGGCCGGGGCGGACAGACCGCAGCGAGGACAGCATCGCATCAGATGAAAAAAGGTTTTTACACAATCATGGCCGCGCAGTTTTTTTCGTCGCTGGCCGACAATGCGCTTCTGATTGCTGCTATCGCGCTGCTGAAAGACCTTCACGCTCCGAACTGGATGACGCCGCTGCTCAAGCTGTTCTTTGTGCTGTCGTACGTCGTTCTTGCTGCTTTCGTCGGCGCTTTCGCCGATTCGCGACCCAAGGGTCACGTGATGTTCGTCACGAATACGATCAAGGTGCTCGGCTGCATCGCGATGCTGATCGGCGCGCATCCGCTGATTGCCTATGGCATCGTGGGCTTCGGCGCCGCAGCCTACTCGCCGGCCAAGTACGGCATCCTCACTGAACTGTTACCGCCTGAGCGGCTTGTCGCGGCGAATGGCTGGATCGAAGGCACGACCGTCGGCTCGATCATTCTCGGCACGGTGCTGGGTGGCGCGCTGATCAGCCCGCACATCGCGGCGCCCATCCTCCGGCATCACATTCCCACGATCAACACACCCGCTGAAGCCGCGATGCTCGTGATCATGGTGTTCTATGTGATCGCCGCGCTCTTCAATCTGCGCATTCCCGACACCGGCGCCCGCTATCCGAAACAGGAACGCGGCCCGATCAAACTCGTCACCGATTTCGCCGACTGCTTTCTGGTGCTGTGGCGTGACAAGCTCGGCCAGATCTCGCTCGCGGTCACGACGCTCTTCTGGGGCGCAGGCGCGACGCTGCAGTTCATCGTGTTGAAGTGGGCGGAAGTGTCACTTGGCATGTCGCTGTCTGAAGGCGCGATCCTGCAGGCCATCGTCGCGGTCGGCGTGGCAGCGGGCGCGATGATCGCGGCCGCGAAGGTGCCGCTCAGAAAGTCACTGTCGGTGCTGCCGGTCGGCATCATGATGGGCATCGCCGTGATGCTGATGGCGTTCTATACGAAGACGATGTTTCCGGCGCACTGGGGCATTTATTTCGGCAGGATGCACGTGCCGGGCTATCTGCTGATTGCGTATCTGTTCCTGATGGTCGTCGGCGGCCTGTCGGGCTTTTTCGTCGTGCCGATGAATGCGCTGCTTCAGCATCGCGGGCACGTGCTGCTGTCGGCGGGTCACTCGATTGCCGTGCAGAACTTCAACGAGAACCTGTCGGTGCTCGTGATGCTGTGCCTGTACGCCGTGCTGGTGTGGCTCGATGTGCCGGTGTCGGCTGTGATCGTGCTGTTCGGCACGTTCGTCTGCCTGATGATGTGGTTTGTGATGCGGCGACATCAGGCTAACCAGCGCGCGTTCGACTCCGTCGCGCTGATCGGCGAAGTGAAGCACTGAGGACAGGTGGCGCGCCGCTCGCGCGCCAGCCTTCCATCGGGTCCGACCGCACGCGCATCTCCCCCTTTCCGCACGCTTTCCCATGACTCAATCCATACCCAACGTCCTGACGATCGCCGGCTCCGATTCAGGCGGCGGCGCTGGCATTCAGGCCGACCTCAAGGCGTTCTCGGCACTCGGCGCGTACGGCGCGAGCGTGATCACCGCGCTCACGGCCCAGAACACGCGCGGCGTCACGGCGATCCACACGCCTGACCCTGCGTTCGTCACCGCGCAACTCGACGCCGTGTTCGACGATATCCGCATCGACGCCGTCAAGATCGGCATGCTGGCCAACGCACAGATTGCGCGCGCTGTGGCCGAGGCATTGCGTCGTCATCGTCCGAAGCACGTCGTGCTCGATACCGTGATGATTTCGAAGAGCAATCACGCGCTGCTGGCGCCGGATGCCGTCGCGGCAGTACGTGATGAACTGTTGCCGCTGGCCGATCTGCTGACGCCCAACCTGCCCGAAGCGGCCGCCCTGCTCGGCGAAGCCGCTGCCACCGACGAAACCGCGATGGTCCGCCAGGGCGAAGCGCTGCGTGCGCTTGGCGCGCGTGCGGTGCTGATGAAAGGCGGCCACCTCGCCTCGCCCGACAGCCCGGACTGGCTGGTTCAGGAAAGCGGCACACTGCGGCTCGGCGGCCCGCGCGTGCCGGTGAAAAATACGCACGGGACCGGCTGCACGTTGTCGTCGGCGATCGCGGCGCTGATTCCGCAGCGTAGCGATCTGGCCAGCGCAGTCGCCGAGGCGAAGCTGTACCTGACCGGCGCGCTCGAACAGAGCGACCGGCTGGACGTCGGTAGCGGCGTCGGGCCGGTGCATCATTTTTATCGGTGGTGGTAGTAAAGGCGGCGTTCACGTCGCCAACGAAAGTCACTGAAGCGCGACATTGACCGCAGGGGTTAAGAACGGCGATGCCTTGTGTCGGCGAACCCGCGGACGGCGTCCTTAAGCGGCGGATTTCGGTGGCTGGTTCGAGACCAACACCGCCACGTACCGGCCGACCCGATCACTGACGCGCGAACGCCTGACCGCGTCGCGGCCAGTCGTCGGGAACGACAAAGCCGCGTGACTGCTCGATCCACCGCCCCGCCTCATCGAGCGCGAATGCCGCAACCATCGTTGGACCGGTTTGCCGTTCGAACTGGGTAAACAGCGTGGCGGCATCGACGAACGCCGTTTCCGGCGACGCCCCACGCGCCTCATAACGGCGCGGCGCCAGCCATTCGAGACGCGGCAACACCTTCCACGCATCCGCCTGGGTTGCCGCGAACGCCGGCCAGTCCGCACGGGTCGACCACCAGCCGCGCGCGTGGGCGGGATCGATCTGCGGCGCTTCGTGACGCGAACCGGCATCGCTGTCCGTGACGCCGTAGAACAGCCATCCCTTGATGAACATCTGTGGTTCCCATGGACCGCGATGCCCGAGCGTCACAAATTCTTCGCGCGCGCTGAGCGGCAGTTGATGATCGAGGAGATGCGATAGCTTCAGATCGAAGCGATCCTGCAGATTTGGCCCGACGTAATCCGCCAGTTCCGAGCGACCGTCACCGGCATGCAGATAGCACTTCACCGCGAGCTCCCAATGCAGCCGCCGACCGCTCGCCGTTTCCACCAGAAAATCACATTCGCCGAGCGTCACGCCCGCGCGCCTCAAGGCGATGTTCGCCGCGACGAGCCGCGCCGCCGGTCCATGTTGAAGAAACCAGCCGAGCAGACACTCCGCGTACCGGCCGAGTCGCGTGATCCGCGACGCGGCGATGTGTCGATGCAGGCTTTCCGGCGCGGCATCGAGTGCGCACAGCCAGTCGATCGTAGCGGTTTCCTCGGCGGCCGTTTCGAAGAGGCGCGCGAGCATGCCTGCAGGTGGTTGCGCACGCAACAGATCCGGGCTGAAGAGAAGCCAGGCGAGATCGCGTACGACGGCGTCGCGCAGCAGGTCGAGCCGCGCGGCAGGCGCTGCGGCATCCGCCACGGGCCCGACGGCGGCATTCATCAGCGGGACGGCGCGCCGGCCGCTTTCTGCCACGTATCGCGCGCGAGGCACAGGTCGGCCCACGCTTTCGCCTTGTCCGGCAGGCTGCGCAGCAGATACGCCGGGTGATAGGTGACGATGACCGGCACACCTTCGTACTCGTGCACGCGACCGCGCAGCGACGAAATGCTTGCCTCGGTCTTCAGCAGACTCTGCGCGGCAAAGCGGCCAAGCGCGACGATGACCTTCGGTTTGACGAGTGACACCTGACGTTGCAGATACGGCTCGCAGCGCGCCACCTCGTCAGGCTCGGGATTACGATTGCCGGGCGGCCGGCACTTGATCACGTTGGCGATATAGACGTTGGTGTCGCGCGCGAGCGTCAGCGAACGCAGCATGTTGTCCAGCAGCTTGCCCGCCTGGCCGACAAACGGTTCGCCGAGGCGATCTTCGTTTTCGCCTGGCGCTTCGCCAATCAGCATCCAGTCGGCGTTACGGTCACCGACGCCGAATACCGTATTCGTGCGCTTTTCGCACAGGCGGCAGCGCTCGCAGGCAGCGACGCGCGCACTCAGCGTATCCCAGTCGAGGGTGGCGATCGACGGTTCGGTGGCGGTGCCGTTGTCGACATCGGCGACGATGGTTTTCGCCCGGGCGCGGGCCGGTGGTTCAGCGGGAACGTCGTCCAGCCACGCGGGTTCTTCGTCCGGCGCGGAAGGCCGTTGCTGATGCAACGTAACGCTGACCTCGCGCCCCGACTGCGGTTGCGATCGCAACGACGTATCGACTGCCTGTGCGACGGCGTCGACCGTTTTGACGGCATCGATCGCATCGACGGCGTCGATCGCTTCAACCGCCGGCCGCACCCCGCGTCGCACCCACGTCGGCGCGAGGCCGAGTTCTTCCAGCGCCGATTCAGAGAACGCCATCTGCGCCCTCCCTTGCAAACGAAAAACGCATCACGATGGCGTCCTCCCGGCTGCGATGTCGCGCCGGATAATAGTTCTTGCGCCGTCCGATCGATGAGAACCCAAAATGCTCATAAAGACGGATGGCACGGTGATTGGACGGCCGCACTTCCAGCAGCAGCCCGTCGAGTTTCTCGGTGCGCGTGATACGTACCGCTTCGCGCAGCAGCGTCAGGCCGGCGCCCGCGCCCTGCGCCGCAGGCGCGACGCACAGATTCAGCAGATGCATTTCGTCCACTACCGGCATCAGCACGCAATACCCGATAAGTGTGCCCGTAACGTGGCGCAGGCAGATGCCCAAATAGCCGTTGCGCAACGAGTCCGCGAAATTGCCGCGGCTCCACGGAAACTCGTAGGCGAGTTTCTCGATCGCGGCGACCTCGTCCAGATCGCCTTCTGTCATCGGCGATACGTAGCGGTCGGCGAGCAGCACGCCGCTCATTGCGCGCCCTCACCTTGCTGCGGCTGAGCGGACTGAGCGGGCTGTACCGGCTGAGCGGACTGGGCCGACTGAGCGGACTGGGCCGGCTGGCCAGTCGGCGATCCGTGCTGCGCGGTCTTCGCGGCCATGCGCTCGGCCGTCGTCTGCGCAACCTTGTCGCGGATGTATTCAGGCGCGGCCTGATCGGCCGGCACCGTGCGGCCCGCGCGATACGCGCGCAGCGCGACCATCGCGACCGGCATCGCGTGCGGCAATGCTTCGACATCGATCACCCGCGCACGCGCCGCCGCCACGAGGCGCTCGCCGAACGCCGCGGCGGCGTTGCCTGCCAATGTAAAGGGTGCGTCAGGAATCGCAGTTTTGTCAGGCGCGTCGAGCGAGGCCGGATGGACCGTGCGCCACTCACACTGCCTGGCGTCCCACGCGTAATCGGCCCAGTAGACTTCGTCCATACGGGCGTCGAGCGCAGCCAGCACCCGGTTCGTCGACGGATCGCGCAGCCGCGCGCTTTCGGCGCACGCGAGCAGTGTACCGACCGGCACCACCGGAATATCGAGGCCGAACGCAAGCCCCTGAGCGACGCCAGTCGCAGTGCGCAGGCCAGTGAACGAACCGGGGCCGGCGCCGAACGCAATGGCGTCACAGTCGGCGAGCGCGAGGCCAGCTTCATCGAAAAGTTCGCGGATCGCCGGCAACAGGCGCGTACTGGACACCGCGCCCGTCGCTTCGTGACGCACCCATACGCGCGGCAACTCGACAGTCGGGTTGACAGGCGAAGCGTCGGCGTCCACATCGGGACCGGCGGACAAAAGCGCGACCGAGCAGAATTCGGTCGACGTATCAAGGGCAAGCAGCACGATTCGAGTCATGACCGCTATTGTAATGCGGCGCCCCGCGTTGCCGGGACGCGAACCGCATCGGCATCGTCGCGGGCGTCGGGTCGATAGCTCGCGCCGTTTGGAAGAATCGCTCCAGCCATTTGCCGGGCGACGCTTGATATGATCACCGGCCGATCTCGAAAAGCATGGAGAACAACTATGAGCGACATCAACGCACTGTTCGCGCAGGCCCAGGAAGACGTGAAGCAACTGCCGGAGCGCCCGGGCAACCTGACGCTGCTGCGTCTGTACGCGTTGTTCAAGCAGGCCACCGACGGCGACGTTCACGGCGACAAGCCCGGTTTCACCGACATCGTCGGTAAATACAAGTACGACGCATGGACGGCGCTCAAGGGCACCGCACAGGACGCAGCGAAACAGCAATATGTCGAACTGGTCGAATCGCTGAAGAGCGGCGCATCAGCTTGAGATAGCCAAGGGCGCCGTCCCATCCATCCGCCGCCGGCAATTCCGGGATAGTGGCGCAGTGCAGCAAAACCCTATATAATGCGCCTGCGCTTCACTGCTTTGCCCGGTTTTCATTCCGGCCGTTGCTGCGCAGCGCCTCGTAGCGTTTTGCTCCAATCCAGTTTAGAACCTGTCCCCTCCTGCCAGCAGGCCCTCTTTCCGGGCCGTCAAGTACCAGGCTGGCGACAATGCCAATATCGGCTTGTCGCATCCGATACAGCTTCTAACGAAAAGCTCGCCTTCATTGTTGCGAGCTGCCCCCGTTTTTCGATTTGCTCGCTGCTTCTTTGCTCGCTGAATCCGACGACTTGGGTATGCCGATTGGCGCCGACGTTTCACTTCCCGTGTTTCAAGGATTCTCATGACTTCGAGCAATACCCCCAGCCCGTTGAACGCCATCGCCGATCAAGCCCTCGGTCTCGATACGCCTGCCGCCATCGCCACGTCTGACGTCGCGATCGAAGCCGCCGCTGTCGAAGCAGGCGCGCCGACCGGTCCGACGTTCGCGTCGCTTGGCCTGTCGCCGGAAATCGTCTCCGCGCTGACGGCCGCCGGCTATTCGTCGCCGACGCCGGTGCAGCAGCGTGCCATTCCTGCAGCTATCGCTGGCCGCGACCTGATGGTGTCGAGCCCGACCGGCTCCGGCAAGACGGCAGCCTTCATGCTGCCGGCCATCGAGCGTTTCGCCCAGTTGCAAAAGACCCAGGCTGCGCAGCCGCGTAACGCAGGCTCCGGCCCGGATCGCAGCGTGCGCCGTCCGCAACCGGTTGCCCGTCCGAGCCTGCTGGTTCTGACGCCGACCCGCGAACTCGCGATGCAGGTCACCACCGCCGCGTCGACGTACGGCAAGCACCTTAAGCGTCTGCGCACCGTCAGCATTCTGGGCGGCGTGGCGTACGGCCAGCAGTTGATGCTGCTCGCCAAGAACCCCGAAATTCTCGTCGCAACGCCGGGCCGTCTGCTGGACCACCTGGAACGCGGCCGTATTGACCTGTCGCAACTGCAGATCCTCGTCCTCGACGAAGCCGATCGCATGCTCGACATGGGCTTTATCGAAGACATCGAAACGATCGTCAAGGCGACACCCACATCGCGTCAAACGATGCTGTTCTCGGCCACGCTCGACGGCAAGATCGGTTCGCTGATCGGCCGCCTGCTGAAGGATCCGGAACGCATCGAAATCGTCCAGCGCATGGAACAGCGTACGAACATTGCGCAGACCGTGCATTACGTCGATGACCGCGATCACAAGGATCGCCTGCTCGACCATCTGCTGCGCGACTCCGGCCTCGACCAGGCCATCGTGTTCACGGCAACGAAGAACGAAGCGGACCAGCTGGCTGGCCGTCTCGCCGACGCCGGTTTCGAATCGGCCGCGCTGCATGGCGATCTGCCGCAGGGCGCGCGTAACCGCACGATCAAGGCATTGCGCGATCGCAAGGTACGTGTCCTCGTGGCAACGGACGTGGCTGCTCGCGGCATCGACATTCCGGGCATCACGCACGTGTTCAACTACGATCTGCCGAAGTTCGCTGAAGACTACGTGCACCGTATCGGCCGTACTGGCCGTGCCGGTCGCTCGGGTATCGCAGTCAGCCTCGTGCATCACGCCGAACAGGGCGCGCTGAAGCGCATCGAGCGTTTCGTGCGTACACCGCTGCCGGTCAACGTCGTTGAAGGCTTCGAGCCGCGCAAATCGGCTCCGTCGGGCAATGGCCGTCCGGGTTTCGGCGGCCGTGGCCGTCCGGGTGGTGGCAGCGGCGGTGGCCGTCGCTTCGGTAGCGGCACTGGCGACGGCAAGCCGGCTGGCAACGGCGGCGGCGCTCGCACGGGCGGCGGCGGCTGGGCAGGCAAGTCGGCAGGCGGCGGTTCGCGTGAAGGCTACGGCGGCTCGCGTGACGGTGGCTACGGCGCCCGTCGCAGCGACGGTCCGCGTACGGCGCGTCGCGGCAGCTAAAACAGTCACAGGCGGCGGGTCTGCGGTGTATGCAGACCCCTAAGCTGTGTCTATATCGATGCAAGCGGCCCCGTGCCGTATCAGGTATCAAGGAAAACCGGTGCTCATGCACCGGTTTTTTTTCGCCCTCTCGCCGCACCTTCGAAATTTCACAATGTGGAAAAATTTTTTGCGTCGTAAAAAATCGTGTTGCGTGGCACAACATAAGCTGTTGCAACAGGGGAAATTGCGTTTCTCATTGTGAAATAAAACAAATATACCATTGATTTATAACAATAAAAAATCTCAAGCAAAGCTGAGATCATGGCTGTTGCACCTGGCTCGATTTGCCTAGACTCTTATATAAGACTTCACGAAACGGAGCAGCCGGAAAGCCCGAATCGCAGGAGACACGAGTCAACTGATCCACCCTATTACGGCAAATCAAAGGAGCACACCATGTCACGTCAACAACAGGCTCAACAACTTCAACAGCAATGGGACACCGATCCGCGCTGGAAGGGCATCAAGCGGACGTATTCCGCTGAAGACGTGGTGCGTCTGCGCGGCTCCGTGCCTGTCGAGCACACGCTCGCGAAGCGCGGCGCAGAAAAGCTGTGGGAATCCATCCACAACGAGCCGTTCGTCAACGCACTCGGCGCGCTGACCGGCAATCAGGCCATGCAGCAGGTGAAGGCCGGCCTGAAGGCGATCTATCTGTCGGGCTGGCAGGTGGCCGGCGACGCGAACGTTGCGGGCGAAATGTATCCCGATCAGTCGCTGTACCCGGCGAACTCAGTGCCGCTCGTCGTGAAGCGCATCAACAACACGCTGACGCGTGCCGACCAGATCCAGTGGTCAGAAGGCAAGAACCCGGGTGACGAAGGCTATATCGACTACTTCGCACCGATCGTCGCTGATGCGGAAGCCGGTTTCGGCGGCGTGCTGAACGCGTTCGAACTGATGAAGTCGATGATCGAAGCCGGCGCCGCAGGCGTCCACTTCGAAGACCAGCTGGCCTCGGTGAAGAAATGCGGCCACATGGGCGGCAAGGTGCTCGTGCCGACGCGCGAAAACATCGCGAAGCTGACGGCTGCGCGTCTCGCGGCTGATGTCTCCGGCACTCCGACCATCCTGCTTGCCCGCACGGACGCGGAAGCGGCTGACCTCGTGACGTCGGACATCGACGACAACGACAAGCCGTTCCTGACCGGCGAGCGCACGATCGAAGGCTTCTACCGCACGAAGCCGGGCATCGAACAGGCAATTTCGCGTGGCCTCGCCTACGCACCGTACGCCGACATGATCTGGTGCGAAACCGGCAAGCCGGATCTCGAATTCGCGAAGAAATTCGCTGAAGCGATCCACAAGCAGTTCCCGGACAAACTGCTGTCGTACAACTGCTCGCCGTCGTTCAACTGGAAGAAGAACCTCGACGATGCGACGATCGCGAAGTTCCAGAAGGAACTCGGCGCGATGGGCTACAAGTTCCAGTTCATCACGCTCGCCGGCTTCCACGCGCTGAACTACTCAATGTTCAACCTCGCACACGGCTATGCCCGCACGCAGATGAGCGCCTTCGTCGAAATGCAGCAGGCTGAATTCGCGGCAGCCGAAAAGGGCTTCACCGCGGTGAAGCACCAGCGCGAAGTCGGCACCGGCTACTTCGACGCTGTGACGCAAACCGTCGAGCGCGATGCGTCGACGACGGCCCTGCACGGCTCGACGGAAGACGAGCAGTTCTTCGACAAGAAGGTCGCCTGATCCGGCTAACCGTGGACTGATTGCGGCCCGAACGGCACGACAGGCAAA
Organism: Paraburkholderia sp. GAS42; assembly: GCF_050436565.1. Lineage (NCBI taxonomy): Bacteria > Pseudomonadati > Pseudomonadota > Betaproteobacteria > Burkholderiales > Burkholderiaceae > Paraburkholderia > Paraburkholderia sp. GAS42. The sequence goes on along the minus strand of NZ_JBNDML010000003.1, from coordinate 372,611 downwards.
ACAGGGAGAAACGGCCCCGCAGAGGGCCGTCACGAAAGGAAGCCCGGCTGCCAGTCACACACCGGCGGCTGGAATGGCACCTGCGAGGCGTTTCGGCACGGCATCCCGTGCTGGGAACTGACACAACGCGCGTCGGCTACCCGCCGGCGCGTTTTTCCTTGCCTGTCCTGAACGCGCCGCACCGGTCCCGGTCACGCGGCTGACGCCAGGGTGGAAGGTGGTCCCCAAGCCTAGCGGTAGACGATCACCGGAATTTTCGTATGGGTGAGGACACGCTGGGTCTCGCTGCCGATCAGCAGACTGCCGAGCCCGCGCCTGCCGTGCGATGCCATGAAGATGACGTCGCAGCCGCCCCGCTCCGCCGCCTCGATGATGCCGAGGTACGGCGACGGATGAACACTGGTCTCACTGGAGCAGTCGACGCCTGCTTCGAGCGCCGCCTGTTCGACCTCCCGCAGATGCAGGCGCGCTTCGCGTTCGCTGCGCTCCTGAAAATCGACGGGCGGCTCGATCACGACCTCGGAGAACGGCGAGTAGGGATATTGCGGCAGACACGCGTACGCCGTGACGCGCGCACCGACGGCTCTCGCGAGATCGATTGCACCGTCGATGGCCATTTTCGACAGATCTGAACCATCGGTCGGAACAAGGATGTGCTTGAACATCGTGCCCTCCGTCGTCAGCTGTGGCATTCCGGCAGGTCCGGGGGATGCAGGACGTGTGCAGTTCGTCTGGCAACGCGCGGCGCCTCGAATCGATTGTAGTGCGCAGAAATCAGCAACACGGCCCGCGTGCGGGTCTGTCCGCATATCGGAAACCCGCGCGAGCCTCGTGGGCCGTGGCTTTGCGCTAGCCCCAATAGCCTGGATGACTGTACGTATGTTTCAGGAAGTCGAGAAAAAGCCGCACACGCAGCGGCAGATGGCGACGCTGCGGAAACACGGCGTGTATGCCGATGGGCGGGGCCGCGAACTCGTCGAGCACCGCGACGAGGCGTCCGGCCGCGATGTCCGTTCCGACTTCCCACCAGGAGCGCCAGGCAAGCCCGTAGCCTTCGAGACACCACTCATGCAGCACCGCGCCGTCCGAACACTCCATCGTGCCGGAGACCCTGATCGATACGGTTTTATCGCCCTGCTGGAACATCCAGCCGCGCTGCTGGTTCGCGCTTGCGCCCAGCGCGAGGCAGTTGTGACGGGCGAGTTCGGCGAGCGTCTGCGGCGCGCCGCGACGCGCCAGATAAGCCGGCGAAGCGACGACGACGCGCCGGTTGTCGCCCAGCCGCAGCGACACCAGCGACGAATCGGGCAGTTCGCCGAGCCGCACCGCGCAGTCGAACCCTTCGTTGACCAGATCGACCATCCGGTCCGAGAGATCGAGCGTGATCGATACATCGGGATGCGCGACCGTGAAAGCCGGTACGAGCGGCGCGACGTGACGTCGCCCGAAGCCCGCCGGCGCCGACACGCGCAGATGCCCGCTTGCCTTCACGCCGCCCGCCGACACGCTCGCCTCCGCGTTCTGCATGTCGTGAATGACGCGCTGGCAGTCTTCGAGAAACGCAGAGCCTTCGAACGTCAGCGTGATTTTCCGTGTCGTGCGCACAAGCAGTTTCACGCCGAGACGCTCTTCGAGCGCATCGATGCGGCGTCCGATGATGGCTGGCGCGACGCCTTCGGCCTGCGCAGCCGACGACAGGCTGCCCCGCGTCGCGACGGCGATGAAAGTTTCGATCTGCTTGAAACGGTCCATGGCGAGTGGGCGCGTCGCGCGGACGCTGAAAATGGCATTGAGCGCCAGATTAGGTATATGAAAGTAAAAGATCAAGTGATGTTTATGGTCTTTTTAAGCGCAAGACATCACTAATAGAATCCGTCTTGACCTCTGACTGGAGCGCACGGCAATGTCGGCCACAACGACACTCTTCCCCAAAGCAGTGATTTTCGACGCGTACGGCACGCTTTTCGACGTGCATTCGGTCGTCGCTGCCGCAGAGCAGATGTTCCCCGGCCACGGCGATGCACTTTCGCCGCTGTGGCGTCAAAAGCAGATCGAATACACACAGTTGCGTACGCTGTCGGATACCGGCGGTGCGCGCTACGAACCGTTCTGGACCATCACGCTCGACGCATTGCGCTTCTCCGCGCGCAAGCTCGGCCTCACGCTGAACACGGCCGCCGAAAAGCGCCTGATGGACGAATACGCGTGCCTCTCCGCCTTCCCCGACGCCGTGCCGGCGCTGCGCCAGTTGCGCGACCGTAAAGCCAGCGGCACCGATGGTGGTGCCGGAGAGCGCATCGGCCTGGCGATTCTGTCGAACGGCAACCCGCAGATGCTCGATATCGCCATCAAGAGCGCGGGAATGACCGGCCTCTTCGATCACGTGCTGTCAGTCGACGCGGTGCGCGCCTACAAGCCTGCGCCGGCCGCCTACGCGCTCGGCACGGCCGCCTTCGGCGCGACGCCGCGCGAGATCGTGTTCGTGTCGTCGAACGGCTGGGACGCGGCCGGCGCGACGTGGTTCGGCTACACCACTTTCTGGATCAACCGTGCGCACGGGCCGGCCGAGGAACTCGGCGTCAGCCCGCATGGCACCGGCGCAAGTCTCGCCGATCTGTCCGTGTTTCTGGACACCCTTTCGCTTTCGCCGCCCGACAAAAGTTCAGGCCGCACGCGCCACAGCCCTGGTGCCACGCGGAATGAACGGCATTGAACGGGCATGCAACACCTCATCGCAATTTCATAATCTGACCGACCAAGGGAGAAACCATGACGAATACATCGTCGTTGTCGTTGCCACTGCCGCAGGGCATGCGGATCACCGCTGAAATCAAGCCGGGCTTCGAATCGATTCTCACGCCCGACGCGCTGGACCTCGTTGCGAATCTGCATCGCGTGTTCGAGCCACGTCGCCAGCAACTGTTGAAGGTGCGCGCCGAACGCACGAAGCGCCTCGACGCCGGCGAGCGCCCCGACTTCCTCGCTGAAACGCAGCACATCCGCGACAGCGACTGGAAGGTTGCGGCGCTGCCGAAGGATCTCGAATGCCGTCGCGTCGAGATCACCGGGCCGGTGGAACGCAAGATGATCATCAACGCGCTGAATTCGGGCGCGGATTCGTACATGACGGACTTCGAGGATTCGAACGCGCCAAGCTGGGACAACCTGATCACCGGGCATCTCAACCTGAAAGACGCAGTGCGCAAAACGATCTCGCTCGAGCAGAACGGCAAGTCGTACCGTCTCAACGACAAGGTCGCGACGCTGATCGTGCGTCCGCGCGGATGGCATCTCGACGAGAAGCATGTGACGGTAGACGGCCAGCGCGTGTCCGGCGGCATCTTCGATTTCGCGCTGTTCCTGTTCCATAACGCGAAGGAACTGGTGGCACGCGGCTCGGGTCCGTACTTCTATCTGCCGAAGCTGGAGAGCCACATTGAAGCGCGTCTGTGGAACGACATCTTCGTCGCGGCTCAGGAAGCGGTTGGCATTCCACGCGGCACGATTCGCGCGACAGTGTTGATCGAGACGATTCTCGCGGCGTTCGAAATGGATGAGATCCTGTACGAACTTCGCGAGCACAGCTCGGGCCTGAACGCGGGCCGTTGGGACTACATCTTCTCGGCGATCAAGAAGTTCAAGAACGACAAGGACTTCTGTCTGGCGGACCGTTCGCAGATCACGATGACCGTACCGTTCATGCGCGCTTACGCCTTGCAGCTGCTCAAGACATGTCATCGTCGTAACGCACCCGCGATCGGCGGCATGAGCGCGCTGATCCCGATCAAGAATGACCCCGCCGCCAACGACAAGGCGATGGGCGGTGTGCGTTCCGACAAGGCACGCGACGCTGGCGACGGTTACGACGGCGGTTGGGTCGCTCACCCGGGTCTCGTGCCCATCGCAATGGAAGAGTTCGTCAAGGTGCTGGGCGACAAACCGAACCAGATCGGCAAACAGCGTGAAGACGTGCAGGTCACCGCGAAGGACCTGACCGACTTCCGTCCGGAAGCGCCAATCACCGAAGCCGGTCTGCGCAACAACATCAACGTCGGCATTCACTATCTGGGCTCGTGGCTCGCTGGCAATGGCTGCGTGCCGATCCATAACCTGATGGAAGATGCGGCGACTGCCGAGATCTCGCGCTCGCAGGTGTGGCAATGGATCCGTTCGCCGAAGGGCAAGCTTGACGACGATCGCAAGGTCACCGCCGCGCTGGTGCGCGACCTGATCAGACAGGAACTCGACAAGGTCAGGACCGCGGTAGGCGGCGACACGAAGCCGTACGAACGCGCGGCAGAAATCTTCGAACAGATGTCGACCTCGGAGAGCTTCACCGAGTTTCTGACACTGCCGCTGTACGAGGAAATCTGATGCTGCCGCGTTCGCCTGATCGCGAGCCCGCGTGAGCGCTTTGCTACGGGTTTAGCGCGGTTCCAGCGTGTGACGTAACGGCTCAACAGGTCCAGACCTGTTGGGCCGTTACGCTTTATCCGCTGGCGGCGGTCGCTGCGGAGGACGGACCCGTTGCGGTTGCGGCAGTGGATGCGCCTGTTACCACGTCGACGAAAACCCGATGGACCCGCTGACGGTCATGTATCCGCAAGCGAGCTTCACCCTATCGCCCGCGACGATGCGCGACCCAGTCACCCGACGCAATCTCCTTCAGCCCGACCACCGCCTCTTTCGTAACCGGATAAATGCGGCACGCGACCGCCACGCCGTCGACCTCGATCGTGACATCACGTCCGCGAAACAGCCCTTCGACACCCGGGTACACCTGTTCGATTTCATCGAGTACAGCCACAAGTTCGTCGTCGATTTCGTAGACGTCGCCCACGACAGGCACACCACGATCATCCACAACGAGGCCCGGATACGAGCTGAAATCGTATAGCCGGCCGTTCACTGCTGCCGTGCCGAGCAGGGTGGGCGGCGCGATATCGTGACGTGCGGCTGCCGCGCTGATGTCGTTGACTTCGCCCGCCCGGAGCGTGCCGTAGACGAATACGTTCTGCATGCCTTCTTCCTCTTCCGATCAGTTCAATGGCGCGGTTGCAACCAGCACGCCATCGATATCTGCATAGACCCATTCGCCCGGGCGCACGACCGATCCCGGCAGACGTACCGGCACGTCACGCTCGCCGCCACCGCGCTTCTGACTTCGTTGTGGATGCGTCGCGAGCGCAGCGATGCCTATATTGCATTCGTTCAGTTCGAGCGTATCTCGCACACAGCCATTCACGACGATGCCCGCCCAACCATTTTTTTCGGCAATCTGGCCGAGGTTGCCGCCGACGAGCGCGCATCGCAGACTGCCCCCACCATCCACGACCAGCACGCGCCCTGCACCCTTTTCTTCAAGCGTGGTGCGTACAAGCGTGTTGTCTTCGAACAGCTTCAACGTCACGGCTTCGCCGCTAAACGAACCCGCGCGGCCCCACAAACGAAACACGGGCTCGAGTACGCGAAGTGTGTCTGCGGCCAGCTGGTCCTCATTGGCGTCGCACAGGTCTGCGGTTGCGAAGGTCATCGATGTCTCCAGAGAAATGAATCGGATGACATGCATTATGCCCCGCAAGAATTTCAGGCAACCCTCGGCCGTCTGGCTAACGCTGCATGACACCCGCGCCGAAGTCCACGCAACGCCCCTACAATGGCATCACATCTTGCATCCGGTTGCGATCCTGCTTCTCCATGAACCTGCCCATTGCCACACCGAAATCGACGCGCGTCGATTTCGCCGACATACCACCGGAATTCGCGCCGACGCCCACACACCCGATCCGCGTCCGGTCGCGGCCGATGCCCGCTGGCGTGCGCGTTGCGCGTCATACGCACGCATGGGCGCAAGTCGCGTATGCGTCACGCGGCGTATTGCGGATCACAACGTCAGGTACGACCTGGATGGTGCCGCCATCGCGCGCGATCTGGGTACCGCCTTACGTCACGCACGAGGTCGTTATCGTCGAGGATGCCTTTCTGCGCACGCTCTACGTGAACGAGTCAGTCGTGCCGCCGGGGCTCGATACGTGCCGTGTGGTCGAGGTGTCGGGGCTACTGCGTGAGGTCATCGCCGCGCTCGATACGACTGGATTGTCTGTGGCACGCGAGCAGCTACTCGGCTCGCTGGCGCTTGATGAACTGACGCGCTCGGAACCGTTGCCCCTCTCGGTGCCGATGCCAGCTGAGAAACGACTCAGGGCGCTGTGCGAAGCCGTCATCGCCGACCCGGCCAATACGGATTCTCTGGAAGGCTGGGCATCGACCGTGGGCGCCAGCACGCGCACCATCGCGCGTCTGTTTCGACAGGAACTCGGTGTGAGTTTTTCGCAATGGCGTCAGCAGGCCGTTCTCGCGCGTGCGATCCCGTTGTTGAGCCAGGGACGGCCGCTTTCGCAGGTCGCCCAGGAACTGGGCTATCAAAGCCAGAGTGCGTTTTCTGCGATGTTCCGGCGCGCGTTTGGCGAGAGCCCACGTGCGTTCATCGAACGTGGCGCCGAGCATCGCGAGGGCAAACACAGCGAGGATGAAGACGAGAGCAATCTGCTCGTGGACGAGCACGACACGCATCGCGGCCAGCTGAAATAGCGGCACGCTGGTACCGAAGGTATCAGACGCGGCGTGCCATATGCCGGATCGCCCCAAGCTGCGCGAGACGCGGCCCGGCGAGACGGAAGCCCATTCGTTGATAAAGCCGCGCGGCCGGGTTGTCGACGAAAACGCGCAGCTGCAACTCCCTCAGCCCGCGCGCTCGCGCCCACCGGTGCGACATGTTCAGCAGGTATGTGCCGGCACCCTGCCGACGATGTCCTTCGGCGATCTGCACGTCGCGGATATGCAGCGAGTCGCCTTCTTCGGTGACCCGCAGAACGCCGATCCCTTCGCCATCCACTTCGAGGATGAAATTCTCCGACTCGCGCCAGCTGGCGAGAAACAGATCGCCGCGCCACACCAGATGGTGTCGCTTGTAGTAGCCGCCCATGTTGTTGCGCGTGAGCGCTTCTGCAAACTCGAAGTCATCCATGCTGGCTTCGCGCAACAGGAAGGCAGGCGACAAAACTTCGGTCGGGTCGAGCATGGCGCATCGGACGGGGTGATGACCCACAAAGGTAAGACAGGCGGCGTGCGCTGGCAAGGGCGGTTTGCCCGATGCGGCCCGGTGAGGACTGTGGGCCGGCCGGGAAAGCGCCAATGGAAGCCGCGGCTAAGGTGGCGACAGGAGTCGGCGAAAGCCGGCGACGAAAAAGAAAAAGCCCGCTGAAAATTCAGCGGGCTTTCCTTGATCTGGCGGAGCGGACGGGACTCGAACCCGCGACCCCCGGCGTGACAGGCCGGTATTCTAACCAACTGAACTACCGCTCCAGTTTTCTGCATCGTGGCTTGTGAGCGTTGGTTATCTCTCTCAAGCTGCATCGCCGGCATGTTATGGCGCTGCTGATGTCTGGCGTCCCCTAGGGGATTCGAACCCCTGTACTCACCGTGAAAGGGTGATGTCCTAGGCCTCTAGACGAAGGGGACAACGTACGCTTACACCTTTAATGAAAAAGCCCGCTCAAGCGCACCTGAACGGGCTTTGTCTGGCGGAGTGGACGGGACTCGAACCCGCGACCCCCGGCGTGACAGGCCGGTATTCTAACCAACTGAACTACCACTCCATTTACTGCATCGTGGCCCGCGAGCGATAGCTAAATCTCTGCAAGCGACATCGCTTTAACTACGAAGCGACGCTGATGTCTGGCGTCCCCTAGGGGATTCGAACCCCTGTACTCACCGTGAAAGGGTGATGTCCTAGGCCTCTAGACGAAGGGGACATAATCTTTTCAGATTCTGTCTTGTTCTCGCTGCTAATTAACGTCAACGTTTCGTTAACAGCGAAGAACGCCATTCTAACTGCCATACTGCCGTTTGTGAAGTCTTTTTTGCTACAACCACTGCGTTCGCGAAAGACTTCAACCTGCTCTGATGGTGGAGGTAAGCGGGATCGAACCGCTGACCTCTTGCATGCCATGCAAGCGCTCTCCCAGCTGAGCTATACCCCCTTGCAGAACAGAAGCGAGATTGTAGATAGCGAATCCCGTTTTGTAAATACCCTTTGAGTCATCGCATGCGACTTTTTTCGAAGCCGCATGCGCTTGTGCACATGTTCGTTCAGGCCACGCTGATCGTTCAGGCGAGTGCGTTCTCGATGCGACTCACAACGACATCACGACCGAACAGCATCAGCACGCTGTCGATCGAAGGTGTGTGCGTCGTGCCAGCGACGAGCAGACGTACCGGCATCGCGAGCTGCGGCATCTTCAGCTTGTGCGCGCCGAGCGTGGCCTTCAGCGCAGCGGCGATGCCCTCCTTCGTCCACTCCGCGTTCTTCAACGCGCTGACCAGATCGGCGAGCGCGGGACGCACTGCGTCGGTCACGTGTTGCGCAACGGCTTCGGGTTCCGGAGCCGGCTCACGGTAGAACATCGCAGCGTTCCCGGCGATCTCCTTGACGGTCGACGCACGGTCTTTCAGCAAGCCCACCACAGCCGTCAGATCGGCGCCGCTGGCAAGCGCCGCGTCATCGATACCCAGCGCGGCAAAGAACGGCTTTGCGAGACCCGCAAGACGCGCGTTGTCGGCTTCCTTGATGTAGTGAGCGTTCAGCCAGCTGAGCTTGTCGTGGTCGTACTGTGCCGGCGACTTGCCCAGATGCTCGAGGTCGAACCATTCGACAAATTGTTCCCGCGAGAAAATTTCCGCGTCGCCGTGCGACCAGCCGAGCCGCGCGAGATAGTTGAGCACGGCCTCCGGCAGGTAACCGGCATCGCGATAGCCCATCACGCTCATCGCGCCATGCCGCTTGCTCATCTTTTCGCCCTGCTCGTTGAGCACGGTCGGCAGGTGAGCATAGACCGGCGGCTCTGCGCCGAGTGCGCGCAGGATGTTGATCTGACGCGGCGTGTTATTCACGTGATCGTCGCCGCGAATCACGTGCGTGATGCGCATGTCGATATCGTCGACGACCACGCAGAAGTTGTACGTCGGCGTGCCGTCCGGACGCGCGATCACGAGATCGTCCAGTTCTTCGTTCGAGATCTCGATGCGCCCCTTCACCGCGTCATCCCAGGCGACCGTGCCCGTCAGCGGATTGCGAAAGCGCAGCACCGGCTCGACGCCTGCAGGCGGCGTCGGCAGCACCTTGCCCGGTTCCGGGCGCCACGTGCCGTCGTAACGCGGCTTCTCGCCCGCGACGCGCTGGCGTTCGCGCAGCGCGTCGAGCTCTTCCGTGGACATGTAGCACGGGTACACGAGGTCCTTCTCCGCCATCTGCTTCAGCACTTCGCGATAACGGTCCATGCGCTGCATCTGGTAGAACGGACCTTCGTCGTAATCGAGGCCGAGCCACTCCATCCCTTCGAGGATCGCGTCGACAGATTCGGACGTCGATCGTTCGAGGTCGGTGTCCTCGATTCGCAGCACGAACGCGCCTTTCTTGTTGCGGGCGAACGCCCACGGATACAGCGCGGAACGGATGTTCCCCAGATGGATGAAACCAGTGGGACTCGGTGCGAAGCGGGTACGGACGGGTGTGGTCATATGCGGTTACTCGAAGGCAGGCGCCGACGCGCGGACATTGTCGCGGTGACGCGCGAAAGCGGAACGCGTCCATGCGGCGCATGCAGTGTGCAACGCGGCGCGTGGACTCGAATGACAGATGCGAGACGGCGATTATACCCGTCGGCTGCTGCTTCCCGCGCCGCGCTAGCTTGCGCGAGGCGGGAATCGCGGGGCATTGCCGCGCAACGCTACCAGGCGGGATTGCCACACGCCGTAACCGCGCGGCGATCGCGCTTTGCTTTATGATGTGCGCGCGCCGCCGTTCCGTTCGCGGCGCGGTGCGATCGCCACGGGCGCTCGTGTACGCATGATCGCTGCGTCCTGTCGCGAGATGCCCGGATCCGGGTCGCGCAACGCAGCCGCTGGAGAAATCGTTGAAGCCGTCATCCCCTCGCCTGAGCCGCCGCACCTTTTCACTTGCCGCGGCATCCGCCGTCCTTACCGCGTGCACGACTACGCCTGCGACGACGAACACGGCCGGCAGCAAATCCGGCGCCGGCGCGTCGACCGACAACCCGATCGCGACCAATCCGCCGCCTGTCGCCAAACCGCCGCGACCCGTTCGAGTCGGCATTGCACTCGGCGGCGGCGCTGCGCGCGGCTTCGCGCACATCGGCGTGATCAAGGCGCTTGAAGCGCGCAACATCCAGGTTGACCTGGTGTGCGGCACGAGCGCGGGCTCGGTGGTGGGTGCGCTGTACGCGTCGGGCATGACCGGTATCGACATGAACCGGCTGGCGTTGAAGATGGACGAAGCGTCGATCAGCGACTGGGCGATGCCGTTTCGCACGCGCGGCCTTCTGCAGGGCATCGCGCTGCAGAACTACCTGAACGCGACGCTCAACAATCGACCGATCGAAAAGATGGTGAAGCCGCTCGGCGTCGTCGCGACCGATCTGAAAACCGGTCAGCCGATCCTGTTCCAGCGCGGCAACACGGGCATTGCCGTGCGCGCATCGTGCAGCGTGCCATCGGTGTTCGAGCCGGTGAAGATCGGTGGACATGAATACGTCGACGGCGGTCTGGTGAGCCCGGTGCCGGCGTCATTCGCCCGCAAAATGGGTGCGGACTTCGTGATCGCAGTCGATATCTCCGCGCGCCCGGAAACGGCCCTCACGGCCAGCTCGTTCGACGTGCTGATGCAGACGTTCACGATCATGGGCCAGACGATCAAGGCCTACGAACTCGAAAAATACGCTGACATCGTGATCAGCCCGAATCTCGCCGCGATGAACAGCAGCGATTTCAGCCAGCGCAACGCGGCGATTCTTGCCGGCGAGGAAGCGGTCGCGAAGATCATGCCGGAGTTGCAACGCAGGCTCGCAGCGGGACGACCGGTCGTCTGACGGCTGGCGCGCCTTGATTTCAGCCGTCGGTTGGCGCCAGAAGTAAAAAAGCCCGCTTCTTTCGAAGCGGGCTTTTTCGTACCTGCAAGGTGCAACCCGTAGCGCCGATCAGTTGCCGCCGATGGTGGCATTCACGCGCGTACGCAGGTCCTGCTGTTCCGTAAACGATGTCTCGATACGACGGGCGCCCGTGAAACGTTTTTCCCAGTAGCCATCATCCAGATCGTCGACGCGGATGGTGCTGCCGGTGGAAGGCGAATGCACGAACTTGTTGTCGCCGATGTAGATGCCCACGTGCGACGCCGCGCGACGCATCGTGTTGAAGAACACGAGATCGCCCGGCTTCAGTTCGCTCATGCGTACTTTTTCGCCGACGCGGCTCATTTCTTCCGCGCGACGCGGCAGCGCCATGCCAAGCGTGTCCTGGAACACGTAGCGGACGAAGCCGCTGCAATCCAGTCCCGAATCGGGCGTATTGCCGCCCCAGCGGTAGCGAACGCCAATCATGTTAAGCGCGCCCACCACGACATCGCCAGCCTTGCCGGCCATGCCGGAAAGAAACGACCGTGCGCCGCTATCGCTGGACGATGCGGCGCTCTGGTTTTGCGAATTGGGGGAGGACAGCGAATTCGATCCATTCTGGATCGAAAATGTGGCGTTCTGGTTAATACTGCTTACTTCGTCGGCGAACGCGCCGGGAGCTGCAGCCATCATGACGCCGATGAACATCCCGGCGACGACGCGCGTACAAGCCTGGGTTAGAGATCGGTGCTGCATCGGTCGGTAGTTTTTGCCTAAAAATCAGTGGGATACGGAAAGTTTTGACGATACTAGCCAGTAAGTATTTATCTGTCAAAACAAATAGAAAAATACAATCGAGACACGCACCCAATTGGTGAATGTTAGGTAGCGAACGAAGCTTTCAGCAGCTTTCGTGTGTAAGGGTGATCTGGCGCAGCAAAAATTTTCTCCACATCCCCAGACTCGACGATAGAACCGTTCTGCATCACCGCGACCCGATGCGCCATCGCACCGATCACCGCCAGGTCGTGACTGATAAAAACGAAGCCGAGGTTGTACTTTTTTTGCAACGCGGCCAGCAGCTTGAGCACCTGCTGCTGGATCGATACGTCCAGCGCGCTGGTCGGCTCATCGAGGATCAGCAGACGCGGCTCCAGCACCAGCGCACGCGCGATAGCGATCCGCTGTCGTTGCCCGCCGGAGAATTCGTGCGGATAGCGCTGCAGAACCGTCCGGTCGAGGCCAACCTCACGCAGCACCGAAACGACCTTTTCGCGCCGGCCCTGCGCACCCAGCTGCGGCCGATGGAGCGCCAGGCCTTCGCCGACGATCCGCTCGATGGTCTGTCGCGGAGAAAGCGAACTGAACGGGTCCTGAAAGACAACCTGCATGTTCGAGCGCAGCGTGGTCTGTTCCTGCCCCCGATACGTCTTGAGCGCCCTGCCCTGGAAATCGATTTCTCCCGCCGCCGTCCGTTGGAGACCGAGGAGCGCCATCGCGAGCGTGGATTTTCCCGACCCCGATTCGCCGACGATCCCGAGAGTCTCGCCTTGCCTCACGGACACATCCGCGTCGGCCACCGCGCGGAATCGTCCCGAACCGAACCAGCCGCGCACGCCCGGCAGCTTCGTGCGGAAATCGACCGAGACATCGCGCGCCTCGAGGATGACCGGGGCAATCGGCATGACCGGCATCACGGTCCGCTCCGGGTGGCTTTGCAGCAGGCGTTGCGTATACGGATGTTTCGGCGACGCGAACAGCTGTTCAACCGGCCCGCTTTCGACGAGCACGCCGTTCTCCATCACCGCCACACGTTGCGCGAAGTGACGCACCAGATTCAGGTCGTGCGTGATCAGCAGCACGGCCATGCCACGCTTCTCCGCTTCGTCGCGCTGCAGTTCGAGCAGCAGTTCGACGATCTGCGCACGGATCGTGACGTCGAGCGCGGTGGTCGGCTCGTCGGCGAGCAGCAGCCGCGGCCGGCACGACAGCGCCATCGCGATCATCGCGCGCTGCCGCTGGCCGCCCGACAGTTGATGCGGATAGCTGTTGACGCGCTTCCCCGGCTCCGCGATACCCGTGCGTGCCAGCAGCGCGACAGTCCGCTTACGCGCTTCGAGCGGCGACACGCCGTCGTGCAGCACGATCGTCTCCGCGATCTGGTCACCAATCGTGTAGAGCGGATTGAGCGCTGTCATCGGCTCCTGGAAGATCATCGCGATGTCGGAGCCGCGCAGGCCGCGCATCTCGCGTTCGCTCTGCGTCAACAGTTCTTCGCCGTTGAAGCGGATCGAGCCGCTCACCTGCGCGTCGCTGAGCAGACGCAGGATCGACAGTGCCGTCACGCTTTTGCCCGAACCCGATTCGCCGACAAGCGCAACGCGCTCGCCGCGCTCGATGGCAAGCGTCACGTCGTTGACCGCCACCGTGTCGCCGAAAGTGACGCGCAGGTGATCGAGCGCGAGCAGCGGCCCGGCGAACGGCGGAGTCGTCGGATTGTTCGCGCCGCTCACTGGTTACCTCCGGCACGCATGGCATCGGCGATGCGGGTGTCGAGTGCGTTGCGCAGCGCGTCGCCCATGAAGGTGAGCAGGAGCAGCGTCGCGACGAGCACGCCGAACGTCGACAGCGAGATCCACCACGCGTCGAGATTGGCCTTACCCTGCGCGAGCAGTTCACCAAGACTCGGCGTCGGCGATGGCACGCCGAGGCCGAGGAAATCGAGGCTCGTCAGCGCGAGAATCGAGCCGCTCATGCGAAACGGCAGAAACGTGATGACCGGCGTGAGACTGTTCGGCAGCGCGTGACGCCAGATGATCTGCCAGTTCGACAGACCCATCGCCCGCGCCGCGCGCACATAGTCCTGTTGCCGATTGCGCAGAAACTCCGCACGCACGTAGTCCGACAGGCCGATCCAGCCGAACAGCGACAGCAGCACGATCAGCAGGATGAAGCCAGGCTCGAAGATCGACGCGAAGATGATCAGCAGATACAGCTCCGGCATCGCACTCCATATCTCGATCAAACGTTGGCCGAAGATGTCGGTCCGTCCGCCGAAATATCCCTGTATCGCACCCGTGAAAATGCCGATCACCGTACCGATGAACGTCAACACCAGCGCAAACTCCACGGATACACGAAAGCCGTACAGCAGCCGCGCGAACAGATCGCGGCCGCGATCATCGGTGCCGAGCCAGTTGTCGCGCGAAGGCGGCGCAGGATTCGGTACCTTCGAGAAATAGTTGAGCGTGTCGTAGTAGTACGGATTCGGCGGATAGATCGCAAAGTTACCGGGCGTGTCGAAGCGATGTTTGATGTACGGATCGAGGTAATCCGCGGGCGTCGGAAAGTCGCCACCGAATGTGGTTTCCGGATATGTCTCGAACAGCGGGAAATACAGATGCCCTTCGTAGCGCACGACGACCGGCTTGTCGTTCGACCACAGCGGCCCGGCGAGACTCGCCACAAACGCGATGACGAAAATGATCAGGCTCCAGTACCCGAGACGCTGCTGCCTGAAGCGCTGCCAGATACGTCGCGTCGGCGATGGCGACACGAACGCGCGAACCGTCTCGGTGCGGGTGTTTGGAACGGCCTGGCTCAAGTCAGCGCTCCAGTTGCTCGAATTGGATACGGGGATCGACCCAGACGTAGCACAGGTCGGAAATCAGCCTGGTCGCAAGACCGATCAGCGTAAAGAGATACAGCGTGCCAAGCACGACCGGATAGTCGCGACGCACAACTGATTCATACGACAGCAACCCGAGACCGTCGAGCGAAAACAGCGTCTCGATCAGCAGGCTGCCCGTGAAGAACGCGCCGATGAACGCACCGGGAAAACCGACGATCAACGGCAGCAGCGCGTTGCGAAATATATGCTTCCACAACACGCGCCGCTCGGAGAGGCCTTTCGCGCGCGCGGTCAGCACGTATTGCTTGCGGATTTCGTCGAGGAACGCGTTTTTCGTCAGCATCGTGATGACCGCGAAGCTGCCGATCACGGAAGCGAAAATTGGCAGCGTGATGTGCCAGAGATAATCGACGATCTTGCCGCCGACACTCAGTTGCGCCCAGTTATCGGACGTGAGATTGCGCAACGGAAAGAGTTGCAGGAACGAGCCGCCGCCAAACAGCACGAGCAGCAGCACGCCCAGCACGAAGCCAGGAATCGCATAACCGACCAGCACCAGCAGGCTCGTCGCGACATCGAAGCGCGAACCGTTGCGCACCGCTTTCGCGATGCCGAGCGGTATCGATATGAGATAGGTCAGGAAGAAGGTCCAGAGGCCAATGCTGATCGACACCGGCAGCTTCGAGACGATCAGTGACCACACGCTCTGATGACGAAAATAGCTTTGTCCGAGATCAAAGCGCGCGAAGCGTTTGAGCATCAGCACATAGCGTTCGAGCGGCGGTTTATCGAAGCCGTAGAGCGCCTTGAGTTGCGCGATCTGCTGTGCGTCGACGCCCGAATGCGCGCGCAGGCCGAACGGCGCGCCCTGCTCCGCGCCCTTGCGCAGATCGTGAACGGCCTGTTCGACCGGGCCGCCCGGCACGAACTGGATCACGACGAACGTCAGCGTCAGCACGCCGAGCAGCGTCGGGATCATCAACAGCAGACGTTTGAGGATGTAACTCCACATGAGCGGTGGTCCGGTGCGCGGTCTAAAGCAACTGAAAGCGTGCTGCGATGCTGACGGGTGCGGCAGTTGATCGATCGGGTGCGATGTGGAACATCACGGCTTCGGCACGAACCACCACATCGAGGTGATCCATTCGTTTGCCGAATAGTACAGCGGCAGCGTCTTCGGCCATGCCATGCCGCGCCGAAAAGCCACGCGGTGCGTCGCGCTGTACCAATGCGGCACAACATAGTAACCATGCATCAGCACGCGGTCGAGCGCGTGCGTGGCGTCGACCAGCTGCTCACGTGTCTGCGCCTGGATCAGCGCACTCAGGATCGAATCGACGGCCGGCGACTTCAGGCCGATGTAGTTGCCCGAGCCCGTTTCGCCTGCCGCCTTGCTGCCGAAACGGTCGATCTGTTCGGAGCCGGGCACCTGCACGTCGGGCAAACGGATCGTCGTGGCGTCGAAATCGAACGCGTCGAGACGCTTCTGATACAGCGCGAAATCGACCACGCGAAAGCGCGCAACGATGCCAAGCTTGCTCAGATTGCGTACGAAAGTCGCGACAATCGGCTCCATCGACGCAGCCGCGCCCGAATCGTCGAGAATCTCGAATTCGAACGGCTCGCCCTTCGCGTTACGCAACGCGCCGTCGCGATAGGTCCAGCCCGCGGCGGTAAGCAGCGCGCGCGCCTGCAAGAGATTCGCGCGCAGCGAGCCAGGTGGATCAGTATCGGGTTGCTTCGGCGGTGGCCCGAATACGGTGGGGTCGAGTTTCGCGCGCCACGGGTTCAGCAACGCGAGTTCGCCGGCGGACGGCAGACCCTTCGCCTGCAGATCGGTATTCGCGAAGAAGCTGTCGATCCGTTTGTACTGGCTGTAAAAGAGTTGCCGGTTCAGCCACTGAAAGTCGAGCGCAAGATCAAGTGCCTTTCGCACGCGCACATCCTGAAACAGCGGCCTTCGCTGATTCAGGATAAAGCCCTGCATGCCCGTGCCGTTGTGCTGCGGAAACTCGAGCTTGATCAGTTCGCCGCTGTCGAACTTCTTGCCGACGTCCCGGCGCACCCAGCTCCGCGCGACGTATTCGACAAACGCGTCGTACTCGCCGGCCTTGAAGGCTTCGCGTCGCGCAATTTCATCGGAATACAGCTTGTACGTGATGCGCTCGAAGTTGAACGTACCGACGCGCACGGGTAATGCGGCCCCCCAGTAATCCGGATCGCGACGATAGGTGATATTGCGGCCGTTATCGTAATGCTCGATCAGGTACGGCCCGCTGCCGACCGGTTCCTCGAATGCAACCTGGTCGAACGCAACGTGGCTACCGTCCGGCTTCGCGCCCCACTTGCGCGAAAAGACCGGCACGCCGCCCGCGATCAACGGCAACTCGCGATTGCGCTGACGGAACTCGAAGCGGATCGTCTTCGGGTCGACGACAACCGCACGTGTAATCTCCGCGAAGAACGCGGCGAACTGCGGCGCGGCCTTCGGGCTTTTCAGCGTGTCGAACGAATACTTGACGTCGTCTGCCGTCACCGGATCGCCGTTCGAGAAATGCGCGCGCGGATTGATGTGGAACGTCGTCGACATGCCATCAGGCGCGATGTTGACATCGTCCGCCAGCAAGCCGTAGGCGGACGCGACTTCGTCGGAACTACCTGTCATCAGGCTCTCGAACATGACGCCGAGGCCGGGTGCCGAATTGCCGCGCAGCGTGAACGGATTGAACTTGTCGAAGCTCGTCAGACGGTCCGGATTCGCGAGCACCAGCGTGCCGCCTCTGGGTGCATCTGGATTCACGTAATCAAAGTGTTTGAAGTCAGCCGGATACTTCGGCTCGCCGTACTGCGCAATCGCGTACACCGCATGAGCCGTCTGCGTTGCCAGCATCGCGCCAGAACCGCACGCCACGGCCATCGAACACACCGCCACCGAACGCGGAATCGCCTTGACGCTGACACGCGATAACGTGCGAATTGCGGCATGCCATCCAGCACGAAACGGGTGCGGCCATCGCGAGCCAGTTGGCAAGCCAGTCGTCATAGGGGCCTTATTGGTCAGGGGGCAGTTGCAATGTGAGAGAATTCTACCCAATAAACCCGCGCGAACCGTACGTCTGGCCACGTCATGGCCATTCGGCCAGGGCTAACCCAGGTCCAACTCATGTCAACCCCGGTCAAAACCCGGTCGAACGTCACGGCGCGCAGACTTCATCTGGAGATTTCATGGGCTTTCTCGCTGGTAAACGAATCCTGCTGACCGGCCTGCTGTCGAACCGTTCCATTGCGTACGGTATCGCGCAGGCGTGCAAACGTGAAGGCGCCGAACTCGCCTTCACGTATGTCGGCGACCGCTTCAAGGACCGCATCACCGAATTCGCCGCCGAGTTCGGCAGCAACCTGATCTTCCCGTGCGATGTCGCTGACGACGCACAGATCGACGCCCTCTTCGTCTCGCTGAAAGAGCACTGGGGCAGCCTCGATGGCCTCGTCCATTCGATCGGCTTTGCACCGCGCGAAGCCATTGCTGGCGACTTCCTCGACGGCATGACGCGCGAAAACTTCCGTATCGCGCACGACATTTCCGCCTATAGCTTCCCGGCGCTCGCGAAAGCTGCGCTGCCGATGCTGTCGAACGATGCGGCGCTGCTCACGCTCAGCTATCTCGGCGCGGAAAAGGCGATCCCGAACTACAACACGATGGGTCTGGCGAAGGCTTCGCTCGAAGCGAGCGTGCGTTATCTGGCGGTTTCGCTCGGCGGCAAGGGCATTCGCGTGAACGGCATTTCGGCGGGCCCGATCAAGACGCTCGCGGCGAGCGGCATCAAGGGCTTCGGCAAGATTCTCGAATTCGTCGAAAACAACGCGCCGCTCAAGCGCAACGTGACGATCGAACAGGTCGGCAATACGGCGGCGTTCCTGCTGTCCGATCTCGCAGGCGGCGTGACCGCGGAGATCGTGCACGTCGACAGCGGGTTCAGCGAGGTCGTCGGCGGCATGGCCGGTATCGGCGAATAACCCGCGCGGGCTTCAGTATTGCCCGCCGGAGACGACGCGACGACGGCGTGATCGCAGTGGTTGCAGCGATCGCCGCCCCAACGAAAAAGCCGCCCAGCAGGGCGGCTTTTTCGTTCCACACTTCACGACACGCTTAGTGCCAGCCATTGTGGCGGCCGTTGTCATGATGATCATGGTCACGGTAATCACGATCGTAACCACGGCCCGGATGACGACGATACCAGTCATCGCGGTCCCAATAGCGACGGCCATCATAGTAACGGTCACCGTGCCAGCCGATCACAATCGCCGGAGCGCCGTACACGGGTACGCCATACACCGGCGCAGGCTGATAGACGACGGGCGGTGGCGGAGGCGGCACGTAGACCGGCGCCGGCGCAACGTAGACAGGAGCCGGAATGCCGATGTTGACACCCACGTTCACGCCTGCCATCGCAACGCCTGACGCCCCGACCGCCAGCGCACCGATCAACAACGAAACAACACTAGCCGACTTCATGTATTCACCTTGGCAAGTTGATTTTGTTGGCCGGAATATAACTTAAGGTGGCCGTTTGCGTATTTCAACTTTGTAATAACTGATGCACAACATCGCAGCCTGACTCACTCCGTTACGTGTGGTTACACGGGTGGCAGATTTGAAAAGCTTTCACAGACGGAAAAGAGGCGCTGCGATCAGACGAAAGCTGGAAGTCGATCCGCTCCTGCTTATTTCTACGTTTGGTCCAGTCGATAGCGTCAGGTCTTTCCATCCGGATCGGCGCCGCTTTCCAGCGACTTGCCCTCGCCGTTTTCGATCTGGATTTCGCTGCGGGCCTGCTCCCAGTATTCGTCTGGTGTGCCTTTGGGATCAGGTGCGTTTTCCCAGAGATGATAGGCGCGTGTCCGAATCCGCTCTTCGATTGAAGTGTTGTCCATGACGTGACCTCCGTTGGTTCGCGAGAGGCCATGCCAGCACGGCATGCACTCGTCGCATTTCAAACGTTTCGTTTCGACCAGGTCATTAGAGCAATCGGCATGCCGCGATGTACGCGCCGTAAAAACGTGGATATGACGTGCAAAAAGCGCGTCGAAAAACAAAAACCCCGTAAGTCCGAGAACTTACGGGGTTTCGCCGCCATCGCTGGCGGAGACGGAGGGATTCGAACCCTCGATCCAGGTTTTGGCCCAGATGCTCCCTTAGCAGGGGAGTGCCTTCGACCTCTCGGCCACGTCTCCCAAACTTTCGCTCGCGCAGGGAGTCAGCGCGACGAAGCCAAGATAATAGCGGGTTCACGGAACGTGGTCAATTTCTAAGACACATTTTTTGTGCCAGTTCGTCATTGACGCGTGAATTCAACTCAAACTCACTCACGCTCATGCACCCGCCATGCATTCGCAGACGATGCAGCGAGCCCTCGATGAATCCTCACATCGAGCTCGCCGCAAATATTCACGCCTGATCGAGTTCGAATGCCTTATGCAGCGCGCGCACGGCGAGCTCCATGTACTTCTCGTCGATGAGCACCGAGATCTTGATTTCCGACGTCGAAATCATCTGGATGTTGATGCCCTCTTCCGACAGCGTGCGGAACATCGTGCTCGCGATACCGACATGGGAACGCATGCCGACGCCAACCACCGAGACTTTCGACACCTTCGGATCGCCCAGCACCTGCTCGGCGTTCACATGACCCTTCACCTGGCCCGTGAGAATGTCCATTGCGCGCTGATAGTCGCCGCGACCCACTGTGAACGTGAACGCCGTCTTGCCTTCAACGCTCTGGTTCTGGATGATCATGTCGACGTCGATATTCGCGTCCGCCACCGGGCCGAGGATCTGATACGCGATGCCCGGCTTGTCCGGAACACCCATCACGGCGATACGTGCTTCGTCGCGCTGGAACGCGATTCCCGAGATGACTGCTTTTTCCATGGTCTCGTCTTCTTCAAAAGTAATCAGGGTGCCCGAGCTCATTTCCGCTTCGAGCGGGATCATTGGATCCGTCAGGCTCGACAGCACACGCGTCTTCACCTGATATTTGCCGGCGAATTCCACCGAGCGGATCTGCAGCACCTTCGAGCCGAGGCTGGCCATTTCCAGCATTTCTTCGAACGTCACGCGATCGAGGCGGCGTGCCTCTTCAACCACGCGCGGATCGGTCGTGTAGACGCCGTCGACGTCCGTGTAGATCAGACATTCATCGGCTTTCAGCGCCGCGGCCACTGCAACCGCCGACGTATCCGAACCGCCGCGGCCGAGCGTCGTAATATGACCTTCCGGATCGATACCCTGGAAGCCCGTGATCACGACGACCTTGCCGGCGTCGAGGTCGCGCAGCACGCGCTCGCCGTCGATGTCGCTGATGCGCGCTTTCGTGAACGCGCTATCCGTTTTGACCGGCACTTGCCAGCCGGCGTAGCTGACCGCGTCGACGCCTGCCTCGTGCAGCGCGATCGAAAGAAGACCGACGCTGACCTGCTCGCCGGTGGACGCGATCATGTCGAGTTCACGCGGGCTCGGCTGGGCGGAAAGTTCTTTCGCGAGACCGATCAGACGGTTCGTTTCGCCGGACATCGCCGACGGCACGACGACCATCTTGTGGCCGGCCTTATGCCATTTGGCGACGCGCTTCGCGACGTTCCTGATGCGCTCGACTGAGCCCATCGAAGTGCCGCCGTATTTATGTACGATGAGTGCCATTGTCGTTCTGAACTGAAGTGGTGACCGCGCTGGGCGCGCTGGAGACGACCGCACACGAGGCAACGTTCAGGAATGACGATGAGGTGTGGCGGCGTAGATGCAGCGCGCGTGCAGCACGCGCGGGGTTTGCCCTTTATTTGCCCTTTATTTGCCCGTAACAGACGGTTGCGAGCGGGGTGCGCCTGGCAACCGGTCCGGACATGACCGGGATTACGATAAAAACACGGCACAATCTGGCCGGGCAAACATGTAAACCTACCCGATCGGGCACAAAAAGACAAGCCAAAATCCCGTAATGGGAAGGCCCAAACGGTTGTGCACAAAGGATTTGCGCGCTATTTCAGGGCAGTCGCGGGGCTTGCGAACGCCCGCTCAGGCGACCAGCAGGTCCGGACGCCAGTCGAGACGAAAATGTCGGGACGCGTTGGCGCGCGCCTTGTCCGAAGTGACTGGGGCCGTCTCGCGGTTGACGCCGAGCAACGGCACAAAGAGCAGATCGTCACCACTGAAAACAAGTGGCACATCGCGCTTCCATGCCGGTACACCGCGCTCCTGAAAGACATTTTTCAGTGTTCGGCTCGGCCCGTACGCATCGATACGCATGCGCTCGCCACCGCTGCGCGCGCGTGCTGCCAGCGGCGCACGCGTGAGCGTGGATTCAGAAATGGCGTCAGGATCATCCGCCTCTACTTCGGCGAACACGAACGTGCCGCGCCATTGGGGCAGACGCCAGATCGACTCGCCACGCCACGTGAGTTCGCTGGCAGGCCGCGCGTCAAGCACGGTTTCATCGGCCGGATCGGCGCTGTCGCCAGCTTCCCAGAAGATTTCGTCGCGATAACTGCGCAGAGACTGGCCCGCGTGATCGACGCGCATGCCGTGATCGTCGCTCACTTCGCGAAGCTGGCGCAGCGCGTCGGTGAGACGCGCCGTCGATGCCGCCGGCAAACCGAGCGTGCGCATCCAGTAGCGCAGGAGATTGAGTGCGCGTTCATCGTCAAGCGCAAGCAATGCGTCGCGTGACAGGGCACGCCCCGCGTCGCGCGCGGCCTGCTGGATATCGATGCGCGCGAGGTCGTCGAGCAGACGCTGCGCGGCTGCGGCATGCGTCGCCGTGCGTGAGAGCGCGTCGCGAAAACCCGGAAAATGGACCGCCAGTTGTGGCAGCACTTCATGACGCAATGCGTTGCGTGCGTAGCGCGTATCCGCGTTCGATTCGTCGTCGATCCAGCTCAGGTCGCGTGCATGCGCATACTGTTCCAGTTGCGCACGCAGCACGTGGAGCAGCGGCCTTGCTCGCACGACCTGCGTACCCGGCGCCAGCCGCTCGGGCGCCATCGCGGCCAGGCCGGCAAGCCCTGCCCCGCGCAGCAGTTGAAGCAGCACCGTCTCAGCCTGATCGTCCGCATGCTGCGCGAGCCACAGCGCGTGAACGCCGTGCTCCCCGCACATCGCATCGAGCGCGCGATAGCGTGCATCGCGCGCGGCGGCTTCGATGCTCACGCCTGCTTCACGCGATACGTCGACATGTCGCGCCTCGAACGCAACGCCCCGCTCGCGCGCGAACGCCTCGCATTGCGCGAGCCATTCGTCCGCGTGCTGGCTCAAGCCGTGGTGAATATGCAGCGCCACACAACGCTTCGCGCCGCCGGTGCGCACGGCCGCATCGAGCAGCGACGTCGAATCGAGTCCGCCGCTGAACGCCACGGCGACACGCGCATCGGAAGGCAGCGACGCAAACGCCGCGCCGACCGCATCGAGAACGAGGCGGTCGGCGGGATTTTCAGTGGGGGAATTCACGGCGGAAAGGCGCGATGCGCCCTTGAGAACGGACGCCGGCTTATGCGCCGGGCGTCGTTTCCTTGAACTTGCCGTACGCCATCAGGCGCTCGAAACGGCGTTGCTTCAGGTCCTGAATGCTCATGCCCTGGAACTGACGCAGCGAATCGGCCAGCGCACGACGCAGCATCGCAGCCATACCCTTCGGATCGCGATGCGCACCGCCGAGCGGCTCGTTGACGATCTTGTCGATGAGACCCAGCGCCTTCAGACGATGCGCGGTCAAACCCAGCGCTTCGGCAGCTTCCGGCGCCTTCGCCGCGCTCTTCCACAGAATCGACGCGCAGCCTTCCGGTGAAATCACCGAATAGGTCGAGAACTGCAGCATCAGCACGCTGTCGCCGACGGCAATCGCGAGCGCGCCGCCCGAACCGCCTTCACCGATGATCGTCGCGATGATCGGCGTCTTCAGTTCGGCCATCACGTACAGATTGCGGCCGATCGCTTCCGACTGGCCGCGCTCTTCCGCGCCGATGCCCGGATAGGCACCCGGCGTATCGATGAACGTGAAAATGGGCAGACCGAATTTCTCGGCGAGGCGCATGAAGCGCTCGGCCTTGCGATAGCCTTCCGGACGCGGCATGCCGAAGTTACGCAGTGCGCGCTCCTTCGTGTCGCGGCCCTTCTGGTGGCCGATCACCATGCACGGCTGGCCATTGAAACGCGCCAGACCGCCGACGATCGACAGGTCGTCCGCATAGTTGCGGTCGCCGTGAAGCTCGTGGAAATCGGTGAAGAGTTCGCTGACGTAATCGAACGTGTACGGACGCTGCGGATGACGCGCGATCTGCGAGACCTGCCATGGGCTCAGGTTCGCATAGAGATCTTTGGTGAGCTGCTGGCTCTTCTTCGACAGCCGCTCGATCTCTTCCGAAATATCGACGGCCGAATCGTCCTGCACGAAGCGCAATTCTTCGATCTTCGCTTCGAGTTCAGCGATCGGCTGTTCGAAATCCAGAAACGTGGTCTTCATTGGTTGTAATCCTTGGACTTACCGGCAGCGCGTATTCTAACCGCGCTCGGCCATGTCAAAACCCTGTCGCAACTATCAATTATAAGATATCGATAGTTGCGAATTGTTACGCTCTTTCTTGATAGTCGACCGGTAACGGATCGAGACTACGCCACATATACCAGGTTGCGACGGTGCGCCACGGCTCCCAGTTTGCCGCGACTTCGCGTGCTTCGCTGCGCGTCACCGGCTCGCCGCTGAAGTAGTTCACGCTGATTGCACGAATCAGGCCGAGGTCGTCGAGTGGCAGGACGTCCGGACGCGACAGGTTGAAGATGAGGAACATCTCTGCCGTCCAGCGTCCGATGCCACGAATCTGCGTCAATTCGGCGATCACGGCTTCGTCTTCCATCGACTCCCACTTGCCGACGTGCAGCGCGCCCGACACAAAGTGTTGCGCCAGATCAAGCACGTACTCGGATTTGCGCTTCGACAGGCCGCACGCCATCAGCTTTTCCTGACCGAGCTTGATGAACTGCTGCGGCACGAGCTTCGGGCACGCCGTCTCGACGCGCTGCCAGACCGCCTGCGCGGCCGCCACGGAAATCTGCTGGCCGACTACCGAACGTGCGAGCGTCACGAACGGATCGCCGCGGCTCAACAGATGCACCGGACCGAACTTCGGAATCAGCTTCTTGAGAATACGATCGCGCTTGACGAGATCGGCGCATGCACGGTCCCAGTACGGTGGACGCGTCACGGCCGGCGCCAGCCCGCCGATCTGCACCGGCACGGCAACTTCGGTCGACGTCGACGCACGGGTTTTGCGCACGACTTCGCCATCATGCAGCGTGTCGCGTGCGAGTTCCTGCACGTCGCCGGCGAGTTCCGGCGGCAACTCGCCATTGCCCCTCACGCGCGACTTGCGCACGGGCTTCGCCACCTTGTGCTGCTTATGCGATGCACCGTTCAGCGCGCGCTTGCCCGCCACCTTCGCGGACAACCCGGTGGACGCCTTCGCCAGCACTTTCGTCGCTGCCGTTCCAACGCTGCCTGCCGCGGTTGCAGCCTTCAGCGAGGGTTTTACGTTACTGCGTGCGCGCGTCGTTTTCACTGCGGCTGTCGCGCTTGCTTGAGACGCGGCTCGTTTAGCCGGCGTCTTCGTGGCCGTTGCCATCCTGCCTCCTGCCTGGCGAGTCGATCAGAGGGATGTTCGGGGCGCGCTCACACGCGGCGCCACTCGGTCAACCCGCCCGGTTTGTCTTCAAGTGCAATACCGGCTTCGAGCAATTCGGCCCGGATCCGGTCTGCTTCGGCATAATCTTTCGCCTGCTTGGCGGCGACCCGTGCTGCGATCTTCGCTTCGATCCCAGCGGCATCGAGTGCGCCTTCGTTCGCAGTGCCCGCAGCCTGCTGCAAATAAGCACGCGGCTCGCGACCGAGGAGGCCCAGCAGACCTCCGAGCGCACGCAATTGTCGTGCGAGCGCCGCGTCGCGGGTACGGTTAACTTCGCTGGCCAGTTCGAACAGCACCGACACCGCGACTGGCGTGTTGAAGTCGTCGTTCATCGCGGTCTGGAAACGTTGCGCGTGCGCTTCGTTCCAGTCGAGCGGAGCATCGTCCGGCGTGACGTCCTTCAATGCGGTGTAGAGACGCGTGAGCGCACTACGTGCATCGTCGATATGCGTATCGCTGTAGTTCAGCGGCGAACGGTAATGCGCGCGCGCGATGAAAAAGCGTACGACTTCGGCATCGTATAGCGCAAGCACTTCGCGGATCGTAAAGAAATTGCCGAGCGACTTCGACATCTTCTCATTGTCGATCTGCACGTAGCCGTTGTGCATCCAGCAATTGACAAACGTTTGCCCTGACGCACCTTCGCTCTGCGCGAGTTCGTTTTCATGGTGCGGAAACTGCAGGTCCTGGCCGCCGCCATGAATGTCGAAATGTTCGCCAAGCAGGCTGCAGCTCATCGCCGAGCATTCAATATGCCAACCGGGCCGGCCGCGACCGTACTTCGAATCCCAGCCGGTATCGGCGGGCTCGTCCGGCTTCGACTGTTTCCACAATACGAAGTCGAGCGGATCCTGCTTCGCGTCGTTCGCCGCGACGCGTTCGCCCGCGCGCAGGTCTTCGATCGACTTGCCCGACAGCTTTCCGTAGTTCGCAAACTTGCGCACTGCGTAGTTCACGTCGCCGTCGGTTGCCTGGTACGCGTAGCCGTTCGCTTCGAGTTTCTCGATCATGCCGAGCATCTGCGGAATGAAATCGGTGGCACGCGGTTCGATATCGGGCCGCGCAATGCCGAGCGCGTCCGCGTCTTCATGCAGCGCGGCGATAAAGCGGTCGGTCAGCGACTTGATTGTCTCGCCGTTTTCGACCGCGCGTCGAATGATCTTGTCATCGATATCGGTGATGTTGCGTACATACGTGACCTGATAACCCAGGGTACGCAACCAGCGCTGGACGATATCGAAGACCACCATCACGCGCGCATGACCGACGTGACAGTAGTCGTAAACGGTCATCCCGCAGACGTACATCCGCACGATGCCCGCTTCACGCGGCACGAAAGATTGCTTGTCACGCGCGAGCGTGTTGTAGATGCGCAGAGGTTCCATAGAGACGATGCGTGGGCCGAAAGAAATCCGCATTGTGTTACGCGCATGCTGCGCCCGCTGCCTCACGACTCAGACGGACACGACAACGACAGCAGGCAGCAAACCGGTGCATTTAATGCTGCGGTCAGGCTGCATTCAAGGCGGAGACGACCACGAGTGGCGAAAAGACAGTCTGTGGTTCGACGGAACGCGCAGACCTTTTGTTAGAATGGGTCGGAGTATAACACCCAGACCTGAGCCTATGAAACCTTCCAGCGGCCGCGCGCGACGCGCTGCGACCCTCGCCGCGACAGCCTTTTGCAGCGTCGCCTTCATGGTATTGGCGGGTCCCGCCGCGCACGCGCAGGTGAAAGCCGTCGCGGACGGCACGCCGCAGATCGACGCGTCGATCGCGCAGAAAGACTGGGCCGGCGCACTGAAGCAGCTCGACGCGCGCATCGCGTCGAACCCGCGTGACGCGCAGGCGAAGTTCAAGCGCGCCACGGTGCTCGCGCGCCTGAACCGCGACGGCGATGCGATCACGGCGTTCACCGAGCTCACGGAAATGTATCCGGAACTGCCCGAGCCGTATAACAACCTCGCCGCGCTGTACGCGAAAGAAGGCCGCTATCCGGAAGCCCGTGCCGCGCTCGAAACCGCAACACGCGTCAATCCGAACTACGGCCTCGCTTACGAAAACCTCGGCGACCTGTACCTGCGGCTCGCCGCCGAATCGTACAGGCGCGCGCAGGGCATCGGTCACGCGAGCAGCACGACGCAGCAGCGTCTCGCCGACATCCAGAAAATCGTTTCGCCGCCGCCCGGCGGCAACAAGCCGGCGCGCAAAAGTGCGGCAGCGGTAGACGACTACACCGCGCGCGCCACGACGAATGTGACGGAGAGCCCGAGCTTCCTGTTCGGCGGCCCGACCGGCTCGCTGGCGGTTCCGCCGTACGTCGCGCCGTCGCAATAGGCGCGCTTTCGCCATCCCGTTTTTTCCACCCTGAGGATTTACATGAAATGGTTGATGCTGGCGCTCGGCAGCGCCGCCCTCATCGCGAACGCACCCGCTTTTGCACAAACGGGTTCACAGGCGCAGGCCGCGCACCCGTCCGTCCTCTTCAAGACATCGGAAGGCGACATTCGCGTCGAGCTGTATCCTGAGAAGGCGCCGAAGACCGTCGCGAACTTCCTCGACTACGTGAAGTCCGGCCAGTACAGCGGCACGATTTTCCATCGCGTGATTCCTGGTTTCATGATCCAGGGCGGCGGCTACACGACGAGCTTCGCCGAAAAGCCCACGCGCGCGCCGATTCCGCTTGAAAGCCGTAACGGCCTGAAGAATGCTGCGGGTACGCTCTCGATGGCGCGCACGAGTGATCCGAATTCGGCGACGGCGCAGTTCTTCATCAACACGGTGGATAACGCCGGCCTCGACTATCCGAATCCGGACGGCAACGGCTACGCCGTGTTCGGCAAGGTCACGTCGGGTATGGACGTCGTGAAGAAGATCGAAGGCACACCGACCACGACGCGCGGCCCGATGGCCGACGTGCCGCAGAAGCAGGTCGTGATCGAGTCGGCGACTGTCGTCAGCAAATAAGCGGGTAACACAGACCCGCTGGAACACCTCCGCGCGGAGCGGCCTGTGCGCCGTCCGCGCCCTCCACTCACCTGTCAGTCAAAGGATCTCATCATGGTCGAACTGCATACGAACCACGGCATCATCAAGATCGAACTGGATGCCGAAAAGGCGCCGAAGTCGGTTGAGAACTTCCTCAACTACGTGAAGGCTGGTCATTACGACAACACGGTGTTCCACCGCGTGATCGATGGCTTCATGATCCAGGGCGGCGGTTTCGAGCCGGGCATGAAGCAGAAGCCGACCGAAGCGCCGATCACGAACGAAGCGAACAACGGTCTGAAGAACGTCAAGGGCTCGGTCGCCATGGCGCGCACGAACGATCCGCACTCGGCTACCGCCCAGTTCTTCATCAACGTGAACGACAATGACTTCCTGAACCACACGTCGCCGACGCCGCAGGGCTGGGGCTACGCGGTGTTCGGCAAGGTGGTCGAAGGTCTCGACGTGCTCGATACCATCCGCAAGGTGAAGACGGGTTCGAAGGGCTTCCATCAGGACGTGCCGGTCGACGACGTGATCATCGAAAAGGCTGTGGTTGCCGAGTAATACCGGCACATCACACAGATGGGAGAGGCGGCCTCAAAGGCTGTCTCTCCCGACATAACGCAGGACATCTCAGGCACCTTCGATGCTGCAAGAAACGCCGCTGCGAAGCGTCGCTGCGGGCGTGCCTGGCGAGGGCAAACGCCCGCACGCCGCGCGCCCGTTTTTTTTCATCTCCGATCTTCATCTGAGTGAGGCGATTCCGCGCACGGTCGCCGCGTTCGAGCATTTCATCCGCGTGACGGCCGACCACGCGGATTCGGTTTTTATTCTCGGCGATCTGTTCGAGTACTGGATCGGCGACGACATGCTCATCGAGCCTGATAGCGATCCTTTCGCCGCACGGATGGCCGCGTTAATGCATACGTTGTCGGAGCGCGGCATCGCGCTCTACATCATGCATGGCAACCGCGATTTTCTGCTTGGCAAGCGCTTCATGAAAGCGGCGGGCGCGATCTGGCTGCCCGATCCGTTTGTGATTACCGCGTTCGGCACGCGCATCGCGCTCGCGCACGGCGACAGATTGTGTACGGCCGATCGCGGCTACCAGCTGTTCCGCCGCTTCGCCCGCAATCGCGCGGCACAGGCGCTGTTTCTCGCGTGGCCGTTCAGCTGGCGTCGAAAGCTCGCGGAACGGATGCGTTCAGCAAGCGAGGCAGGACGTTCGCGGCCCGTCTCGCCGAAATACGACGCGACGCCCAAAGGCGTCGCTGCGCTGTTTCGAAAGACCCGCACGGCAACGATCATTCACGGCCATACGCACCGCCCCGCCACGCACACCGACCCTGGAGGCACGCGCTGGGTTCTGCCCGACTGGGAACTGGATCACGGCCCGCGACGCGGCGGCTATCTGCGCATCGATTCGGAAGGGTTCAAGCTGCTGCCGCTGGATTGACCCAGACGTTGCGTGCACGCGTGCGCACGCACGCAACGCTGGATATCAACTTTGCTCAACCTTCCCTTCGATCGCTGCCGACAGGCGTCGCAGATCGATCAGCGCCGCATCCGCACCGTTCAATGCTTCAAGACTCGCGCCGAGCCGCTCCAGTGCCGCGACGATTTCGTCGATGCGCTGCGTCTGCGTGGCCGCGTGATCGATCAGGCCGTGAATCGCGAGTGAGACGGGGTCGTCCGCATTGGGCGTGATGCCATATGCGCAAAAGGCACTGCGCGCAGATGAAGGCTTCGCTTCGTTCACACTCGCTCTGGACGAAGCAGCCGGCACGATCACGCGCGCCGGATTGCCGACCGCTGTGCCGCCGGCAGGCACCGGTTTGACGACGACCGCATTCGAGCCGATCTTGGCGTCAGCGCCAATCGTGAAGCCGCCAAGCACTTTCGCGCCCGCGCCGACGATCACGCCGCGCTCCAACGTCGGATGCCGCTTCGCGCCGCGCGTGAGCGACGTGCCGCCGAGCGTCACGCCCTGGTAGATCGTGCAGTCGTCGCCGATTTCGGCTGTCTCGCCAACCACGACGCCCATGCCATGGTCGATGAACACGCGCCGGCCGACGGTCGCGCCCGGATGGATTTCGATGCCGGTCAGGAAGCGCGCGACCTGCGAGACGAAGCGCGCGAGCCAGCGGCGCTTCGCCAGCCAGAAGGCGTGCGCGACCCGGTGCAGCACGAGGGCGTGGAGGCCCGGATAACACGTGAGGACTTCCCAGGCGCTGCGGGCGGCGGGATCGCGCTCGCGGATCGTGGCGATGTCTTCGCGAAGTCTTTTGAACATGGCAGTCAGGCTGACGTGGGGGTGAGGCATCGTTACCGGTGGCGGCATTGCCGGCCAACGGGCATTGAGCAGTCGACCATGAATCCAGCCTGACCGCTTTGCTTATGACGTTTTCAGCGATTGTAGGGGGATTGCGCAAACGCTGCTGGAAGCCCGCGTTAGCGGCAAGGTCGTCGGCTCTGGCGATTTTTGCAAAGCGGCGAACGCCGCTTCGAGGCTACTTTCCGGGCGGCTTTACTTTCAGCAGGATGTGTTTGGCGATACCGCGCACGATGTTGACCTCTTCGCGCTCCAGCCCGGAACGGGCGAAGAGCCGCCGCAGACGCGACATGAGCTTCTTCGGATTGACCGGATCGAGAAAGTCGAGCGCGATCAGCGCGTTTTCCAGATGCACGTACATGCGTTCGATTTCGTCGCTGGCCGCGCGCGCCGAAGCGTTCGAATCTGCACCATCCCTTACGCCGCTGTCAGCGGCTTCCAGGTAGGCCATCCGCAATTCGTACGACAGCACCTGAATCGCCTGCGCGAGATTGAGCGAGCTGTACGCGGGGTTGGCCGGAATATGCGCGAGCACGCTGCAGCGCTCGACGTCCTCGTTCGACAGACCCGTGCGCTCGTTACCGAACACGAGCGCGATTTCGCCATGCGCCGCATGCTCGCGCGCCTGCGCCGCGGCCACGCGCGGCGTGAGCTGCGGCGGACCATATTCGCGGGCGCGCGCCGTCAGGGCGATCGACCACTGCACGCCATTCAGCGCGTCGGCGAGCGAGGGCACGACGTGTGCCGATGCGAGCACGTCGTCGGCGCCGCTGGCCATCGCGATCGCTTCCGGGTCGCTCTGCACATGAGCGACGCGTGGCGCAACCAGCACCAGTCGCGAAAACCCCATCGTTTTCACAGCGCGCGCCGCGGCGCCGACGTTGCCAGGATGGCTCGGCTCGACGAGCACGAAGCGCGTCGACGTAAAACCGCCGCGCACAGGCCCGGCGCTATCGGCGGACAGATCGCGGGAAGACGACAACGACGGGTGCTGGATTTCGGCCACGGATGACAATCGACGAACTGGAGAACCCCTATGGTAGCGCCAACCACCTCGTACGAACCGGCTTTCGGACGGCTTCGCCGGGCGTTGTGACGCGCAGTGGCTGCCGGATCGGGCCAGACTCGGGTAAAATCACGAAATTCGCGCCGTCTTGAACGTTTCCTGAACGTGCGCCCCGCTCTTCTTCAATTCGTCTCCGTCGACGGAACGCGTGTTTGATCACTTCAAAGCGAACGTTCCGGTTGTTTACAGCTATTACCGGACTGCCGCCGCGGCCGTCCGGCACAAGGATTCCGCTCATGCATCCCATGCTCAACATCGCTGTCAAGGCCGCCCGTCGCGGCGGACAGATCATCAACCGCGCGTCGCTCGATCTGGATCTCGTTCAGGTCAGCAAGAAGCAGCACAACGATTTCGTGACGGAGGTCGACAAGGCGTCGGAAGCGGCGATCATCGATACGCTGAAGACCGCCTACCCCGATCACGCGATCCTCGCCGAAGAATCCGGCAAGTCCGACAACGAGTCGGAATACCAGTGGATCATCGATCCGCTCGACGGCACCACGAACTTCATCCACGGCTTCCAGTACTACTGCGTGTCGATCGCGCTCGCGCACAGGGGCATCGTGACGCAGGCTGTCGTCTATGACCCGACCCGCAACGACCTCTTCACCGCCTCGCGCGGCCGTGGCGCGTTCCTGAACGACCGCCGCATCCGCGTCGGCCGCCGCGACCGTCTGGCCGATGGCCTGATCGGCACGGGCTTTCCGTTCCGCGAAAAAGAGGGCCTCGAAGCGTATAACCGCCTCTTCACCGAAATGACGAATGCGTGCGCGGGCCTGCGCCGTCCGGGCGCCGCTGCGCTCGATCTGGCGAACGTTGCCGCGGGTCGCCTCGACGGCTTCTTCGAACAGGGCATCAACGCGTGGGACGTGGCGGCAGGCAGCCTGCTCGTCACCGAAGCGGGCGGCCTTGTCGGCAACTACACCGGCGATTCGGAATTCCTGCACGTCGGCGAAATCGTCGTGGGCAACCCGAAGATGTATGCGCAGATGGTGCCGATTCTCGGCAAGTACAGCCGCACGAAGCAGCAAGCGGCCTGATGCATGAACGGAAAAGCGGCTTCGGCCGCTTTTTTGTTGTGGCGTCGTCGTTGGTCCATCTTTACGCAGCCTGTCGCGCACTCCGGTCCGCTTCATGAAAAAAGGTTTCTACACGATCATTGCGGCACAGTTTGTGTCGTCGCTGGCGGACAACGCGTTGCTGATCGCGGCGATCGCGATCCTGACTGTGATCCAGTCGCCCGCGTGGATCACGCCGCTGCTGCAGATCTTCTTCACGATTTCGTACGTGCTGCTCGCGCCCTTCGTCGGTGCATTCGCCGATGCGCTGCAAAAACGCCACGTGATGTTCGTCTCGAACGCTCTGAAGGCTGCAGGCTGCCTGATGATGATTGCGGGCGTCCACCCGATGATCGCGTACGGCGTGGTCGGCTTCGGCGCAGCGGCCTATTCGCCGGCCAAATACGGCATCCTGACCGAACTGCTGCCGGCAGAAAAGCTTGTCGCAGCGAACGCGTGGCTCGAATCGGCTACCGTGCTGTCGACGATTGTCGGCACGATGGTCGGCGGTGCGCTGATCAGCACGCTGGCGACGAAGTTCGTCGCCCACGCGCATCTGCCGATGGTCCACAGCGCCGCCGATCTTGCGATGTTCGTCGTCATGCTCACATATGCAGCGGCTGCGGTGATCAACATCGCGATCCCCGATACCGGCGCGCGTTACCCGAACCGGCTCACCGAGCCGAAGAAGCTGGTCGGCGATTTCGCGAACAGCTTCAACGTGCTGTGGGCCGACAGGCTCGCGCAGATCGCGCTGTGGGTGACGACGCTGATGTGGGGCGGCGCCGTCACGTTGCAGCTACTCGTGCTCAAATGGGCTGACGTGAACCTCGGGCTGTCGCTGCCGAAGGCAGCCGTCATGCAGGGCGTAACGGGCCTCGGGATTGCGGTGGGTGCCGCGGCGGCCGCGGCGTGGATTCCGTTGCGCGGCTCGTTGCGCGTACTGCCGGTCGGCATCGTGACGGGCGCGGTGGCGATTGCCATGGCGTTCTACAGCAAGGGACTTTTCCCGGCGGGCATGGGCATCAGGATCGGCCCGTTCGTCGCGCCGGTCTATATCGTGCTCGCCTATCCGCTGATGATTCTGCTCGGCGCACTGTCGGGATTTTTCATCGTGCCGATGAACGCGATCCTGCAGCACCGCGGCGCGACGCTGCTGAGCGCCGGACACTCGATCGCGGTGCAGAATTTCAACCAGAATCTGGCCGTACTGCTGATGCTCGGTGCGTATGCCGTGATGCTGACGGCGAAGGTTCCGGTGCAATGGATCATCGTCGTGTTCGGCACATTTGTTACGTTCATGATGTGGCTCGCCAAACGGCGCAGCGCCGTGAATGCGCGCAAGGTGGATATGCGGGCGCTGGTCGAGGAATGACGCCCAGCGCGGGTTGCCCGCTTTCTCGCGGAAGACTGGCCATCCGGCCAGGTTCACACGCGACGCAGGCGGGTTAAACTCACGCCCTGAACACCAAGGCACGACATCAGGATGGGCACTCCAATCGCAACTCCCAACGACACCGCCGCACAACACACGCCCATGATGCAGCAATATCTGCGCATCAAAAGCGAACATCCGGGCACGCTTGTGTTCTACCGGATGGGCGACTTCTATGAGCTCTTTTTCGAAGACGCGGAAAAGGCCGCGCGTCTGCTCGACCTCACGCTGACACAGCGTGGCGCGTCGGCGGGTAATCCGATCAAGATGGCGGGCGTGCCACATCACGCCGTCGAGCAGTATCTGGCGAAGCTCGTGAAGATCGGCGAATCGGTGGCGATCTGCGAACAGATCGGCGATCCGGCCACGTCGAAGGGTCCGGTCGAACGCAAGGTCATGCGCGTCGTGACGCCCGGCACGCTGACCGATGCCGCGCTGCTGTCAGACAAGAGCGACGTGTATCTGCTCGCGATGTGTGTCGGACATAACCGTCGCGGCATCGCGACGAGTGTGGGGCTTGCGTGGCTGAATCTGGCGAGCGGCGCGTTGCGCCTGGCCGAAGTCGCGCCCGATCAGGTGGCGGCCGCGCTGGAGCGCATCCGCCCCGCGGAGATTCTCGTGGCCGATACGCCGGCGGACGTGAACGGCGTTTCTCCTGCGCCCGGCTCGGGCGCCGTCACGCGCGTGCCTGCGTGGCATTTCGACGTATCGTCGGGCACGCAGCGTCTGTGCGATCAGTTGAACGTCGCGAGCCTCGACGGCTTCGGCGCGCATTCACTTGCAAGCGCGTGCGGCGCGGCTGGCGCGCTGCTGCTTTACGCGGCGGCGACCCAGGGTCAGCAGTTGCGTCACGTGCGCAGTCTGAAGGTCGAATCCGAGTCGGAATATATTGGTCTCGATCCGGCCACGCGACGCAACCTCGAACTGACTGAAACGCTGCGCGGCACCGAGTCGCCGACGCTATGTTCGCTGCTCGATACGTGCTGCACGACGATGGGTAGCCGGCTGCTGCGTCACTGGCTGCATCATCCGCCGCGTGATGCCGCGATTGCCCAGGCGCGCCAGCAGGCCATCGGCGCGCTGCTCGACGCGCCTGCCGGCGCGAGTCTCGACTCACTCCGCACGGCGCTGCGGCAGATTTCCGATATCGAACGGATCACGGGGCGTCTGGCGTTGCTGTCGGCGCGTCCACGCGATCTGTCGAGCCTGCGTGACACGTTTATTGCCCTGCCAGAATTGCGCAGGCAGATCGCGCCGCTGGCTGCCGCCTCGGATTCGCTCGCGCACATTGACCTGTCGCTCGAGCCACCCATGGATTGCGTCGAACTGTTGACGCGTGCGGTCGCGCCCGAGCCGGCCGCGATGGTGCGCGATGGCGGTGTGATCGCACGCGGCTACGATGCGGATCTCGACGAGTTACGTGACATCTCCGAGAACTGCGGCCAGTTCCTGATCGACCTTGAAACGCGGGAACGCGCGCGTACCGGTATTGCGAACCTGCGCGTCGAGTACAACAAGGTTCATGGCTTCTATATCGAAGTCACGCGCGGCCAGACGGACAAGGTGCCCGACGACTATCGCCGCCGCCAGACACTGAAGAACGCCGAGCGCTACATCACGCCCGAACTGAAGACGTTCGAAGACAAGGCGTTGTCCGCACAGGAACGTGCGCTCGCGCGCGAAAAGTCGCTGTATGACGCGCTGCTCCAGTCGCTGCTGCCGTTTATCGCGGATTGCCAGCGCGTCGCCTCTGCACTGGCGGAGCTGGATCTGCTTGCCGCATTTGCGGAACGCGCACGCGCGCTTGACTGGGTTGCACCGACCTTCTCCGAAGGCGCGGGCATCGAAATCGAGCAAGGTCGCCATCCGGTGGTCGAGGCGCAGGTCGAGCAGTTCATCGCCAACGACTGCACGTTGTCACACGAGCGCAAGCTGCTGCTGATCACCGGCCCGAACATGGGCGGTAAATCGACGTTCATGCGTCAGACTGCGCTCATCGCGCTGATGGCTTATGTCGGCAGCTATGTGCCGGCGCGGCGCGCGCGATTCGGTCCGATCGACCGCATCTTCACGCGTATTGGCGCAGCCGACGACCTCGCGGGCGGCCGTTCGACGTTCATGGTCGAAATGACAGAAGCAGCCGCGATCCTGAACGACGCGACACCGCAAAGTCTCGTGCTGATGGATGAAATCGGGCGCGGCACATCGACCTTCGACGGCCTCGCGCTCGCATGGGCCATCGCGCGGCACCTGCTCGCGCACAATGGTTGCCACACGCTCTTCGCGACCCACTACTTCGAACTCACGCAACTGCCCGCCGAGTTCCCGCAGGCGGCGAACGTACATCTTTCGGCGGTGGAACACGGGCACGGCATCGTGTTCCTGCATGCGGTCGAGGAAGGTCCCGCCAACCAGAGCTACGGCCTGCAGGTCGCGCAACTGGCCGGCGTGCCGTCGGCCGTGATCCGCGCGGCACGCAGGCATCTGGCGCATCTGGAGCAGCAGTCGGTGGCCCAGGGCACGCCGCAACTCGATCTCTTCGCCGCGCCTCTGCTGCTGGAGGATGCGGAAGACGAGCCGGACGTCGAGCACGCTCCGCCCACGCACGCCGCAATCGAAAAACTCCGCTCGATCGACGTGGACGGACTGAGTGCGCGCGACGCGCTGCAGCTGCTCTACGAACTGCAACACCTGGCCGACGCGCCGGATGCAGACCGTTGAGCGTACGTGGCATCGGCCCTTCCCGCGCGATGCCCGCGCGGCGCTAGCCATCGCGCTGGCATGCAGCGTGATCTTCTGCGCCCTGCCAGCAGCCGCGCATGCGGCGGGCTCACGCTATGCCTTCGCGGTTGTCAGCGGGACGCTGGAGAGCCCGGCCGATGAGGCCCCGACGCAGCGTCTGCTGGACGCCATCGGCCGCGACAGCGGCGTGTCGTTCGTCGTCTATGACGGCAATCTGAAAGGCGCAAAGGAAACGTGCAGCGATTCGCTCTACGAGCGGCGGCACACATTGCTCGAAGCGGCGCGTCCGGCGCTCGTGTTCGTCGCCGGCCAGCACGACTGGGCCAACTGCGGCACGGCGCAGGCCGGCGGCTACGATCCCGTCGAACGGCTGGATCTGCTACGGCAGACCTTGTTCGCAGACGCGTCGTCGATGGGCCAGAACCCGATTCCGCTCACGCGCGAAAGCGAGGTCTCGCGCTTTCGTCCGTATCGGGAGAACGTGCGCTGGCAGGTGGAAGATACGGTGTTTCTCGCGCTCAACGTGCCGTCGCCGAACAACCACTATCTGAACGCAGGCGGCCGTAATGGCGAATTCGAAGACCGTGTGATTGCCAATGCATTCTGGCTCGAACATGCGGCCGAATTTGCGAAGCGGCGCGACGCGCGCGCGATTGTTGTTTTCATCCAGGGCGATCCGGATCCCGAACGTTACGAGCGCCCCGACCGCTTCGCATGGCTGCGCTTCACGCGTAACCAGCGTCGCGACGGCTATCTCGAACTCAAACGCAGCCTCGTGAAACTGGCGCAGACATTCCGCGGCCCGGTTCTCGTCATTCATCACGATGACGAGAGCGTGCCTGCCGGATTCCAGATCGATCAACCTTTGCGCAACGACAAGGGCGTGCAGGTGACGAATCTCACCCGCATCGCCTTCGCGCCGCGAGACCGGTTGAATCAGTGGATTGAAATCGATGCTGACACGGCGCGGCGACCGCCGTTCCGTGTGAGCGTGCGAGACGTGCCGAAGAACATGCCGCTGCCGTCCGTGGCACCGTCGAATGTACATGAGGAGCCGGCGCCATCGATGCCGGAGATTCCATCACTGCCGCCTGAGCCCGACCTGCCGCCGGCGATGCCGATACCAGCGCCCGGCAGCGGGGGAAATATGGGCAACCCCGTGGGTAATCCAGCAGGCAATCCAGCAGGAAGCCCGGCTAACCCTGGCAGCCCGAACAATCTGCCCGCTTCCCCCGGCGCACCTGCAGGCTCAGTGCAGCGTGGGCCCTGATTTGCCTTCTTCTTCGTCGTCATCGTCCTCGTCAAGGACTTCGAGGCCGTCCGCGCCGTGCGCGTGCTCGTGCTGGATTTCGTCCTCGGTGGCTTCACGCACTTCCTTGACGGTCAGTGCAAAGCGCAGCGCCATGCCGGCGAGCGGATGGTTGCCGTCGAGCACGACCTTGTCTCCGGCCACGTCCGTCACGGTGTAGATCAGCGAATCGAGATCTTCGTCGCCCTCTTCCGGCGTGCCTTCGAACTGCATGCCGACTTCGAGCGGCTCGGGAAAGCGATCACGCGGCTCGATCTTCACGAGATCGGGATCGTACTCGCCGAACGCGTCCACCGGCTCGAGCTGAACCTGGGTTTCGAAGCCCGCCTCATGGCTATCGAGCGCTTCCTCGATCTTGGGGAACGTGCCATCATAGCCGCCGTGCAGATAGACCATCGGCTCGTCGCTTTCCTCAATCAGATTGCCCTGCGCATCCGACAGCTTGTAAGCGACCGACACGACGGTGTTCTTTGCGATTTTCATTCGATTCTCCAGAATACAACTCACATTATACGATGCCCAAGCGGCCCCTTGACCACCCGCCAGGCACGGCTTCGGGCCGGAACCTTTCACCGGTTCTGCCGCCCCTGCCCGACACGCCAACGCCGCTCCTCGGCAATCTCACGCCGTCGCAATTCATGCGCCGGTACTGGCAGAAGAAGCCCCTGCTGATCCGTCAGGCCATTCCGGATATCGAGCCACCGCTTTCGCGCGACGCGCTGTTCGAACTCGCCGATCAGGACGACGTCGAAGCGCGCCTGATCACGCACTTTCGCAACAGGTGGCAACTCGAGCACGGTCCGTTCGCGCCCGACGAACTGCCGCCCGTCAAACAACGCGCGTGGACGCTGCTCGTGCAGGGCGTCGACCTGCACGACGACCGTGCCCGCGCGCTGCTCGACCGGTTCCGCTTCGTACCGGACGCGCGCCTCGATGACCTGATGATCTCGTACGCCACAGATGGCGGCGGCGTCGGCGCTCATTTCGATTCCTACGACGTTTTCCTGTTGCAGGTTCACGGCAAGCGCCGCTGGCGGTTCGGCGCGCAGCGCGACCTGTCGCTGCGTCCGGGATTGCCGCTGAAAGTATTACAGCACTTCGAACCCGAAGAGGAATGGGTGCTGGAGCCCGGCGACATGCTGTACCTGCCTCCGCACATCGCTCACGACGGTATCGCGGAAGGCGAATGCATGACCTGCTCGATCGGCTTTCGGGCGCCGTCCACGCAGGAGCTGACGGGCCAGTTTCTTTACCATCTGGCCGAACGTGGCGAGGCAGAGGATGCTGCCCGCGAGCTCTATCGCGATCCGAAACAGCCCGCCGTCGTCCATCCTGCCGAATTGCCGGCGGCGCTCGTCGAACGGGTTGGCGCGATCCTTGCAGAAGTGTCATGGAATGAGCGTGACATCTCCACCTTCCTCGGTACTTATCTGAGCGAGCCGAAACCGAACGTCGCATTCGATCCACCCGCGCGGCCATTGACAGAGACGCGATTTATCGAGCGTGCATCGAAAAGTGGCATCCGGCTCGATCGCAAGTCGATCCTGTTGTATGACGCCCGTTTTTACTTCCTGAATGGGGAAGAAA
The DNA here is from genome assembly GCF_050436565.1 of Paraburkholderia sp. GAS42. NCBI lineage: Bacteria > Pseudomonadati > Pseudomonadota > Betaproteobacteria > Burkholderiales > Burkholderiaceae > Paraburkholderia > Paraburkholderia sp. GAS42. The sequence goes on along the minus strand of NZ_JBNDML010000003.1, from coordinate 332,765 downwards.
ACAGGCTTGCAGGCGTCAAAAAGTGGCTGATTGAACTCGCAGACACACGTTTCATGAGTGCGAAACGCTTTGTAACACTCTCCGACGATTCGTCGGTGACAGCACTGCTACACGAGTGGTATTGTGCGGGCTGGATACAGGTAGGCGAGCTTGCCTAGGTCCGTCTACGTGTAATACCGTACCGATAAAATTTGTATGAGAAAGACAACGTATTGACCCCGGATTTATCGACGGTCGATACGAAAGTGCATATAATTTCCGCCCAAGCCGTAGGGAAGATTCACGCTCATGAAGTGCGTCTCCACCAGCGGCCCAGGTTGGTGTTGGAGCACATTACCGGTAATATTTTGCGCTGTTGCTTACCTTTAACCATAAAAGGACGTGATCATGAAGAAATCCCTCCTCGTAGCATCCCTGTTGGCAGCTGTGGCACTGGCTGCATGCAACAAGAGCAGCGATCAGGCAGCTGCCCCGGCTAGCGACGCTGCTGCTGCTTCGGCTCCGGCCGCTGCAGCTTCGGACGCAGGCGCTGCTGCTTCGGGTGCTGCTGCTGCTGCGAGCGACGCTGCTGCTTCGGCTTCGACGGCTGCATCGGATGCAGGCGCTGCTGCTTCGGACGCAGGCGCTGCTGCTTCGGCAGCTGCTCCGGCTTCGGGCGCAAGCCAGTAAGCTGTAGTGAAGGGTTCGCCTCTGGGCGAATACCGCATCGGGAGGTCTACCCGACTTCCCGCGCGGTAAAGCAAAACGCCACGGATTCACATCCGTGGCGTTTTGCTTTGGTGGACCCGCTTTTGCAATCCATCGCATGGTTTGCCGATCGAAAAGACGCGTCACTCGAACGCGCCCCGCACTCATGCGTCGCGCATCAGTTCGACGGAGAAACCTCTTCCGCGAAAAACTCGCGTACGACTTCAATCTCGCGCGTGCGTTTGAACGGCGGCAGGCTCTGCCAGATGCGCCGGCCGTACGGTTTGTCGACCAGTCGTGTGTCGCAGATCATCAGCACGCCACGATCGGTTTCCGCGCGAATCAGACGTCCCGCGCCCTGCTTCAGCGTGATCACCGCCTGAGGCAACTGGTGAACCGCAAACGGACTCAGTCCTTTCTTCGTCAACGCATCAAGACGCGCCGACAGCACAGGGTCATCCGGTGGCGCGAATGGCAGTTTGTCGATGACTACCAGCGACAGCGCATCGCCTCGCACGTCCACGCCTTCCCAGAAGCTCTGGCTGCCCACGAGTATCGCGTTGCCATACGAACGGAAGCGCTCCAGCAATTCCGTACGGCTCGCATCGCCCTGCACTAGCAGCGGATAGTTCCAGCCGCGCGATTCGATCGTGTCACGCAGTTTTGTGGCGATGCGATCGACTGCGCGCAATGTCGTGCACAGCATGAACACGCCGCCGCCGGAGGCTTCGATCGCAGGCAACGCGGCATCGAAGACGGCATCGGTGAAAGCGGGCGAAGAAGGCTGCGGCAGATTGCGCGGCACATACAACAGACCTTGCGTCGCGTAATCGAACGGGCTCGGCAACGTCATCGAACGGCGCGCGTTGAGACCCATCTGCGCAGCGTAGTGCGTGAAGTCGCCGCGCACCGACAACGTCGCCGATGTGAAGATCCAGGCGCGCGGCACACCGGCGCGCTGCTTCGCAAAAATCGGCGCAACCGACAACGGCGTTTCGTGCAACTGCACCGTGTGCGAGAACACCTCGATCCAGCGGACTTTTTCGTTCGGATCGGTTGCGTCTTTCGACTTGTCGTCGCTGGCCGCTTCGCGTTCGACTTCGGTCGGCGGCGTTGTCCAGCCGGCGAGTATGCCCTGAAGCTCGCGCGCGCGACGCAGACACGCACCAATCGATTCGGCCCGTTCCGCATGACCCGCGAGCGCTGTCGCCAGCGCGTCGAGTTCGGTTTCGAGTGCTTCGAGCGCGGCGAAAAGCGGATGATCGTCGGGCAGTTGTCCGATCGACATCCGCACCGAGTCTTCCCTGAACGCGAGACGCACATCGCGCGCCGCGCGTTCGAGCGCGCCGCCGAGCTTTACCCATTCGACGGCGTCGCGCGCATGGCCGAGACCTTCGGCCACGGAATCGCGCGCGAGTTCGAGGAACTGCGCGGTCGATAACGTCTCGCCGAAGAACAGCGTTGCCGTTTCGGGCAGCTGATGCGCCTCGTCGAAGATGATCGTGTTCGCCGTCGGCAGCAGTTCGGCCATGCCGGTGTCGCGCAACATGATGTCCGCGAAGAACAGATGGTGATTCACGACGACGATATCGGCCTGCTGCGCCTCGCGACGCGCCTGCATCACAAAACAGTCCTTGTAGTGCGGACACTCCTGACCAAGACAGTTTTCGCGCGTCGACGTCACCATCGACCACACCTGCGCTGTTTCCGGCACGCTCGCGAGTTCGGCTTTGTCACCGGTGCGCGTGATCTTCGCGAACCGGACGATGTCCTGCAGATACGACGTTTCCTGCCGCGAAGGCAGACGGCCGTTGTCGGCCGTACGTTGCAGGTAGTAGTGGCACAGGTAGTTCGCGCGACCCTTCAGCATCGCGACCGACACAGGCACCGCGAGCGCGTCGCGCACGGTCGGGATGTCGCGCTGGAACAGCTGGTCCTGCAGGTGCTTCGTGCCGGTCGAGACGATGACCTTGCCGCCCCACAGCATCGCAGGCACGAGGTACGCGTAGGTCTTGCCGGTACCCGTGCCCGCTTCGACGATCAACGTGTTCTCGCTGCCATCGGTCGCACTGTCCGCGTCCGGCGATTTCGACGCATCCACAGCGGCTGACGTATCTGCAGTCGAAGCAGTGCCCTGCAGACGCCGCGCGGGACGCTTCTGCGCCTCGAACATCGCGGGTTCGGGGAGCGCCTTGCCCGAGGCTTCCATCGCGGCCGCGACGGCACGCGCCATCTCGATCTGCGAGGCACGCGAACGATAGCCGTCGATCTGCCGCGCGAGCAGGCCGTCAGCGGCGAAGATGTCGTCGAGCTGGGTGACGCGCTTCGGGGTCAGCGCAGCCGCAACGGCGCCGTCTGCAGCGCGCTTATCGCGCGGCGCGGATGCGTCGTCGCCCGCAGGCGGACGGGATGAAGAAACAGACGGTGAATTCAAGGCAAGCGATTCCTGCAAAATCCGGTGCGCGCGGGGCGACCCGGCGCCTGCCAGGTCGCGATCTCACGCGCGCGCGTCCGGTTCCAGCTGCAACTGCAGCAGAATGATGGTGTCTTTGACCTTGAGCTTGCGCTTTTTCAGGCGTTTTATCTCGAAGTCGTCGATGCCGGGATCCTCCGACACCCTGTCGATCAGGCGATCAAGACCACTGTGCTCCGATTCCAGCTGCAGAATGCGGTCGCGAAGCGTATTCGCGTTGATGACGTGCTGATGATCGCGCATGCTCGCCCCTCCTCCGAAGTGGCGAGGGCTGCCTCGTGCAGCCACTGCGCCTGAGGTTGCTGTCCGGCTTAAAACGCGTTACTGGTTCTGTTGCTGCTGTTGCTGCAACTGCTGCTTCAACTGATCCTGCTGTTCCTGCTGTGCCTTTTGCTGCGCTTTCTCGGCGGCCTGCTTCTGGCGGGCCTCGACGTCCGCCTTGTGCTGCGCGGCGTCGATCTGCTTCTGGTTGTAACGCTGCTGGTTCTCGGTCCGCTCCTGCGCCTTCTGGGCACCCTGCTGACGCGCCTCGTCGAGCTTGCGCTGGTAATCGGACTGCTTCGAATCGTAAGCCTTCTGGTTCGCCGCCGCATCGGTCGCCGCGTTCGCCCCGGCGGTACCCCGCTGCGCCTGATCGATCGCGTGCTGTTGCTGCTTGCCCTGATACGCCTTTGCGTTCGCGGCGCGTTGCGGCGCTTCTGCGTTGCGCTGCGCCTGATCGATCGCGTGTTGCTGCTGCTTTGCCTGGAACGCCTGCTCGTTCGCGGCACGTTGCGGCGCTTCGGCATTGCGCTGCGCCTGATCGACGGCGTGCTGGCGCTGCTTGTCGTCGAATGCCTGGGCGTTGCGGGCTTCGTCCGCGGCGCGCTGCGGCGCTTCCGCTTCGTCCTGCGCGCGCTTGATCGCGGCCTGCTCGTCGCGTACGCGCGCGCGTTCGACGCGCTGTTCGTCATCGAGCGCGAGCTGCTGCTTGCGGATATCCGCCGCGACTTCGCGCATCGCGTCGCGCGCCTTGCCGAGACAGTGATTCACAAAGAACGTGCTATAGCAGTTGTGCTGCGCAACCGCGTACTTGTAGTTGTTCTCGTCGGAACGACTATTGAGGACCTTCTGACGCGCTTCGAAATCGTTGCCGCTGACGTCCGGCGCTGTCGACGACACGGCCCGCGCTCCCGAAGCACCCGACGCTGCATCAGCACGGGCCGGCGCTGTGGGCGCATTCTGCGCATACGCCGGCACGGCGACGGCAAACGCGGCGACAAACGCGACGGCAGCAGCACAGGCGCCGAGCGCGCCCGACCATGAAGCCGAAAGCGAACCCGGACGCGAATTCAAGGACGAACCGGAATGCCGGCCGGCGTGTCTATCGCCAGACGGACCAGAAAAACGACCGCTAGACAGACCCGGAAACGGGCCAACCGGCGCACGAACGCGCGGGTCGCGAGGCACAACAAACGGGAAACGGGAGGTCGGCAACGTCGTAGATGGGCAACGGAACATGCCCGAAATTCTATCACCCCACGCCTGAGCGCTCGGGCATTTATGGCAAAATGCCCCGCGTCAGCAACCGGTCGCCGCGGGTCCGCCCGACGCGGCACTTCAGGCGGCCCTGATCGAAACCCGCAGGAACACGCACACCTTATGACGGAAACCGTAGCACTCAAGATCGTACAGCGCATCGCCACCGAACTCGCCGTCCAGCCACGCCAGGTCGCGGCCGCGGTGCAACTTCTCGATGAAGGATCGACTGTTCCGTTTATCGCTCGTTACCGGAAGGAAGTGACTGGCAATCTCGACGATACGCAGCTGCGTAACCTCGAAGAACGGCTCCTGTATCTGCGCGAACTCGAAGAGCGGCGCGCGACGATCATCGCCAGCATCGACGAACAGGGCAAGCTCACCGACGAGCTGCGCACCGCGATCGAAGCCGCCGACAGCAAGCAGGTGCTCGAAGACCTGTATCTGCCCTACAAGCCGAAGCGCCGCACGCGCGCGCAGATCGCCCGCGAAGCCGGCCTCGAGCCGCTCGCGCAGGCGCTGCTCGCCGATCCGACGCTCGATCCGCAAGCCGAAGCCGCTGCGTACGTCGATGCCGAAAAGGGCGTCGCCGACGTGAAGGCCGCGCTCGACGGCGCGCGCGACATCCTCTCGGAACAGTTCGGCGAAACCGCTGAAGTGCTCGGCAAGCTGCGCGATTACCTGTTCAATCAGGGCGTGGTGTCGTCGAAGGTCGTCGAGGGCAAGGAGAACGCGGAAGAAGAGAAATTCCGCGATTACTACGACTATTCGGAAACGATCCGCACGGTGCCGTCGCATCGCGCGCTCGCGCTCTTCCGCGGCCGCAACGCCGGCGTGCTGATGATCAAGCTGGGTCTCGGCGAAGAACTCGACGCGCAGGTGCCGCATCCCGGCGAAGCGATGATCGCGCGTCACTTCGGTATCGCGAACCAGAACCGCGCAGCCGACAAATGGCTCGCCGATGTGTGCCGCTGGTGCTGGCGCGTAAAGGTACAGCCGCACATCGAAAACGAACTGCTGACGAATCTGCGCGACGGAGCCGAGCACGAAGCCATTCGCGTGTTCGCACGCAACCTGAAAGATCTGCTGCTGGCCGCACCGGCCGGCCCGAAGGCTGTGATCGGCCTCGATCCGGGTCTGCGCACGGGCGTGAAGGTCGCGGTGGTCGATCGTACCGGCAAGGTGCTCGCGACCGACACGATCTACCCGCACGAGCCGCGTCGCGACTGGGACGGCTCGCTCGCAAAGCTCGCGCGCATCTGCGCGCAGACGCAGGCCGAACTGATCAGCATCGGCAACGGCACGGCGTCGCGCGAAACGGACAAGCTCGCGAGCGAACTGATCTCGCGTCACCCGGAATTCAAGTTGCAGAAGATCGTGGTGTCGGAAGCGGGTGCTTCGGTGTATTCGGCGTCCGAACTCGCGGCGAAGGAATTCCCGGACATGGACGTGTCGCTGCGCGGCGCGGTGTCGATCGCGCGACGTCTGCAGGATCCGCTCGCGGAGCTCGTGAAGATCGAACCGAAGGCCATCGGCGTCGGTCAGTATCAGCACGACGTGAACCAGCGCGAACTCGCGCGTTCGCTCGATGCAGTCGTCGAGGATTGCGTGAACGCCGTGGGGGTCGATGCGAATACTGCTTCGGTCGCACTGCTCGCGCGCGTGTCGGGGTTGAACGCGACGCTCGCGCGCAACATCGTCGACTATCGCGATACGAATGGTCCGTTCCCGTCGCGCGAACACCTGCGCAAGGTGCCGCGTCTCGGCGACAAGACGTTCGAACAGGCCGCGGGCTTTCTGCGTATCAACGGCGGCGAGAATCCGCTCGACCGCTCGTCTGTGCATCCGGAAGCGTATCCGCTCGTCGAACGGATGCTCGCGAAGATCAGCAAACACGTCGGCGACGTGCTCGGCAATCGCGAAGCGCTGTCGGGCCTTTCGCCGACTGAATTCGTCGACGATCGCTTTGGTCTTCCGACCGTGCGCGACATCCTCTCCGAGCTTGAAAAGCCGGGCCGCGATCCGCGTCCCGAGTTCAAGACGGCGACATTCCGCGATGGCGTCGAGAAGGTCTCCGACCTCGTGCCGGGCATGGTGCTCGAAGGCGTCGTGACGAACGTCGCGGCGTTCGGTGCGTTCATCGATATCGGCGTGCATCAGGACGGCCTCGTGCACGTGTCGGCGATGTCGACGAAGTTCATCAAGGATCCGCACGAAGTCGTCAAGGCCGGCCAGGTCGTGAAGGTGAAGGTGCAGGAAGTCGACGTGAAGCGCCAGCGTATCTCGCTGACGATGCGTCTCGACGACGACTTCGCGGCCAGCTCCGCACCGCGTAGCGGCGGCCAGCAGGATCGCGGTACGGGTCGTCCGGGCGGCACCGGCGGCGGACGTGGACAACAACAGCAACGCGCGCGCGATGCGGAACCGGCCGGCGCAATGGCCGCTGCGTTCGCGAAGCTGAAGCGTTGATGCCCGGACGCTGGGCACGAGGCACGATAACGGCAACACGCGTCGCCGTTGCCGCGAAATAAAAAAAGCCCACGCAGTGCGTGGGCTTTTTTGCGCGCCCGCTTTCCCAGCAGCGAAGCGACCGCACGGCGATCAAGCCGTGCTCAGATCTCGATCTTCGTCCCGAGCTCGACAACACGATTCGCCGGAATGCTGAAGAAGTCGGTCGGCTTGGCCGCGTTCTGATGCATCCACGCGAATACACGCTCGCGCCATACAGACATGCCCGGCAACTGCGTCGGCACGACCGTTTCCCGTGCGAGGAAGAACGACGTGTCCATCATCTCGAACGTCATGTCGTGTGTGCGGCCGACGTCGAGCAGCACGGCCTTCACGTCCGGCGTTTCGTTGAAGCCGTACGCGGCCTTCACGAGATACAGGCCACCGTCGAGATCCTTCACAGTCACGCGCTCCTCGTCATTCACGTACGGAATGTCGCGCGTCACGAAGGTCAGGAAAATCGTGCGCTCGTGCAGCACCTTGTTGTGCTTCAGGTTGTGCAGCAGACTCACCGGCACGAGCGTGTCGCTACCCGTCAGATAGATCGCCGTGCCCGACACGCGATGCGGCGGATGCGCGAGCAGACCCTGCAGGAACGGCATTAACGGAATACCGTCGGCGGCAGTGCGCTCCTTGACGATCATGCGGCCCTTGAACCACGTCATCAGCAGGAAGAACAGCAGCGCGCCGATGCAGAGCGGCAGCCAGCCACCCTCCTCGACCTTCAGCAGATTCGCGCCGAAGAAACCGAGATCGACGGTCATGAAGACACCGATGATCAACGCGACCAGCAGCCTGTTCCAGTTCCACACCTTCACCATCACGACGCACGCGAGCACGGTCGTGATGACCATCGTCGCCGTCACTGCGATACCGTACGCGGCCGCAAGGTTGTCCGAACTCTTGAAGCTGATCACGATGCACAGGATGATGAACAGCAGCATCCAGTTCACGACCGGCACGTAGATCTGGCCAATCGCCAGTTCCGACGTATGCAGGATCTTCATGCGTGGCACGTAGCCGAGCTGGATCGCCTGGCTCGTCAGCGAGTACGCGCCCGAAATCACGGCCTGCGAGGCAATGACAGTGGCGACCGTCGAAAGGATCACGAGCGGCAACAGGGCCCAGTCGGGCGCAAGCAGGAAGAACGGGTTTTCGATCGCTTTCGGATCGTGCATCAGCAGCGCGCCCTGGCCGAAATAGTTCAGCACGAGCGACGGCATCACGAGCACATACCAGGCCACGCGGATCGGCTGCGCGCCGAAGTGGCCCATGTCGGCATAGAGCGCTTCCGCGCCGGTCAGCACCAGCACGACCGAGCCGAGCACGACATACGCCTGCAGCACGTGCGCCGACATGAACGAGACCGCGTAATACGGATTGAGCGCCGCGATAACGCCCGGCGACTGCACGATGTGCATCAGACCAAGCACCGCGATCGTCACAAACCACAGCACCATGATCGGTCCGAACAGACGCCCGACGAGGGCTGTGCCGTGCCGCTGGATCCAGAACAGCAGGATGAGGATGGCGATCGTGAGCGGCATCACGAGATGCGACAGCTTCGGTGCCGCGATCTGCAGGCCTTCGACCGCTGACATCACCGAGATCGCCGGTGTGATCACCGCGTCGCCGTAGAACATGCACGCGCCGAAGATGCCCAGCATCATCAGCATGCCGGCCGCCCTGCTCGTGTGATCGAACGATCTTAACGAGAGCGCCATCAGGGCCAGCACACCGCCCTCACCGTTATTGTCGGCGCGCATCACAAACAGCACGTACTTGATGCCGACGACGATCACAATCGCCCAGAACAGCAGTGAGATGACGCCAAGAATGGACGCGTCGGTGAGCGGAATCCCATGTGACGGGGAGAACGCTTCCTTGAGCGAATACAACGGGCTCGTGCCGATGTCGCCGAAGACCACACCGATCGCAGCGATAGCGAGAGAAGGCAAAGGCTGCCTGCTCCCGTGGTTGGTATTTGTCATAAACGCGGAAAATCCGTTCCTGATCGGAAAAGCGAGCGCTATTCTAAACTGGCCGTCGAGACCGACCGGCCGGCATGTTGCGGATACGCCACGAGGACCGTCCGCGCAGTGTAGCATCGCCCTAAAGGCGCGTCTGTCGTACCTGAATGACTTTCGGGCACGTCGCGCACGTCGCCGCACAATGACGACGGATCATCGCCGCAGGCCTCGGCCGCGCAAAAAAAACGGAGCCCTTGCAGGCTCCGTTTTTTATGCGACACACCATGCAGTGATCGCACGCATTGTCATCATGCCCTCGACCCCGCATCCTGCGCGGTTCCGCGCTTGATCCAGGCGCCGAGATTATGCGGACGAACCGTATCCCACTCCTCAAACGGTTGATGGATCCACGGATTGGTGGGCAGGTACTGCACGTGATAATCCGGCGTCACCTTCGAGCAGCCCTTGTACCAGAGCACCGCCGAACGTACCGCGGAGATGGCCGGGTAACGTTCCTTCAGATGCTGCTGCACGCGTGCGAGCGTCACGCCGGAGTCGACCAGATCGTCGACCAGCAGCACGTTGCCCGACAGTTCGCCCCGCGTCATCGTAATGTATTGCGCGATATCCAGCTCGCCCTGCTCGGTGCCAGCGGCTTCGCGATACGAACTTGTCGCGAGAATCGCGAGCGGCAGATCGTAAATACGCGACAGCTGGTCGCCAACGCGCAGACCACCGCGCGCAAGACACAGAATCTTGTCGAACTTCCAGCCGGACTCATGCACAGCGAGCGCCAGCAGCTCGATGAGCCGGTGATACTCGTCCCAGCCGACCCAAAGATTCTTTTCGTCGTTGCGCGGATCTTTCATCGCAATCATGGGCACACCCTGCGTCATGACTTAAACCTTGAACGGATGACGAAGGAGAATGGTTTCGTCACGGTCCGGGCCCGTGGACACCATGTCGATCGGCACGCCGGCCACTTCCTGCACACGCGTGAGATACGCTTGCGCGTTGGCAGGCAGCTTGTTCCAGTCGGTGATGCCGATGGTGCTTTCCTTCCAGCCGCCGAACGTTTCGTACACCGGCTCGCAACGCGCGACTTCCGATGCGCCACGCGGCAGGATGTCAGCGTCCTTGCCGTCGAGCTTGTAGCCGACGCAGAGTTTGACTTCGTCGAGACCGTCGAGCACGTCGAGCTTCGTGATGCAGAGGCCCGATACGCCGTTGATCTGGATCGAGCGACGCAGTGCAGCAGCGTCGAGCCAGCCGGTACGACGCGGACGACCCGTGACCGAACCAAATTCCTTGCCGACCGTGGCCAGCGTCAAACCGATCTGTTCCTGACGGTTGGCGTTGTCGGCGTCGTAAAGTTCGCTCGGGAACGGGCCCGAACCGACGCGCGTGCAATACGCCTTCGTGATGCCGAGAATGTAGTTCAGCTTTTGCGGGCCGACACCTGCGCCCGCCGTGGCCGCACCGGCCACGCAGTTGCTCGACGTGACGAACGGATAGGTGCCGTGATCGATGTCGAGCAGCGTACCTTGCGCACCTTCGAACAGCAGGTTGTGGCCAGCGTGATTTTCGTCGTACAGACGACGCGATACGTCCGTCACCATCGGCTTCAGACGGTCGGCATAGCTCAGCATCATGTCCAGCGTCTGCTGGAAATCGACCGCAGCCGCGCCGAGGTACTGCGTCAGCACGAAGTTGTGGAAATCGAGGTTTTCGCGCAGGCGTTCAGCGAAGGCTTCCGGTTCGAAGAGGTCCTGCACGCGCAGACCGCGGCGCGCGACCTTGTCTTCATAGGCCGGGCCGATGCCGCGACCGGTCGTGCCGATCTTGCTCGCGCCGCGACGCGCTTCGCGCGCCTGGTCGATGGCGATGTGATACGGCAGGATCAGGGTGGTGGCTTCGGAAATGAACAGGCGCTTTTGAACGTCGACGCCAGCGGCCTCGAGTTCGCCGATTTCCTTGAACAGCGCTTCCGGCGACAACACGACGCCATTACCGATGTAGCACGCGACGCCGGGATGCATGATGCCCGACGGAATCAGACGCAAGATGGTTTTCTTGCCGCCGATGATGAGCGTGTGACCGGCATTGTGACCGCCCTGGAAGCGAACGACGCCTTGAGCGTGGTCCGTCAGCCAGTCGACGATCTTGCCCTTGCCCTCATCACCCCACTGGGTTCCCACGACGACGACGTTACGCCCGGGGTTCACATTCACTGCGCTGGCAGACATGTTGTTTCGTAAGCTGGTTAAAAACGTATTCTACCGATATTCGCGGAAGGTTCCGGATTTTTTCCGTTTCCGCTCAATGGTGTGGACGTTATTCTGGGTGTTTTGAATAAGGCACGACGGCATGCCGCGCCCTGCTTTTCCGGCGCTCAGGAACGTGTTTCGACGACCCACGCACCGTTGCGTTCGACCAGCACGCGATCGCACGCGAACTCATCGAGATCGTGATCGTGGCCAGGCAGCGCCTGGATCACCACTTCACCGGCGTCGCGCAGCGCAGCGACGCTCGTCCGCAACGCTTCGTCGTGCTGCCACGGCGCGAGGATCGCACTGCTGCGCGCCTCGACGGGCGAAATCCGCGCCACTTCACGCAGATCGAGCGAAAAGCCCGTCGCGGACCGCGCACGACCGTACGCTTCACCGACCTTGTCGTAACGGCCGCCGCGCGCCACCGCGTTCGGCACACCGTCCACGTACGCCGAGAACATCACGCCGCTGTGGTACGCGTAGCCGCGCAGGTCGGCCAGATCGATCATTACTTCCGCGCCGTCGACCTGCGCGGCGAGGAACGCCAGGTCGTCCAGCGCGCGGGCGATTTCCGGTGTGTCGGGCAGACGCGCGCGCGCTTCGGTCAGCACCGAGGCGTCGCCGTAGAGCGTCGGCAGGACGCGCAATGCGTCGCGCGTTGCGGGCGTCAGGTTCGCCGTCAGTTCGTCCAGACGCGGCACGTCCTTGCCCGCGAGCGCTTCGTACAGCGCTTCACCCTGCGCGACTGCGCTCGGTTCGTTCGCGATCAACGCAGAGAGCACGCCCGCGTGGCACAGATCGAGTCGCACCTTCGTGAGACCCGCGAGGTGCAGCGCGTCGAGCATCAGTTGCTGGATTTCCAGATCCGCTTCGAGGCCGGCGTGGCCGTAAATTTCCCCGCCGATCTGGATCTGTTCACGCGTCGCGTGCAGGCCACGGGGACGCGTATGCAGCACGTTGCCGGCGTAGCACAGGCGCGTCACGCCCTGACGGTTCAGCAGATGCGCGTCGATACGCGCAACCTGAGGCGTGATGTCTGCGCGCAGTCCAAGCGTACGACCCGACATCTGGTCGACGAGCTTGAACGTTCGCAGGTTCAGGTCGCTGCCACCGCTCGTCAGCAGCGACTCGAGATACTCGAGCATCGGCGGCATGACCATTTCGTAACCATACGCACGAAAACGGTCCAGCAACCGGCGGCGCAATTCTTCGATCTTGCGGGCCTCCGACGGCAGCACGTCGGCAATATTCTCGGGAAGTAACCAGGTCGACATCGATACAGTCCTACGACGTTGAACACGGCGCCTGGGCGCGCCGGTATATGACGGTGAATGGCGGAAAGCGTGTCCGCCAGGCCGGATTTCCGCGATCTGCGGGCCACGGCGCCGGGGTTCCTGCTCAGGTTGCGATCGCATCGCGCCCAGTGTGCACCCGGTTCGCGACCACGTCGTATCCGTAGTCGAAACCTTGTGCTGCGATCACGTCGCAATCACGTCGCAATCAGCAACAGAACAAGCCCGAGCACCATCACGATCAGGCCGCCGATGCGCACCTGATGCACCGGGCGCTCCGCAATTCTACGAAACGTGTCGCGCCAGGCGCTCGGGAACACAAAGGGAAACATGCCCTCGATGATCAGCATCAGGGCGATCGCGAGCAATAACGAGCCGGCTATATCCATTCGAATGACGGCGCCGCGGCGCGAGACGCGCGCGGCGCTCCGGTAATCAGTGTTTGCGGGCGGGCGCAGCAGCAGCGGCGTCCGGCGACGTGCCGCCCGTCGGGCTGCGCATGAAGCGGAAGAACTCGCTGCCTGGATCGACCACGATCACGTCGTTCGGCTTGAAGCTGTTCCGGTACGCCTGCATGCTCTGGTAAAACTCATAGAACTGCGGGTCGCGACCAAACGCGTCAGCGGCAATCGACGCAGCCTTGCCATCGCCCTCGCCCTTGATCGTCTGCGCTTCCTTGTAGGCATCCGCGACAAGGCCCTGCTGCTGTCGGGCTGCGTCTGCCTTGATCTGGTCGGCTTCGGCCGCGCCCTTCGCGCGTTCTTCGTTCGCGACCTGCTCGCGCGCGGCAGTCATGCGCTTGTAGACGGAATCCGTCATGGCCGCCGGGAAGTCGACGCGCGTCATCTGCACGTCGATCACGTCGATGCCGAGCGGAGCCGCGGCCTTCTGCATGGCTGTACGTGCCTGGGTGGCGATGTCCTGCTGCTTCGCGAGCGCATCGGCCAGCGTGTACTTCGCGAAGACACCGCCGAGCGCGTCGCGCGACATCGTCGCCAGCCGTTCCGGCAGACCCTGCGCGTCACCCCTGGTGTCGGCGAAGAGCCTGAGCGGATCGGCCACGCGATAGCGGATCACGGGGTTCACGAGGATGTCGATCTTGTCCGACGTCACGTAGCGATCGGCATCCGGTGCATCGACGGACTGGATGCGCGTGTCGACCAGCGTCGCCGTCTGCAACGGCGGCGGAAGCTTCACATGCAGGCCGGGACCGACGAGCACGGGCGCGGTATCGCCATGTGCGGACACGACAGCCATATGACGCTGATCGACGACATAGACCATCGACGAAGCGGCAAACAACACGATCACAACTGCAACGACGAGCGCAATGATTCGGTTCATGTTCGCGCTCCTTATTGCAGTTCGTCGTCGCGACCGCGACTACGGAACGAATCGCGCGAACGGAATGCGTCGCTGGCTGCGGCGGCCTGGCTTGCGCCGCTCGCCGGAGCGGCTGCGGCGCCGGAGGCCGGGATCGGAGCAACAGTCGCCGCGGCTGCGCCGCTGGCGCCCTGCGGCGTAGCTGACGATGCGCCGGAACCGGACTGCGCACCGCCCGCTGTCGCGTCAGCGGCCCGCTGACGGGTCTGTTCGACGAGCTTGTCGAGCGGCAGATACAGCACGTTATTCGCCGACTTGCTGTCGACGAAAACCTTCGTCGTATTCGAGTAGATGTGCTGCATGGTGTCCAGGTACATGCGCTCGCGGATCACCGCGGGCGCCTTCGAGTACTGCGCGTAGACCTGCTTGAAGCGCTCGGCGTCACCTTCCGCCTGCGCGACGACACGGTCGCTATAGGTTTTCGCGTCATCGATCATGCGGGCCGCGTCGGCCTGGGCACGCGGCAACAGATTGTTTGCATAAGTCTGCGCGTCGGCTTTCACACGCTCGCGATCCTGACGCGCCTTCGCGGCATCGTCGAACGCGGATTGAACCTGCTCCGGCGGCGCCACGCCCTGGATCGTCACGCCAGTGACGGCAAGACCCGTGTGGAATTCGTCGAGCGAGCGCTGGATGGAATCGGTGAGTTGCAGACGGATTGCTTCGCGATCCTGATAGAGGATGTCGTCCGTGCTGCGGGCGCCGACCAGTTCGCGCACCGCGGCCTGTGCGGCCTGCGTCACGGTCTGATCGGGATCGACGCTGCGGAACAGATAGTCGGTCGGCTTCCTCACCTGGTATTGCACCGAGAAACGCACGTCGACGATATCGCCGTCATGCGTCAGCATCGACGCATCCTTCACGTTGGGCGTACGCACAACGTTATTGCGGCCGATTTCGACCGACCGCGCCTGGCCGACGTTGACCATCTCATGGGATTCGAACGGATACGGCAGGCGCCAGTGAGCGCCCTGACCCGCCGTGTAGCGATACTCGCCGAACTGCGACACGACGCCAGCCTGGCCGTCCTGCACGACGAATACGCCGCTGCCGAGCCAGATCGCGATCAGCACGCCGATGACGATGCCCACGCCGATGCGTGCGCCACGGCCGTTATCCGGCCGACGTTCGCTACCGCCCGTGCCCTTGCCTTTGCGGCCGAACACGCCCGACAGGCGCCGGTTGAATTCACGCCACATCTCGTCGAGATCAGGTGGGCTTTCGCCGTCCTTGCCGTTCGGTGGACGCTTCGGCTCGTTGGGACGTTGCTTGTCGCCATTGCCGTCTCCCCGGCCCCAGCGCGGATCGTTCATCGAGAAAATGGCGCGCAGGCGCAGCCAGGTACTACGCTCGTTGTAATCGTTCACCTGTGTTCGTTCACCAGAGTAGACAGCCGGTCAATGCAATTGGAACGGGTCAGTGCCCGAGTTCTGGGACCTTGCGGTCGTCGGTTGGTGCCGCTCGCCGGTCTTCTTCCGGCAATGGACGCTCTACGTCGGAAAGATATTCGGCGGTCGCGATTTCAGCGATGGCAGCGCGCAGTGTGTCCAGCCCCTGCCCTGTGCGCGCGCTCAAAAAGACGCGCGAAATATTACCATACTCATCCCGCTCGACCGTGTCGCCGCGGGCCGCCAGCTCAGGCACGGCGTCGATCTTGTTGAAGACCAGCACCTGCCGGATCGCGTCCGCGCCGATCTCGTGCAGCACGACGTTCACCTGGTCGATCTGGTCGAGCCGCACGGCGCTCGACGCATCGACGACATGCAGCAGCAGATCGGCGTGAATGGTTTCTTCGAGCGTCGCGCGAAAAGCGGCCACCAGCTGGTGAGGCAGTTCGCGGATGAATCCAACCGTATCCGACACCACCACCTGACCGACTTCGTCGCCCAGATACACACGGCGTGAAGTGGTATCGAGCGTCGCGAACAGCTGGTCGGCCGCGTAGGCCTGCGCCTTTGTCAGCGCGTTGAAGAGCGTGGACTTGCCCGCGTTCGTATAGCCGACGAGCGACACCGACATCGTGCGATTACGCTCGCGCTGCCGGCGCTGCGTGCCATGCTGACGACGCAGCTTTTCGAGCCGCGACTTGAGCGCCTTGATACGTTCACCGATCAGCCGGCGGTCGGTTTCAAGCTGCGTTTCACCCGGACCACGCAGACCAATACCCCCTTTCTGACGCTCGAGGTGGGTCCACGCGCGGATCAGCCGCGTCGCGAGATATTGCAGTTGCGCGAGTTCGACCTGCAGCTTGCCTTCATGGCTGCGGGCGCGTTGCGCGAAGATGTCGAGGATCAGGCTCGTCCGGTCGACCACGCGCCTGTTAAGCATCTGCTCCAGATTGCGCTGCTGTGCAGGTGCGAGGGCGTGATTGAAGATGACGATTTCGATGTCATTCGCCTCACACGCAAGACGCAGTTCTTCGGCCTTGCCGCTGCCGACAAACATCTTCGCGTCAGGGGCGGACCGACGTCCGGTGAGGGTGACCAAGGGATTCGCGCCCGCGCTTTGCACGAGCAGACTGAGTTCTTCGAGACTGGCTTCGAAATCGATCTTTCCGAAGTCGATACCGACAAGCGCTGCGTTGGTCAAATTGGAGGGTATCAAAATGAAGCGGCCGGGAGAGATCGCCAACGGGCGACGCTACGCCGGCCGCGACGAGGGGTTAGGACTGTTCAGAATCCGGGTGGAAATTCACCGGACGGGCCGGCACGACTGTCGAGATTGCGTGCTTGTAGACCATCTGGGTAACCGTATTCCGGAGCAACACGACGTACTGGTCGAACGATTCGATGTTCCCTTGAAGCTTGATGCCGTTGACCAGATAGATCGAGACCGGCACGTGCTCTTTTCGCAGTGCGTTCAAAAACGGGTCTTGTAACAATTGCCCTTTGTTGCTCATAGCAAACTCCGTATTTTTTTGCAGGTTGACTGAATTGACGACGAAGAAAAAGAAATCCGCCGTCAACCGCTACACTATAGCCGATTTTTGTTTTTGCGCGAGCAGCCTGGCCATCCGGCCAAACCCAGCACACACGCGGGTTTCAGCCTTTATCCGCGTAAGGGTTCGTCGATGAACGGAACTCTATGCGCAATGGAGTCCCGGTCAGCGCGAAAGTTTCCCTGAAGCGGTTTTCGAGGTAGCGTTTGTACGTTTCGGTGATCGCGTCGAGCGCGTTGCCGTGAATCACGATGATCGGCGGGTTCTGTCCACCCTGGTGCGCGTAGCGCAACTTCGGACGCACCGGTCCACGACGTCGCGGCTGCTGGAACTCGACCGCGTCGATCAGCGCACGGGTCAGCTTCGGCGTCGGCAGCTTCGCCATGGCAGCGGCATAGGCGTCGTCGACTGAGCGCATCAGTTGACCAATGCCGGTCTTTTCCGCAGCCGAAATGAAATGAAATTTCGCGAAGTCGAGGAATTTTAGCTTGCGCTCCAGATCCGCTTTCGTGCGCTCACGCACATGCGAATCGAGTCCATCCCACTTGTTCACGCCGACCACCAGCGCACGACCCTGCTCGACGACGAAGCCGGCAATGTGCGCGTCCTGCTCCGAAATGTCCTGGCGCGCGTCGAGCAGCAGGATCACCACGTTGGCGTCCGAGATCGACTGCAACGTCTTCACCACCGAAAACTTCTCGATCGCCTCGAACACCTTGCCGCGACGGCGCAGGCCGGCCGTGTCGATCAGCGTGTAGTTTTTGCCCTGCCGCTCGAAGTCGACGTAGATCGAATCGCGCGTGGTGCCGGGCATGTCGAACGCGATCACGCGCTCTTCGCCGACGAGCGTGTTGATGAGCGTCGACTTGCCAACGTTTGGACGCCCGACAATGGCAATCTTGATGCCACGCGCTTCCTTGTCGCCGTCCTCTTCTTCCGGATGACCTGCGTACGCGACGCCCAGCGCCTCGTTGATCATTTCCGTGACGCCGTCGCCATGCGCGGCCGAAATCGCACGCGGATCGCCGAGACCCAGCTCGTAGAAATCCGCCGCGACCGCGCTGTACTTCATCCCTTCGGCTTTATTGACGACGAGGAAAATCGGCCGGCCGGTCTTGCGCAGGTAGTCGGCAATTGACTTGTCCTGCGGCGCGAGGCCGTTACGACCGTCGACGATGAACACGACGACGTCCGACTCTTCCACCGCCTGGCGCGTCTGGCGCGCCATCTCGTGCAGGATGCCGTCCTTCGCGACCGGCTCGAAGCCGCCGGTATCGACGACCAGATACGGCCGCTCGCCGGTACGCCCTTCGCCATAGTGACGGTCACGCGTGAGCCCTGGCAGATCGGCGACGAGCGCATCACGCGAACGCGTGAGACGGTTGAACAGCGTGGATTTCCCCACATTGGGGCGCCCGACGAGGGCAATAACGGGTTTCATCAGATGTTGTTCACAGTGAAACGCAAGGTCGAGACACTCGACGGGCCATGCGGCGACGCCAGATGGCTGCCTGTCGGCTGCGTTTGACAAAAATTATCACGAAATCGGTCACGCCCGGATGCGAACCATAGATGCATGTCCCGGCGGACGAAGAATTGGCTGGCTGGCGCGGCCTGCACACCACGTGTGTACGGTGTGCGTGTGGCCTTAAGCGTCTGCAGATCCAGCTTTGCGGACGGCGCTTGAAACGGGACGTCGCATCTCGCGACGGGCGCGCACCCACCGCGCCACCCTCGTACTACCTTTTTGTTCGACCGCCGGACCAGCCAGGCCGGCAGCCTGTATCTCTCTATTCACTACACTGTTCTGGCGCCAATGGCGCTACGCCAGAAATACGTGCGGCCGGCGAAGCCGGCCAGCACGACGATCTGATCGAACGAAGCCGCTTGCGAGCGATCAGCGCGGACGGAAACCGTACAGGTCGCCGTCATGCGTTTGCACGACAAGCGTGTCACCGGCAAGCACCGGAGCGGCGGTAATCGCGCTGCCGTCGGTCTTCATGCGTGCGACGAACGTGCCGTCGTCACGCGACAGGAAGTGCACGTAGCCTTCGAAATCGCCGACCACGGCAGCGTGTCCGAGCAGGAACGGCACACCGACGTCGCGACTTTTCAGCTTGTCGTTGCTCCACAGCGGACGACCGGTCGTGGAGTCAAACGCCTGCATGACCGCCCAGTCGTCGCCCGCGACGACGACGCTTTCATCTTCCGCGAGACCGCTCGTGCTCGAGAACTTCTTCTCCCATACCGCGCGGCCCGAATTTGCGTCGAAACAGCCAATCTGCCCCTGGAACGTCACAGCGCACGTCTGGGCACCAACAAGCGCCGGCGGACCGGTCACGTCGTTGATCCGCTCCACTTCCGTCACGCCCTTCGGATACGACACCGGCGTTTGCCAGAACGCATCGCCCGTCTGCACGTTGATCGCAGCGAACGCACCGCCCGGGAAGCCAGCCAGCACAGCCTGGTCGCCCGCGAACGTCATGCCCGACGACACACGCAGGTTGAGCGGCACAGCGCGGTTGCGGTAGTTCCACTTCTGCTCGCCCGTCTGCGCGTTGAACGCGGTGATCTGGCCGTCCACGGTCCGCACCACGACGAGGCCATTGCCGACGAGCGGCGGCGAAATGATTTCGCCTGGCGCCGTGCCTTTCCATAACAGCTTGCCGTCCGGCCCGAGTACGAAGACACCGCCCTTCAGCGCGCCGACGGCCGTCAGATTGCCGTCGCTACCCACGCCGGCTGACAGATCATCGTCGAGCTTCGTACGCCAGAGGTCCTTGCCAGTTTGCGCATCGATCTTCGCGACCGAACCGTTTGCGCCCGCGGCATACACCGCGTTACCGACGGCGACCGGCGAGAACAGATAGCGACCGGCCTTGCCGACGCTCGTCTTCCACGTTTGCTGCACGTCGAGCACAGGCTTGAACTCGGTGAGCGGCGTCGGCACCCGGCGCTCGTCTTTCGTGGATGAGCAAGCCGCCATCGTGAGGACGGTCATCGCACAGGCAACGGGCACAGCGTAACGTTTCAGCAAATTCATCGGTAGACGAAGTATTTATCGAGGATTTATCAAATGGAACCGGTTGAACGCGCAATGCGCAGATCAACCGCCGAGCGCGTCCAGCTTGAACTGGATCAGCTGACGCGTCGACGTGTCGTTCTTCGACAGCGTGTCGAGTGCAAGCTTGTAAGCAGCGCGCGCATCGTCGCGCTTACCCTGCGCCGCGAGCAGATCGCCGCGGCCATCCGCCACGACACCCTTGAAGGCGTCTGACTGCGGTTCCGCCAGCAACGCAAGCCCTGCATCATAGGCCTTCTCGTCGAGCAGCAACGAAGCGAGGCGCAATTTTGCGATCTGCTTGAACTCGTCGTCCTTCGCGTGATCAGCAGCCCATTGCAACTGGGCCTTCGCAGCCGGTTCGTCGCCGGCCGTGTAGAGCGCCTTCGCCGCGCCAAGCGCCGTCATCTGCGCATAGGCTGTGCCGCCGAACTTGTCTTCCATGTCGGCGGCGACACGGGTGATCTTCGCCTTGTCGCCGGAAGCGAGCGACTGCTGGACCTGGTCGTACAGCACAGCGGCTTCAGCCGCCTGGCGACGCTGCCAGAAATTCCAGCCGTTCCAGGCCGCAGCGGCAACGAGTACTACCAGCACGATCCATGTGGTTGCATTGCCCCACTGCGACCACCATGCCTTTACGCTTTCAATCGATTCTTGTTCGTCGTGGTAACTCATCGCGAGGCGATTCCTTCTTCCTTGATACCTTGTCTTACTTCGAAATGCGTGCAGCGCACCGCGCGATCAGTCGTCGCCGTCATCGGCGGATGCAACCATCGCATTGATTAGAAATTCGGTCAAGTCTTCGGCCGGCACGTTCTGCTGTTCGCTCTTTGTGCCTTCCGCGCCGACATGACGCAGCGGTTTTACGCCGACCGTGCCGTTCGCGATCTCGTCTTCACCGAGGATCACCGCGAACGCCGCACCGCTTGCATCCGCACGTTTCATCTGCGACTTGAAGCTGGCGGACTGGCCGTCCGGGCTGCAATGCAGAATGACGTCGAGGCCCGTATCGCGCAGACGCTCGCCGATGATGAACGCCTGCTCGCGCGCCGCGTCACCCTGATGCACGAGGTAGACATCGCAGCCTTCGTCTTCAGGGACCAGCTTATCTTCCTTCAGCAGCTCAAGAATGCGCTCGATGCCCATTGCCCAGCCGCACGCTGCCGTGGGCTTGCCGCCAAGCTGTTCGATCAGCGGATCGTAACGGCCGCCGGCCGCGACCGTGCCCTGCGCGCCGAGCTTGTCGGTGACCCATTCGAACACGGTCAGATTGTAATAATCGAGACCCCGCACCAGACGCGGATTGATCTTGAACGGGATGTTGTTCGCTTTCAGGATGCGCTGCAGTCCTTCGAAATGCGCGAGCGATTCTTCGCCCAGAAAGTCGATCAGCTTCGGCGCGTTCTGCGCGACTTCCTGCAGCGCCGGATTCTTCGTGTCGAGCACGCGCAGCGGGTTCGTGTAGAGACGACGCTTAGCGTCTTCGTCGAGCACGTCCATGTGCTTCTCGAGATACGCGATCAGTTCGACGCGATGCGCGGCGCGCTCTTCAGCGAGACCCAGCGAGTTGATTTCGAGCTTGATACCCATGAGCCCGAGATCGTCCCACAGCCGTTGGCACATCATGATGATTTCCGCGTCCGTATCCGGACCAGCGAAACCCAGCGCCTCAACGCCGACCTGATGGAACTGGCGATAGCGGCCGCGCTGCGGACGCTCGTGACGGAACATCGGACCGATGTACCACAACCGCTTCGGGCCGTCGTACAACATGTTGTGCTCGATCGACGCACGCACAACTGCGGCCGTATTTTCCGGACGCATCGTCAGGTTCTCGCCGTTCAACGCGTCGGTGAAGCTGTACATTTCTTTCTCGACGATGTCGGTGACTTCACCGATACCGCGCGTGAACAGCTGCGTATGCTCGACGATCGGCGTGCGGATATTCTGGTATCCGTACGAACGCAGCATCGACTTCACAGTCGATTCAAAAAATTCCCACAGCCCGGCTTCCTGCGGAAGGATGTCGTTCATGCCCTTCACACCGGACAGCTTCTCGAGCTTCTTCTTCTGTTCAGTCATCTGTGTTCGATTTGACGATCTTGATTGAGCGGTTTAGTTGGCAACTTCGGCACGGCCGTAAGTGCGCTCGACGTAGTCGCTCACGATTTGCTGGAATTCTTCCGCGATGCGCTCGCCGCGCAGCGTCTTGACCTTCTCGCCGTCGATGAACACCGGTGCCGCCGGGTTCTCACCGGAACCCGGCAGGCTGATGCCGATGTTTGCCTGCTTCGACTCACCCGGGCCATTCACGATGCAGCCCATCACCGCGACGTGCATCTTTTCGACGCCAGGATATTGATCGCGCCACACCGGCATCTGCGTGCGCAGATAGGTCTGGATCTGCGAAGCGAGTTCCTGGAACAGCGTGCTGGTCGTACGACCGCATCCCGGGCACGCGATGACCATCGGCGTGAACGAGCGCAGGCCCATTGTCTGCAGGATTTCCTGACCGACGATCACTTCGCCCGTACGCGACGCGCCTGGTTCTGGCGTCAGCGAAATACGGATCGTGTCGCCAATGCCCTGCTGCAGCAGCACCGACAAAGCGGCCGTCGAAGCAACGATGCCCTTCGAGCCCATGCCCGCTTCGGTCAAACCGAGGTGCAGCGCAAATTCGCAACGACGCGCGAGTTCACGATACACGGCGATCAGATCCTGCACGCCACTGACCTTGCACGACAGAATGATCTTGTTACGGCTCAAACCAAGCTCAACCGCACGTTCGGCCGAACCAATCGCCGACTGGATAAGCGCTTCGTACATCACGCTTTGCGCTTCCCAAGGTGTGGAACGCGCAGCGTTTTCGTCCATCATTTTCGCGAGCAGATCCTGGTCGAGACTGCCCCAGTTGACGCCGATTCGCACCGGCTTGTCGTACTGGATCGCGGCTTCGATCATCTGCGCGAACTGTGTGTCGCGCTTCGCGCCATGACCGACGTTGCCCGGGTTGATCCGGTACTTCGACAACGACTCGGCGCATGCCGGGTAGTCACGCAGCAGCAGGTGCCCGTTGTAATGAAAATCGCCGACGAGCGGCACGGTGACGCCCATCCGGTCGAGTTGCTCGCGGACGGCCGGCACGGCCGCGGCCGCTTCGGGCGTGTTGACCGTGATGCGCACGAGTTCCGAACCGGCCTGCGCAAGTTCCTTGATCTGGATAGCCGTACCGATCGCGTCAGCGGTATCGGTATTGGTCATCGACTGCACGCGCACGGGCGAGTCGCCACCGATCGTGACGATCTGGCCGCCCCAGCGCACGTCAACGGCATGCGACGAACGGCGCGGCGCGTGTCCGCCGAAAACCGGCTCGGACGAAATGATCTGACTGCTGGAAAGGGATTGAGCTTCGGAGTGCATCGAAAGACCCATTTACACCGCAGGCACCGCGCACAAGACACGACGCCAGAATTGAAAAAGCGCCGCGGCTAACCTGCCGCGACGCGTACCCTGTCAAGGCAATGCGAAGCGAGCCACATTGCCCTTCGCTGATGCATATTTGCCCGGATCGACCGCCTGGCCGTCCAGTGAAATTGAATCCAGACCTGCCTTGTTGCCGACCGTGACCTTAAACGGCGCTTCGCCGGCAATTTCCTTCGATTCACCCGCGCGGACGAGGCCCGAGAAGACTTCCTTGCCGTCCTTCTGCCGCACGCTGAACCAGCTGTCCTGTGTCACCTTGATTCCGACTGTCGCCTGACCTCCAACCGGCGGCGGAACTTCCGCTGCGGACGCCTGCGGCGCACTTGCTGCCTGCGCCACGACGGCGGCCTTCGGCGCCAGTGCCGGCGCCGGTACGACCGATGACGCCGGTGCAGCGCCGGTTGCCAGCGGAGCTGGCATCGGAGTCGCCTGCGACGCGCTCCCGTCGGTTGCGACCTGAGCGTCAGACGCCGGAGCCGCCTCCTGGTCTGCCACCGTGGCCGACGCGGCCGCCTGATCCTGAGCAACGGCGCCCGATGCACCCGTTGCGCCGCCTGCCGCGCTATTCGCGCCGGCCTTCAGACGTGCCAGCCACGCCGACGATTCGCCGCCATTCGTGTGCCACATCGCAAGCGCGATTACCGCCACGACCACAGCTGCAACGCCCCACAACCACGAACGTGACTTCGGCGCGCTGTTGCCCAGCGAAAGCGATACACGACCCCGTGGCAGGTCGCGCCCAGACGAAGCCGGCATCGACAGGTCCGGCTCGGGTACGCCTTTGACACGTCGCAATGCCTGACTGAACGGCGCGGGATCGGTGCCGAGCATCTTTGCGTAGCTGCGCACCACGCCGAGCGCGAATGTCGTGTCGGGCAACTGGCTCACGTCGCCGCTCTCGAGGGCGCGCAACTTGGCCGGTGACACCTTGAGGCGCGAAGATACGTCTTCGACCGACCAGCCCTTCGACTCGCGAAGCTGGGTCAATCGCGCCCCGACTGCCGCAAGCGATTCCAGCCCGGGCTGCGCCGCAGCCGGTGCGACGGCCGGTGCTGAACGGCCTGCGTTCGTCTCTGTTTCATGCGGCTGCGGGTGCTGCGGCTCACTCATCCCAAATCCTTTCGCGTCGATTCTTTTTCACTCTTGCGATCCGTCCCCGCCTTTTAGGCACCGGTTCAGATTCGCAGACCGTTTATAACAAAATGCGCGGCGTTCTGCGCCGCTTCCGATCGATTTTGCAAACTTTCTTTTCAGTTCACCCGACGTCTGGAGGTCACGAAGACCTTGCAATGCTCATATCGCGCGAACCTCGATCACTTTCGCCGCCTTCCCGGTGCGTTCAGCAAGACGGGTGCGGTCCTTGACCGCACCAGCCAGCTGACCGCAGGCAGCATCGATATCGTCGCCACGAGTTTTGCGCACTGTGGTGACGACCCCTGCGTCCATCAGCACCTGCGCAAACCGTTTGATCTGCTCCTGCTTCGAGCGCAGAAGGCCCGATTCCGGAAACGGATTGAACGGAATCAGGTTGAACTTGCACGGCACGTCGCGCGTGACGGCAAGCAGCTCCCTTGCGTGCTGTTCGGTGTCGTTCACACCATCCAGCATGCAATATTCAAAAGTAATGAAATCGCGTGGCGCGACCTTCAGATAGCGCTGACATGCGGCCATCAGTTCGCGCAGCGGATACTTCTTGTTCAACGGCACCAGCTCGTCGCGCAACGCGTCATTCGGCGCGTGCAACGAGACAGCAAGTGCCACGGGCAGATCTGCGCCAAGACGGTCCATCATCGGCACGACGCCGGAGGTTGACAGCGTCACGCGACGGCGCGAAAGGCCGTACGCATTGTCGTCCAGCATCAGACGCATGGCCGGCACGACGGCATCATAGTTGAGCAACGGCTCGCCCATGCCCATCATCACGACGTTCGTGACGACGCGCTCGCCCTTGCCTTCGCCGCCCACAGCGCGCCCCCCGGCTGTGCCGAGCGACGTACGCAGCGCAAATTCAGCCATGCGTAGCTGGCCGATGATTTCGCCGGTGGTGAGATTGCGGGAAAAACCCTGTTTGCCGGTGGAACAGAAACGGCAGTTGACCGCGCATCCCGCCTGCGACGACACGCACAGCGTACCGCGAGTCTCTTCCGGAATAAACACGGTTTCAACCGCGTTGCCGTTACCGACGTCGATCAGCCACTTGCGTGTGCCGTCGGTGGAAATGTGGTCGCTGGTGATGTCAGGCATCGAAATCGCGGCACGCCCCTTGAGCTTTTCGCGCAGGGACTTGGCGAGATCAGTCATACCATCGAAGTCGGCAGCGTTGTACTGGTGAATCCAGCGCTGCAACTGTTTGGCGCGAAACGGCTTTTCGCCGAGGCTGTCGCAATACGCGACGAGCCCCTGTGCGTCGAGATCGAGAAGGTTGACGGTTGGACTGCTCGTCATATCGAATCCTGCCATATCAGTGCGAAACTACGTTCATGCAACAAGCCACATGAACGCCGTACCGTTCGCGCCCGTTCCTGCTGCTTCTACCTTACTACCTGGCCAGTCGTTTACGTGGATTAACGCGAGTAGACGTTGACTGCCGGGAAGAAGAATGCGATTTCGACGGCGGCCGTTTCGGCTGCGTCCGAACCGTGAACTGCGTTCGCGTCGATGCTGTCTGCGAAATCGGCGCGGATCGTGCCCTTCTCAGCCTTCTTCGGATCCGTTGCGCCCATCAGGTCGCGATGCTTCAGGACAGCGTTTTCGCCTTCCAGGACCTGCACTACCACCGGGCCCGAGATCATGAAGTCGACGAGGTCCTTGAAGAACGGACGTGCGGCGTGCACAGCGTAGAACTTCTCAGCGTCAGCGCGCGACAGATGAATCATGCGCGAAGCGGCAATCTTGAGACCAGCGTTTTCGAAACGGCTGTAGATCTGACCGATCACGTTCTTTGCCACTGCGTCCGGCTTGATAATCGACAGGGTGCGTTCGAGCGCCATAAAAACTCCAGAAAATTAAGAGGTTACAGATTCAAATGAATCCGCTATTGTAGCATGTTCCGTTGTATGATTGCGATTGAACCCTTACAGCACTGAAAGACTCTAACAAAGCGTCCGGAACCTCACAATCCGCCATTCGGCCAGGTATTGAAACTTGCCCCTGTCGGGGTAATCTTGGGGGCGTACGGATCAACGGCAGGCGCCATCAAAGCCAGCCGGGACTGCACAACCACTGCGCAATAATGCGTCTGACGCAAGGAGAAACCATGAATTCGCCCTACAATTTCGGCCGCACCGGTACGATTAGCACGGTCGAAACCCGCAACCGCGTACTACGGAACACCTACTGGCTGCTAGCGTTGTCCATGGTTCCGACGGTCCTCGGCGCCTGGGTGGGTGTCGCGACCGGGTTTTCGCTGTTTGCCGCCACCAGCCCGGCCATGAGCCTGCTGGCATTCTTCGCGATCGCCTTTGGCTTCATGTTCGCGATCGAGAAGACGAAGAACAGCAGCGCGGGCGTGTTCGTCCTGCTCGGCTTCACGTTCTTCATGGGCCTGATGCTGTCACGGCTCCTGAGCTTCATCCTCGGATTCTCGAACGGTCCGTCGCTGATCATGCTCGCGTTCGGTGGCACCGGTGTGATCTTCGCCGCGATGGCGACGGTCGCTACGGTCAGCAAGCGCGACTTTTCGGGTCTCGGTAAATGGCTCTTCGTGGGCGTGATCGTGCTGCTGCTGGCAATGGTTGCGAACATGTTCCTGCAACTGCCGGCGTTGATGCTTACGGTTTCCGTGCTTGCGATCGTGATTTTCTCGGCCTACATGCTGTTTGACGTGCAGCGCGTGGTCAACGGCGGCGAGACGAACTACATTTCGGCGACGCTCGCGATCTATCTGGACCTGTACAACGTATTCACCAACCTGCTCGCGCTGCTTGGCATCTTTGGCGGCAACCGCAACTGATCGCCGGACGGGAGCATCGGCGGCGGCGAACTTGGTGCCGCCTCAGCCGTCGCATCCCGCGGCATCGGTGGGAATCGCTCCATCAGCCGACCGAAGCAAAAAACGCCCATGACGTTTCGTCATGGGCGTTTTTGTTTCTGCGCGCCTTTTTCGAGCCCGCCGTGCTTCAGGCAAAACTCACAGACTCAGCCAGTCGAATCCGCCGTCCTGCGATGCGACCTGCACGTCGGTCGCCGCGGCGCCAAGCACTGCAGCCATCGCCGCCTGCGCCAGTTCCGGCGAATTGTTCTGCTGGCTCAGGTGCGCTGCGACCAGAAAGCGCAATTTCGTGCGATCGAGCGAAGCGAGGATCTCAGCTGCAGCATCGTTGTTCAGATGCCCGTGGTTGCCGCCAATGCGCGCCTTGAGCGATGGCGGATAGCGGCTCGCCGCCAGCATCCGCACGTCGTGGTTACATTCGAGCACCAGCGCGTCGCAGCCACTCAGAACGGCGCTAATGTGTGGCGTCGAGGTGCCGACATCCGTCAGCACGCCAAGCCGGCCCGCGCCATCCGAGAAAACGAACTGCAGTGGCTCACGCGCATCATGCGGCACCGTGTACGGCAACACGCTGAGGTCGCCGATCGCAACCGCCTCGTCGCCCCATAACACGTGCAGATCGACGTCGGCTTCGTCAGCGCCGACTGCGCGCGCCGTCCCCCAGCTCATGTGTAACGGAATCGACCACTTGCGGGCCAGCGCCAGCGCGCTGCCGATATGGTCGCCGTGTTCGTGGGTAATCAGAATGGCGTCGAGGCTGTCGATGCCGAAGCCGAGACGCGCAAGGCGCCGTTCGACTTCTTTTGCTGAAAAGCCGCAGTCGAGCAGCACACGCGTCATCGTCGTTCCGCATTGGGCTTCGACGACCAGCGCGTTGCCTTCGCTGCCGCTTCCCAGACTGGCGAACCGCACGGTTCGCCTAGTTCAGCTGTGCATGCAGCAGCGACACGATGCGCTGCGCGTCCGACGATGTATCCACCTGGCCGTTCGCGTCGAGCACCGCAACCTGCGTCAGCGAATCGCCCTTGGAGCGCACGTTCACGAGGAATTCCTGCCCCGGTTTCTTCGCGGTGCTACCGCTGAAGAAGAGCTTGCCGAACAGGCCTTCCTTCTTCAGTTCCTGCATCGAATCCGCGTAGCGCACGTAGTAAATGCCCTTCTCGCGGTCACGGTTGTCGACAGTGAAGTTGGTGCGATCGAGCGCCAGACCCACGCGCAGCCATGCACGGTCGAACGATTCCGGCAGATCGAGCGTCGCACCGCCAGCGGTCGTGTCGATCTTCACAGGTGCCGTCGCCGGACGCGCATCAGTCAGCAGCTGCTTTGCCTGCCCATCGGTGAGGCCGAATTTCTCCATCAGCTTCGCGAGGAACAGCGCTTCGAGCGACGGGTCACGCGGACGCTCTTCCCAACGCGATGACGTTTTGTCCTGCCCCGTCAGCATTTCTTCCATCTGGCTGTGCGTGATCGAGATATCGGTCGTGTCAGCACCGCCACGCGACACCAGCGTCCGGAAACGGTCGCGCGTGCCCGACGAGTAGGCGAAGTCGACGACCTTGCCAATCGTGCGACGGAACCAGTCGTCCGGAATATTCGCGCGGTTTTCGGCCCAGTCGGTCGACATGATGCCGGTAGCAGGCGCATCGGTCGTCAGCGAGAAGCCGTTTTCCTGCCAGAATTCCTGCAACTGCGGCCAGAGCTGGTCCGGCGTGCGGCCATCGACCACGAGCCAGCGGCGATCGCCGTCACGCTCGATGTGCATGCCGAACGGATCCTGCGCACTCGGCACGCCTTCCGTCCTGTTGCCCGCCGGCGTCACCGCGCGCTGCGGCGCGCCGCCCAATGCAGCGTCGACCGGCGGCGCCACGTAACGCTGGTCGACCTTCGCGGTCGACAGGTCGCTCGGCACGGCGAGCGGCGGCGCACTGCCCGCGACCTTGTAGTTCACCTTGTCGGACGAAAACCAGTCGTTCAGCGTGTCGCAGCCTGCGAGCGTACTGAGGGCAAGCGCCAGCGCCGCCATGCGGGTTGCGTGGAGGGAAAGTGCAGAACGTTTCATGAAGTCCTTCGTGATGCTGGAACGTGTTGCCTGGTTCAGTGCCGGGAACGTGGGCGATTTCGACGTCGGTTAATGGGAATGCCGGTCATGCTGGGCTGGGATCAGCCCAGCAGACCTGACTCGCGCAGCGCGGCACGCACAACATCGTGGTAGCGCGCGTCGAGCGGCGTCAACGGCAGACGGATGCCGCCCTGAACGCGGCCAAGTTGCTGCAGCGCCCACTTCGCTGGAATCGGATTCGATTCGATGAAGAGGTTCTTGTGCAGCGAAAGCAGTTTCAGATGGATTTCACGCGCGGTCTTTGCGTCGGCCGCGAGCGCGGCGCGGCACAGTTCGGCCATCAGACGCGGTGCGATATTGGCCGTCACGGAAATATTGCCGTGGCCGCCCAGCAGCATCAGCGCGATCGCAGTCGGATCGTCGCCGCTGTAGATGCCGAAATGTGCCGGCGCCGCCTTGATCAGGTGCGCGGCGCGATCGATGCTGCCAGTCGCTTCCTTCACGCCGACAATGCCCGGCACCTGCGCGAGACGCAGGATCGTTTCGTTCGACATGTCCGCGACCGTACGGCCCGGCACGTTGTACAGGATCACGGGCAGATCGACGGTTTCCGCGATCTTCGAGAAGTGGCGGAAGATGCCTTCCTGCGTCGGCTTGTTGTAGTACGGCACGACCTGCAGCGAGGCGTCGGCACCGACTTTCTTCGCCTGCTCGGTGAGTTCGATGGCTTCGGTGGTGGAGTTGCCGCCCGAGCCCGCGATCACCGGAATGCGTCCGGCGACGTGCTCGACCGCGGTCTTGACCATCAGCACGTGTTCTTCGACCGATAGCGTGGCCGATTCGCCGCTCGTTCCGACGACGACGAGACCGTTCGTGCCTTCTTCGATGTGCCAGTCGATCAGTTTGCGGAACGCTGGCAGATCGAGGCTGCCGTCTTCGAGCATCGGAGTGATGATTGCGGGAATGCTGCCGCGAATCTGAATGCCGTCTTGATTGCCGTTAGTCATGAAACGCCATGAATTAGATCAGTAAACCGCGATTGTAGCGGATTAGCCGGCCAGATCGTAACGCGGCGGGGGTAGAGCTTCTTTCCCGTCGACCGGACGATCCGCCTCCAGAACCGCGCAGATCCGCTGGACGTAAGCCGGACGCGGCTGCGCGAGAAAACCATCCTGATACGCAACCACGCGCAGACGCCCGCGAACGGCGTCGAGCAGTTCGCCAGGCGCGAGCAGAAACGCCGGTCGCGAAGGCTTGCCGACGGTTTCGTTGCCCTGCGCGAAAGTCTCGTAAATCAGGACGCCCGCTGGCGCAAGCGCGTCCAGCAGGCGGGGAAACAGCGGGCGATACAGATAGTTCGTGACGACAACCGCTGCGAATTTCGTATCCGCCGCAAGCGGCCACGGCCCGTCTTCGATGTCGGCCGTGAGCGTAGTCACACGCGGCTCATCGTGCAGCGTGGCGAGTGCGTCCGCGTCACAGTCGAGCGCGGTGACCGGATGGCCGTGCGCCGCAAACCAGCGGGCGTGCCGCCCCTCGCCCGATGCAACATCGAGTACCGCGCCACCGGCCGTCACGAGATGCGTCCAGCGACGCACCCAGTGTGACACCTCAGCCAGCGTCGAATGTGTCGAAGAAGCGTGATTGCCCATGCGCAACGTCGCGATCAGTTGTACGACAGGCCCATCGCCTCGCGCACATCGCGCATCGTCTCCGTCGCAAAACGGCGCGCCTTGTCGCAACCATCGGCGACGATCGCGCGCAGGAGCGACGGGTCGTCCATGTACTTCTGCGCGCGCTCGAGCATCGGCTGCTGTTCGCGCAAAATGCCTTCGATCACCGGCTGCTTGCACTCGAGACAGCCGATGCCGGCCGAGCGGCAACCCTTCTGCACCCATTCGTGCGTGGTCTCGTCGGTGTAGACCTGGTGCAGTTGCCATACCGGGCACTTGTCCGGATCGCCCGGATCAGTGCGACGCACACGCGCCGGGTCGGTCGGCATCGTGCGGACTTTCTTCGTGATCGTTTCGGCGTCTTCGCGCAGACCGATCGTGTTGCCGTACGACTTCGACATCTTCTGGCCGTCGAGCCCCGGCATCCGCGACGCTTCCGTCAGCATGGCCTGCGGCTCGACCAGAATGATCTTGCGCGAACCTTCGAGATAACCGAAGAGGCGCTCGCGGTCGCTCATCGACAGGCTCTGCGATTCCTGCAACATCGCGCGCGCCTGTTCGAGCGCTTCGTCGTCGCCTTCCTGCTGATACGCGACGCGCAGCTCGTGATACAGCTTCGAACGCTTGCCGCCGAGCTTCTTCGCGGCTTCGTTGGCCTTCTCCTCGAAGCCCGGCTCGCGGCCGTACAGATAGTTGAAACGGCGCGCAATTTCGCGCGTCATTTCGACGTGAGGCACCTGATCTTCGCCGACGGGCACCAGCGAGCCGCGATACAACAGAATGTCGGCCGCCATCAAAACCGGATAGCCGAGGAAGCCGTATGTGGACAAGTCCTTGTCCTTCAGCTTCTCCATCTGTTCCTTGTAGGTCGGCACGCGCTCAAGCCAGCCGAGCGGCGTGCTCATGCCGAGCAGCAGCGCCAGTTCCGCGTGCTCGGGCACCCTGCTCTGGATGAAGAGCGTGGCCTGCGCCGGATCGATGCCCGAAGCGAGCCAGTCGATCAGCACTTCCCAGACGCTCGTTTCGATGACCTCGGGCGTTTCGTAATGCGTCGTCAGCGCGTGCCAGTCGACGACACAGAAAAAGCACGGGTATTCGGACTGCAGCCGCACCCAGTTTTTCAGCACGCCGTGATAGTGGCCGAGGTGCAGCGACCCGGTGGGCCGCATGCCGGAGAAGATACGGTCTGGGAACATGGTTGTATTAGAGAAGCGAAGCGAGAGGAGTCAGGATAGCCGTCACGGCGTCGTAACCGAGGTTGACGAGCGGGCGCAGCCAGAATTTCGTCAGGGTGCCCGTCATCACGAGCGCCATCACAATGAAAAAACCATAGGGCTCGATGCGCGACAACGCGATCGACTGCCGCGCCGGCAACAGCGCAGTCAGCACACGACCGCCGTCGAGCGGCGGCAACGGGAACAGATTCAGCACGCCGAGCACAAGATTGATACCAACGCCGGCGCCCGCCATCCGCGTGAAGAACGGCTCGTCGACGTTCATCGCCGCAAGCGCAACCCCGATCACGCCCCACACGAGCGCCTGCACGAAATTGCACATCGGCCCGGCGAGCGCGACCCACAGGCTGCCCCAGCGCGGATTGCGCAGGTTGCCGAACGCAACCGGCACCGGCTTCGCGTAGCCGAACATGAACGCGCCGCTCGTCGCGAAGTACAGCAGCAGCGGAATCGCGATGGTGCCGAGCGGATCGATGTGCCGCATCGGATTGAAGGAAACGCGGCCGAGCACGTACGCCGTGTTGTCGCCGAGCATGCGCGCGACGTAGCCATGCGCGGCCTCGTGCAGCGTGATGGCGAAAATCACCGGCAACGCGTACACGACAATGGTCTGTATCAGGGAAGAATCCATAACTCGCTATTGTATCAATGCGGGGAGTCGCAACCGGTGGCTTTCGATGCCGGCTGCTTACGCGGGTTGTTCCAGACCAAATGGCTGAAGGCTGCCGCGGCCAGGACGGACGAGTACGGGTTCAGCGCCGGTCAGATCGATCACCGTCGACGGTTCGCACGGACACGCGCCGCCGTCGATCACCAGGTCGATCTGTTTTTCGAGGCGCGCACGGATTTCCTCCGGATCATTCAGCGGTTGGGTTTCACCCGGCATGATTAACGTCGAACCGAGCAATGGCTCACCGAGTTCTTCGAGAATCGCGAGCGTAATTGCGTGATCGGGCACACGCAGGCCGATTGTCTTGCGCGACGGGTGCGACAGACGGCGCGGCACTTCCTTCGTCGCCTGCAACACGAACACGTACGGCCCCGGCGTCACCGACTTGATCAAGCGGTACTGCCGGTTATCGACCATCGCGAAATTGGCCAGCTCCGACAGATCGCGCACCAGCAGCGACAGCAACTGCTTCTCGTCGAGACCGCGAATGCGCCGGATACGCTCGACCGCATCCTTGTCGTCGAGGCGGCACGCGAGCGCGTAACTCGAATCGGTCGGTAGCGCGACGACACCGCCGTCGTTGATGATCTGCGCGGCCTGCTTGATGAGGCGCAGCTGCGGATTATCGGGATGAAGCCGAAAGAATTGAGACATGGTGAGTGATCAGGATAACTGGAAGTCGCGCTCAGCCCGCGACAGTCTGCGCGCACCGCGCGACGCAACTGCAGCGCGTCACAGCCAGCGTTCCCAGACGGGCGTGAGATCGGAAGGAAGCGGCGGCAGGCTGCCGAAGTCGACACGGCCTTCGCCGGCCGCGTGGAAGTCCGAGCCACGCGACGCCTCGAAGCCGAAACGGCGCGCGACGTCGGCGTATTCGCGGTACTGGTCTGGCGTGTGACTGCCAGTGACGACTTCGATCGCCTTACCGCCAAGATCGATGAATTCGCCGAAAAACGCGTCGAACTCCACCGGCGTGTATGCGTAACGCCCCGGATGCGCGACGACCGCCTCGCCGCCGGCGGTCTTGATCCATTGCACGGCGTCAGCCAGTTTTGCCCAGCGATGCGACACATAGCCCGGTTTGCCGTCGCCGAGAAAGCGCGTGAAGACGTCCTGCGTCGATTCGGCGTAACCGCTTTCCACCATGTATCGCGCGAAATGGGTCCGCGAAATCATGTCGGGGTTCGACACATAGCGCAGCGCGCCAGCGTACGCGTCAGGAATACCGAGCGTCGCCAGCCGTTCGCCGATCGCTTCGGCACGCGCCGCACGACCGTTACGCGTGCGGGCCAGGCCTTCCAGCAGCACGGCGTTTTCCGGATCGACATGCAGACCGACGATGTGCACCGTTCGCGATGCCCACGTCACCGAAATCTCGACGCCGCTCAGGTACTGCATGCCGAGCGCCGTCGCCGCTGCGCGCGCCTCCGCCTGACCGCCCACCTCGTCGTGATCGGTCAGCGCCCACAGCGTCACGCCGCCCGCTTGCGCGCGGCGCGCAACGTCGGCCGGCGCAAACTGGCCGTCGGAAACCGTGGAATGGCAGTGCAGATCGGCGTTCATCGTTGCCTTGAAAAGATTCAGCAACCATTTTACTGCAATGCAGTAGTTCGTCGCACCAATCCCCCAGCATCCGACCTTATGCGCAAAAATTTATGCGCAAAATCCCTCGATCAGCGCGGCGACCTGCTCCGGCTGGTCGTGATGGATCATGTGACCGGCATCGTCGATGATCTTTTCGCGCCAGTCCGGGAATGCCTGAAAGCGCGCCTTGAACTCGCTGAGCGGCGTTTCGCCTGCGATCTGCGCGAGCGTCGGCGAGGCGGCCGCTTCGACGTGCAGCACCTTCGCCCGTACGTTGCGCCAGACGGCCATCACTTCGTCGAGGCGATACTGCAGCGGCCCGCGCATCTTGTGCGCCGGATCGGCGAGCAGCGTAAAACGGCCGTCATCGCCCTGCTTCGACCAGTGCTGCGCGAGAAAACGGGCCCGCAGCGGCTCGAGGCGCGCGTTCGTGCGGATCAGACGGGCGGCGACGTCGTCGAGCGTCGCGTAGCTTTTCAGCGTGGGTGGCTCCTTCAGTTCGTCGAGCCAGGTCCGCAGCCGGCGCGGCCACTGCTCCGCGCGTGACGCCCCGAGCCCAAAGCCTTCGAGATCGACCACGCGGCGCACGCGCTCCGGCCGGGCGCCTGCATACAGGCAGACGACGTTCGCGCCCATGCTGTGGCCGACCAGATTGACCTCGCCGGACGGCGCGTAATGATCGAGCAGCGCGTCGAGGTCGGAGATGTATTCCTGAAACCAGTAGTTTCCGCCACCATGCGCCGCCACCGGCCAGTCAGACAGACCAAAGCCGCGCGCATCGGGCGCGATCACCTGCCAGTCGCCGCCCAGTGCGTCGACGACGAACTGGAACGAAGCGGCGACGTCCATCCAGCCATGCAGCATGAAAAGCGCAGGCGCATCCGGGTTGCCCCAGCGTCGCACGTGCAGGCGCACGCCGCGCACGGAGACGAAGTCGGACTGGGAGGTGTTCATGGGTAATTCCACAAAAAAGAATGGTCGTTCGATTATAACGAGATAGTCGGCCATCGAGGCGGTGTCGCGGGCGCGCAGGTGCGAAATCCAGCGGTCGGTCGATTAATCAGATGCGAGTCGATGTGACTCTTTCGGACCTCCGCGGCGCTTCTGATGTAGTAGATCAAATGCAGTCAATTTAACTACTCGCCGGAGTTGTAAAGCGTGTTCCGCTCTTCGTATCCGCAACGCGCGGAGACGATTCAATGCCCTGCGGGATCGTGTGCATCCACCAGGCGTTCAATCCGCGTCCGGCGCCTGTCCCGCTTCCAGCCCGGCCAGCGCGGCGAGTTCCGCCTCGTCAAAACCGGCATCGCGCCGCGCTTCGAAATTGAACGGTCCGCGCAATCTGGGCGCGTGATACAGGTCGGCCAGACGTGTGTAGGTCACATGCGGATCGAGCGCGAGCTGATCGCACAGAAACCGGAACCAGCGGTTCCCGATCAGCACGTGGCCGATTTCGTCGCGCAGGATGACGTCGAGGATCGCTGCCGACGTGTGATCACCCGCCTGTTGCAACCTGGCGCGAATCGGCGGGGACGCATCCAGCCCGCGTGCCTCGAGCGTGCGTGGCACGAGCGCCATGCGCGCGAGCACGTCGTCGCGGGTGCGGTCGCACATGTCCCACAGGCCGTCGTGCGCGGGAAAATCGCCGTACGCGTGGCCAAATTCGGCCAGCCGCGCGCTCAGCAGCGAGAAATGGTGCGCTTCTTCCGATGCGACCTTCAACCAGTCGAGATAGAACGCAGCCGGCATCCCGGCGAAACGCCAGACTGCGTCGAGCGCCAGGTTGATCGCGTTGAATTCGATATGCGCGAGCGCATGCAGCAGCACCGCGCGTCCTTCCGGCGACTGCATGCTGCGTCGCCCCAGCCGACGCGGCTCCACGAGTTCAGGCCGCTCCGGCCGGCCCGGCAGACCGTCCGGTTCATTGATCACCCGCGCGGGCAGGCAATGCAGGTGGCCGTCGCGGGCGCGCGCGTACAGATCGCGCGTCGCCCGCGCCTTTGTCGCGGGATCGCGCTCGCGCAGCACGCCAAGCGCCTCGCTGCGCAGGCAGGCGTCCGCAAACGAGGATGGCGAGAACGAAGAAACGGCTGGGTTCATCATGGGCAGCAAAGCGGCAAAAAAAGGGAATCGTCTGACAGGAACGGGACCGCGCGAGGCGCGCCTCGTGTGCAACCGTTTAGAATACGCGATTCGACCATGAAGCGCGCCCGACACGCTGCCGTCGCGCCCCACGTCAGCGGTGCGACGCCCGACGCAGAGGAAACACTGTGGCAATCTACAAACTTGGCGATGCAGCACCCACCATCCACGAAAGCGTGTTCGTCGCGGACACCGCGACCATCATCGGCAAGGTCGCCATCGACGAAAATGCGAGCGTCTGGTTCGGCGCCACGATCCGCGGCGATAACGACCAGATTTCGATCGGCGCGGGCAGCAATATCCAGGAAAACGCGGTGCTCCACACCGATCCCGGCTTCCCGATGACGATCGAAGCCAATGTCACGATCGGCCATCAGGTGATGCTGCACGGCTGCACGATCAAGGAAGGTGCGCTGATCGGAATTCAGGCGGTGGTCTTGAATGGAGCGGTAATCGGCCGCAACTGTCTGGTTGGCGCGGGCGCCGTCGTGACCGAAGGCAAGGTTTTTCCCGACAATTCGCTGATTCTGGGTGCGCCGGCGAAAGTCGTCCGCGAACTGACGGAAGCGGACATCGCAAATTTGCGGCGCGCCGCGGAAAGCTACGTGGAACGCAGGGATTATTTCAAGGCGCAACTCGTGCGCATCGGCTGAGCCGGAGTGCGCGGCGCACAGGCGCAGTTCAGGGACAGCGCCATTCGACCGAGGAAAAGTTGTGAACGACCAGTTGCAAAAATTCATGTTCAGCGCGGCGCCGGTGCGTGGCGAGATCGTTTCGCTACGCAATACGTGGCAGGAAGTACTGACACGTCGCAAGTACCCGGCGCCCGTGCGCAACGTGCTCGGCGAAATGATGGCCGCGTGCGCGCTGCTGTCGGCGAATCTGAAGTTCGACGGCACGCTCGTCATGCAGATTTTCGGCGACGGACCGGTGCAGATGCTAGTCGTGCAATGCAGCTCGGATCTGTCGATGCGTGCCACAGCCAAGTTTTCCGGCGATGTCGCCAGCACGATCGGCGACGACACGTCGCTCATCGAACTGCTGAACGCGGGCGGTAACGGCCGCTGCGTGATCACGCTCGATCCGCGCGACAAGCAGCCCGGCCAGCAGCCGTATCAGAGTATCGTGCCGCTGAACGGCGTGGACGGACCGCTCAAGTCGATGGTCGAAGTGCTCGAACACTATATGCACCATTCCGAGCAGCTTGACACGCGCCTGTGGCTCGCCGCGAATTCGGAACGCGCCGTCGGCATGCTGCTGCAGAAGCTGCCGGGCGACGGTGGCATCGTGCCGCATCCAGGCGAACTCGACGCGGACACGTGGGAACGCGTATGCACGCTCGGCGGCACGCTATCCAACGACGAACTGTTGAAAGAAGAACCCGACACCGTATTCAGGCGTCTGTTCTGGCAGGAAAACGTCCAGCATTTCAAGCCGACGCCGGCACGTTTCGAATGCAGCTGCTCGCGCGGCAAGGTTGGCGCGATGCTGAAAATGCTCGGCCGCGAGGAAGTCGACGGCGTGCTCGAAGAACGTGGACACGTCGAGATCCACTGCGAGTTCTGTAATCAGCGGTACGAATTCGACCCGGTCGACGTGGCGCAACTTTTTCTTGTCAGCGGGCTCTCAGAAGGAGTGATGCCGGCGGCGGGTCAACGCCACTAAACGCCGCCGCGCCGCGTCACCGCGTTACATATCGCTAGCTGAATCTGAAACGCGCCGCCTTCCTGGTCAAGTATGGATGGCGGCGTCTTATGGCTCACATTTGCGTTCAACCCTGCGTTGAACCCAGGTTGAACATTGGCGGCGCCACTTTTACACGGACTATTCCGGGCGTCCCGCCGATGGAGGCTGACATGAAACCCTCGCTGATTTGTTCCGTCCGGATTCTTGTGGCGCTATCCGTCGTCGCTGGCAGTGCCGCGTTGACCGGCTGCGTCATGGACCCGCCCGGCCCTTCCCCGATCTACAGTCGCCTGCCGGCCGACCAGTCGGGCGTATCGGCGACCGCCCAACCCTTGACGCCTGAAGAACGCGCCCGCTACGACGCGATCGACCGGCAGGTGCTCGCGGAGCAAAACCAGTCGATGGCCGCTGAGGCTGCAGCAGAGGCGTGGTCAAGGTATTACACGCCGCCCGTGAGCGTCTACGGCAGCTACTACAGCGGCGGATGGGGGCATGGCTGGGGTTCGGGCGTGGGCTTCGGAACGGGCTGGGGCTGGTAACCTGACGCGCCCGGAAACGCATCCGTCAGCCGTAAAAAAAGCCGCCCGATGGGCGGCTTTTTCGTGGTTGAAACCTGAGACGAAGTCGACTACGGTTTTTCCAGGCCGCACATCAACCTGCGCCCTTCTGTTTCGGATCCTTCTTCGCGGCGTGCTTCTTGTCCGGCTTCGCGCGCGATTCCGGATTCGGCACCACATGCAGCGGCGCGGCCGACACTTCACCACGTGTCGACGTCGTTGCCGAAGGCGTAGTGGCAGCAGGCAACGGCGCGTTCGGCGACACGAACTGCACAAACACTTCGCCGTCCTTCACCATGCCCATTTCGTAACGCGCGCGCTCTTCGACAGCCGCCGTGCCGTTCTGCAGATCGTGCACTTCGCCATCGATACGCTCGTTACGCAGCTTCGCGTCCGCGTTCTTCTTTTGCTGGAGCGCAAGCTGCTCCTGCAGTTCGTGCACGCGCAGCCAGCCACCATGCCCCCACCAGAGCGGGTACTGGATCAGCGCCAGCAGGACGATCAAAACGACAGTAACAAGCCGCATGAAGAGAGCACAAATAATACGCGCCGCCCTGCGCTATACGCAGGGCGGCGGGCTGATCCAGAAACGAAGTGTGACCGGTTCAAAGGTCGAATTCGCGCTCAGAGCACAATCGTCGCGCGATTAGCGCAGATTGTAGAACGCCGACTTGCCCGGGTAGCTGGCGATATCGCCGAGATCTTCTTCGATACGCAGCAACTGGTTGTACTTCGAGATGCGATCCGAACGCGACAGCGAACCCGTCTTGATCTGACCGGCGTTCAGGCCAACTGCGATATCGGCGATCGTCGAATCTTCGGTTTCGCCCGAGCGGTGCGAGATCACAGCCGTGTAGCCAGCGCGCTTCGCCATTTCGATGGCCGCGAAGGTTTCCGTCAGCGTACCGATCTGGTTGATCTTGATCAGGATCGAGTTCGCGATGCCCTTCTCGATGCCTTCCTTCAGGATGCGCGTGTTCGTCACGAACAGATCGTCGCCGACCAGCTGGATCTTGCTGCCGAGCTTGTCTGTAAGAATCTTCCAGCCTTCCCAGTCGCTTTCGTGCATGCCGTCTTCGATCGACACGATCGGGAACTTGTCGGCGAGCGCGCCGAGGTAGTCCGCGAATTCCGTCGACGACAGTTGCAGGCCTTCGCCGGCCAACTGGTACTTGCCGTCGTGGTAGAACTCGCTCGCTGCGCAGTCGAGCGCGAGCAGCACGTCTTCGCCCGCGCGATAGCCGGCCTTTTCAATGGCTTGCAGGATCGTCGACAGGCATTCGTCGTTGCTGCCGAAGTTCGGCGCGAAGCCGCCTTCATCACCCACTGCCGTGCTCATGCCGCGGTCGCTCAGAATCTTCTTCAGCGCGTGGAACACTTCAGCGCCGCAACGCAATGCTTCACGGAACGTCGGCTGGCTGACCGGCACGATCATGAATTCCTGGATGTCCAGGCTGTTGTTCGCATGCGCGCCACCGTTGACGATGTTCATCATCGGCACCGGCAGTTGCATCGCGCCCGAGCCGCCGAAATAGCGGTACAGCGGCAGGCCGGCTTCTTCAGCCGCAGCCTTCGCGACGGCCATCGAAACGGCCAGCATCGCGTTCGCGCCGAGGCGCGACTTGTTGTCGGTGCCGTCGAGTTCGAGCAGCGTCTTGTCGAGGAAAGCCTGTTCCGATGCGTCGAGGCCCATGATCGCTTCGGAGATTTCGGTGTTGATGTGCTCGACGGCCTTCAACACGCCTTTGCCGCCGTAGCGGCCTGTTTCGCCGTCGCGCAGCTCGATGGCTTCGCGCGAACCCGTCGATGCGCCCGACGGCACTGCCGCGCGGCCCATCGTGCCCGATTCGAGCAACACGTCGCATTCGACGGTGGGGTTGCCTCGCGAATCGAGAATCTCGCGACCGATGATATCTACGATAGCACTCATGGTTTCCTCAAGAAATGACGTTGGATTCTGACGGTGAAACTGCATCCGTTGCGCAGAAAATCCGCTCGCGCCTGGATGCTTTCGACGACCATTCGACCTGCTCGCAGCGCGCCGGCTGACACGCTGCGAGCGACTGCATTAGTTGAAATCGCTTTCGAGGAACGGCGCGCGCTTGACGGCCTGATCGAGCGTCAGCAGCGTCTCGAGCAGATCGGCCATGCGATGCAACGGCACAGCGTTCGGGCCGTCCGACTTTGCCTGTGCCGGATTCGGATGCGTTTCCATGAAGAGACCGGCGACGCCCGTTGCAACCGCCGCACGTGCCAGCACCGGCACGAATTCGCGCTGGCCGCCAGAACTCGTGCCCTGCCCGCCCGGCAACTGCACCGAGTGAGTCGCGTCGAAGACGACCGGCGCGTTGGTTTCGCGCATGATCGCGAGCGAGCGCATGTCCGAAACCAGGTTGTTATAACCAAACGACACGCCGCGTTCGCAGGCCATGAAGCGGTCTTCCGACAGGCCGGCTTCGCGTGCTGCGTCGCGCGCCTTGTCGATCACGTTCTTCATGTCGTGTGGCGCGAGAAACTGGCCCTTCTTGATGTTGACCGGTTTGCCCGAACGCGCGCACGCGTGGATGAAATCGGTCTGACGGCACAGGAACGCCGGCGTCTGCAGCACGTCCACGACCGACGCGACCTGCTCGATCTCGTGTTCGCTGTGGACGTCGGTGAGCACCGGCAGGCCGAGCTGCTTCTTCACTTCCGACAGGATGCGCAGACCTTCGTCCATGCCCAGACCGCGGAACGACTTGCCACTGCTGCGATTGGCCTTGTCATACGACGATTTGTAGATGAACGGAATGTTCAGCTTCGCGCAGATTTCCTTGAGCTTGCCGGCGGTGTCGATCGTCATCTGTTCGGATTCGACGACACACGTGCCCGCGATCAGGAAAAACGGCTTGTCGAGGCCGATTTCGAAGTCGCCCAGTTTCATGCTTTCTCCTCGACGCCCGCCAGATGATGCACGAGCGCGGCTTCGACGAATGACTTGAAGAGCGGATGTCCATCACGTGGCGTGGACGTGAATTCCGGGTGGAATTGAACGCCGACGAACCACGGGTGCATGTCGCGCGGCAGTTCCATCATTTCCGGCAGATCTTCGCTCGGGG
Organism: Paraburkholderia sp. GAS42; assembly: GCF_050436565.1. Taxonomy (NCBI): domain Bacteria; kingdom Pseudomonadati; phylum Pseudomonadota; class Betaproteobacteria; order Burkholderiales; family Burkholderiaceae; genus Paraburkholderia; species Paraburkholderia sp. GAS42. The sequence continues at coordinate 290,487 of NZ_JBNDML010000003.1, read as the reverse complement.
TGCGGGCGCTGATGATAAGGCCGCCGGCTTCGAGCTGGGGCACGAAGCGGTTATTGACTTCATAACGATGACGGTGACGTTCGTTCACGTCCTTGCCGTAGATCTCCGAGGCCATCGTGCCCGGCTTGATCGGGCAACGTTGCGAACCGAGCCGCATCGTGCCGCCGAGGTCCGACTCTTCGTCGCGCTTCTCGACCTTGCCTTCGCGGTCGTACCACTCGGTGATCAGCGCGACCACGCGGTTCTCTGTGGCCTGGTCGAACTCGGTGCTGTTCGCGTTCTTCAGACCGACCACGTCGCGCGCGAATTCGATCACGGCCAGCTGCATGCCGAGGCAGATGCCGAGGTACGGCACCTTCGCTTCGCGTGCGTAGCGGATTGCCTTGATCTTGCCTTCGGTGCCACGACGGCCGAAGCCGCCCGGCACGAGCACCGCGTCGAGATGCCTGAGGCTCTCGACACCGTCGGCCTCGACTTCTTCCGAATCGATGTACTCGATGTTGACCTTCGTCGACGTGTGGATCGACGCATGGCGCAGCGCTTCGATCAGCGACTTGTACGACTCGGTCAGATCGACATACTTGCCGACCATGCCGATCGTGACTTCGTGTTTCGGGTGTTCGAGCTTCTCGACCAGATCCGACCACATCGACAGATCGGCCGGCTTCGGCGACAGCTTCAGCTCGTTGCAGACGATCTCGTCCATGCCCTGGTCGTGCAGCATCTGTGGAATCTTGTAGATGCTGTCGGCGTCCCACACGGAAATGACGGCGTCTTCCGGCACGTTCGAGAACATCGAGATCTTCGCGCGTTCGTCGTCCGGAATGGGACGGTCGGCACGGCACAGCAGCACGTGCGGCGAGATGCCGATTTCACGGAGCTTCTGCACGCTATGCTGCGTCGGCTTGGTTTTCAGTTCGCCGGCGGTGGCGACCCACGGCACAAGCGTCAGGTGCACGAAGCACGCGCTGTTGCGGCCCATGCGCAGGCTCATCTGGCGCGCGGCCTCGAGGAACGGCAGCGATTCGATGTCGCCTACGGTGCCACCCACTTCGACGATCGCGACGTCCGGCTCGCCGCACGTCGCGGAAGCCGCGCCGCGTTCGACAAACGCCTGGATCTCATTCGTGATGTGCGGGATGACCTGCACCGTCTTGCCCAGATAATCGCCGCGGCGTTCCTTGCGGATCACCGACTCGTAAATCTGGCCCGTGGTGAAGTTATTGGCCTTGCGCATCTTCGTGCTGATGAAGCGCTCGTAGTGGCCGAGGTCGAGGTCAGTCTCCGCCCCATCTTCCGTCACGAACACTTCGCCGTGTTGAAACGGGCTCATCGTGCCGGGGTCGACATTGATGTAAGGATCGAGCTTGAGGAGGGTGACTTTGAGACCGCGCGATTCGAGGATCGCGGCGAGGGAAGCGGCGGCAATACCCTTGCCGAGGGAAGAAACTACGCCGCCGGTGACGAAAACATATTTGGTCATCGCTGGATGCTCGCGGGAAAAACGGATTATACCGTAAAGCAGGGTCTCAACCCAGCAATATGCGACGACGCTGGCCCGATCCCGCACCGTTTTCCATTGCCCTCGCCGCTTCGCCACCCGGGCAGATCTGTTCGGATGCCGCCGGCGTGAACCTTGCCGTCAGCTGCGCCGCGCGCTCACGTGCGGCGCTCCAGTTCGTGAAGCATCCGTTGCAACGCACGCGCGGTTTCAAGCGGCTTTTCCATTGGATACAGATGGCTGCCCTCGATCCATTCGAGGCGATCGCCTGCCACGCGGCGGGTCGCATCGAGACCGACCTGGCGGATCTCCCTCGAATGCGTGCCCGCGATGAAACCGACCGGCACCTGCACGCCATGTGCGAGCCGCGCGCCAAGCGTATGCGGCAAGGTGCGATAGATCAGGTATTCGGTGCGACGGTCGAACGCGAGCGTGCGGCCACCATCTGCGGAAGTCTGCGGAATGCCGAAGTCGACGTAATCGGACAGTACGCGCTCGTCCCAGCGCGCGAACGCCGGCTTCGAATGAAAGTGGCGCCAGGTTTCGTCGCGACTGGCCCAGTGCGTGCGGCGCGTACGCGTCGCGGCGGCGGGTGAAAGTTTCTCGTCAAGGCCCGTCCATTGCGACACGCGCAGCATGCTACTCCGCCATCCGGCAATCACCGGCGAATCGAGCATCACGACGCCCTTCACCCACTGCGGCTTTTTCAGCGCGGCCATCAGCGACAGATAGCCACCGAGCGAATGGCCGACGAGCCATACCGGCTGCTCATAGCGCAGGCCGATGTCGGCAAGCAGTTCTTCGACGAGATGCGGCCAGTCGCGCGTCACCGGAAAGTGCGCATCGTGACCGATGCGCTCGATGAAGCGCAGTTCGTAGCCGTCCGCGAGCTCGGCGAAGATCGTCCGGTACGTCGACGCGGGAAATCCGTTCGCGTGCGAGAAGTGGATGATGTTTTTCAAACGTCGTCGTCTCCTGTTTTTGCTTTTTACCGGTCTGCGTTCCGGGGCGCCGCGCGTGCTGCCTGTACTCTTTCTGCCGTTTGTACTTCGGGTTTGCAGCGTACCGCGGATGAACCGCCCTTCATCGATCCATCCAGTAGCGACGATGTGTATCGCGGTACCGCTCGAGCGAAAGCCCTGGGCCCGCGGCTTCGATCCGCACCGCGCCATCGGCATCGCTGCGCGCCAGTTCAATGTGACGCGCCAGATACCGCGAAAAGACACCCGGATGCGGATGGTGAAACCGGTTGCGATAGCCTACCTGAAATACCGAGACAAGCGGATCGATAGAGTCGAGGAACGGCTCAGTCGACGATGTCTTGCTGCCGTGATGCGGCACCAGCAGCACCTGCGCGTGCAGTGCATCGGGATCGCGCCCGAGCAGGATGCGCTCGACGGGCGCTTCGATGTCGGCAGCGAGCAGCGCGACTAAAGGGTGGCCCGGCTGGCGCTGTTGCATCGCGGGCCCGCTCCCACTCGAACCGGCGCCCTCGCCTGCCGTGCTGACGCGCAGCACGCAGCAATGCGCATTCGGCTTGCCTTGCAGTGGGCCGGGGTCCGGCCAGAGCACGGCGAAATCGACACCGTCCCAGCGCCAGTGCTGGCCAGCCGCGCATGACACGGTATCGGCATTCGCAGCGTGCGCGTCCGCCCAGAGCGGATTCGTCGGCGCCAACGCCGCCAGCAGTTGCCGCACCTTGACGCCGGCAAGCACAGCCGGCGCTCCGCCGGAGTGATCCGAATCCGCGTGGCTGATCATCAGCGTATCGAGCATGTTCACGCCGTTTGCGTAGAGGTATGGCACGACGATGCGCTCGCCCGCGTGCGTCGACTCCGGTCCTGGTCCGGCGTCGAACAGCAATGTGTGATGCGCGGTCTCGATGAGAATCGACGAGCCCTGCCCAATATCCAGCGCGGTCAGCCGGAACGCGCCCGCTGGCGGCCCTGACGGCGACGGAAGGAGCAAGGGAAGCCATGTAATTGGCGCGGCCCAGCGCAACGGCCAGCCGCGCGGCGCGAGGCTCCACGCGACACCCACCGCCGCCGCAGCCAGCGCCCAGGAGCCCGGCTGCGGGAGCCGCCAGATCGCCCACGAAATACCCGAGAGCATGTGCAGCCCGGCGACGAGCAGATCAAGCAGCGCGTGTGCACCGCGAAAGGCCCACGCGTCGAGCGGCCCCGGCAATGCGACGCCGGCGAGCACGGCCGGCGTCACGAACAGGCTGACCCAGGGAATCGCGAACGCATTCGCCAGCGGCCCGACAAGCGGAATCTGCGCGAACCAGTAGACGGTCAGTGGCGCGAGGGCCACCGTGACCGCGAACTGCACATGCGCGCCGCTCGCGATGCGCTCCTTGATGCCCAGCAGCCGTCGCAGACACGCCCCCCGAAACCGTGCAAGACGTGTCGCGTCAGGGTCAGGATCGCGCCGCTCGTGATCCTGCACGCGCAAGCGTCCAGACATAGCAAACAGGATCGCGGCCACCGCGCAGAACGACAGCCAGAAACCCGCCGACACGACCGCCCACGGATCGATCAGCAGGACGAGTCCGAGCGCCCACGCGAGCACCAGCGAAGGCGCGACGCTTCGTCCGCTGATCGACGCCAGCGCCACCACAGCCAGCATCCATAGCGCCCGCTGCGCGGGCACATTGAATCCTGCCAGCGCGGCATGACCGGCCGCGAAAAGCGCGCCCGTCGCCAGCGAGATTTTCTGCGCGGGAATCCATAGCGGCCAGTTACGCCCGATAAAGCACGAGCGACGCCACAGTCCGCCTGCGAACCACGCGGCGATCCCCGCTATGAACCCGATATGCAGACCCGATATCGCAACGAGATGGCTGGTGCCGGTGTTGCGCATGAGAAGCCAGTCGGCGTCGCTGACCGCATCCTGTGCGCCGACCGCCAGTGCGATGACAATGCCGCGATGAGGCGCGTCTGCGAGCGCCGTGTCGATCCGCGCCCGCACCGCCGCGCGCCAGCGATCGATCGCGGCTCCCGCGCCACCTGCTGTGCCGGGCAATCGCATGGCCGCCGATGGCGCGGTGACGTAACCCGTCGCGCGTAGGTCTCTCGCCAGCAGCGATGCTTCGGCATCGCGAACGCCGAAGTTCCCATTGCCATGCGCCCGCTTCAGACGCACGGTCAAACGCCAGCGTGCGCCTGGCTCGAGCACGGGTAGTGGTGTTCCTTCAACCATCCACGACAACTGGAGCGTGCGCGGAAACATGGCGATGTTCGCGTCGTTCGATTCGACGGTGAAGAGAAAGCGCGCGCTGTCTGCATCCGTGGCGGGCAGGCCCTTGATGTATCCCTGCACGACAACATTCCGACCTTCCCACTCAACGGGAAGCGCCCGCGCCAGCCGTACCTCGGCTCGCCACGCCGCGTAGCCGAACCCGACGCACGTAGCCACCATCCAGACCGCGCTCCACACGACTGCCGACCGAAGACGAAACCGAAACTGCACGCAACGCGAGAACGCGCCGGCGACAACCGCTGCAACGCTAGCAACCACCAGAATCAGCAACCAGCCGCCCCAACCCGGCAACGCCGCCTGTTGCTGCAACCACATCACGCCCAAAGCAAATCCACACCACACTGCCCGCATCCGGCCTCCTCGACTGAAGCCGGGCGCGTGCATCGGACGCAAGAGCGCCGGACGCGAGTTCCGCCCGGCGGGAACCATCAGAGTGAATTATGCGGAGGAAAGTGCGAGTCGCGGCAGCGCCGCGTGAGCGTTAGCCGTTGTGCCAAGTGCAAGCTCGTTTTCGCTGATACCACGCAGTTCGGCCAGACTCGCGCCAATGCGGGGAATCTGGTCCGGCGTGTTGCGTTCCCTGTACAGCCAGGAAGGAGGAATATCGGGCGCATCGGTCTCGACGACGATCGCATCGAGCGGCAGTTGCTGCGCGAGCCGGCGGATCTGCAGCGAGCGTTCGAAGGTCACATTGCCGCCGAAGCCGAGATGCATGCCGTGATCGATGAACGCCTGCGCCTGCTGGAAGCTGCCATTGAACGCGTGCGCGATGCCTCGATGCACCGAGTGGCGCCGCAGGCCCTTCAGCACCTGATCCTGCGACTTGCGCACATGGCAGATCACCGGCAGATCGAACTCGTACGCGAGCTTCAGCTGGCCGTTATAGAAGAACTGCTGGCGTTCGTCATCGAGGCCCGGCACAAAAAAATCGAGGCCGATTTCACCGAGACCGACGAACAGTGGATCGTCAAGGCTCGCTTCGATTTCCATCCGCAGCACTTCGAGATCGGATTCCTGGGCACGCGGCGTGAACAGCGGATGAATGCCAAGCGCATATGCACCGCCTTTGACGCGATGCGCGAGTTCACGCACCGTCGCGAAGTTCTCGCGCGCGACGCCCGGAATCACGATGCGCGCCACGCCCGCCCCGTGCGCCGCCGAAGCAACGGCGTCACGGTCCGCATCGAACTCCGATGCGTCGAGATGGCAGTGCGTATCGATCCACATGCGCGCGCCTTTCGTCTTGAATCCAAACAGTTACACAGGAACCGACGGCTCTTCGTACAGCACACCGTCGCGCAGACGCATCGTCCGGTCGCAGCGCGCTGCGAGATCCGGATCGTGCGTGACGATCACGAAGCTCGTCTCCATCGTCTGAGACAGTTCGAGCATCAGGTTGAACACTGTATCCGCCGTGCCGCCGTCGAGGTTGCCAGTGGGTTCGTCGGCGAGTACGCAGGCCGGTTTTGTGACCAGCGCGCGCGCAATGGCAACGCGTTGGCGCTCGCCGCCCGACAGCTCGCCCGGACGATGCTTCGCCCGATGCGCCATGCCGACACGCTCCAGCACGGCGAGCGCTTCATGCCGCGCGGCTTCGGTCGTCATGCGACGGATGCGCAGCGGCATCGCGACGTTGTCGAGCGCGGAAAACTCCGGCAGTAGATGGTGAAACTGATAGACGAAACCGAGCGCGCGATTACGCAGATCGTTGCGCTCGCGCTCGGAAAGCTTCGTGAACGGCTTGCCCATCACAGAGACGTGACCGGCAGTTGGATCGTCGAGGCCGCCGAGCACATGCAGCAGCGTACTCTTGCCCGAACCGGACGCGCCGACGATCGCCAGCTTCTCGCCGCGACGCACGGAAAGCTGCGTATTGTTCAGCACCTGAACGTTCAGGCCGCCCTGCACGAAGGCCTTCGAGATGCCGGTCGCTTCCAGCACATAAGGATAGGGAGCGCTTTCGCCGGACATATCGGACATCACTTGAGAGACAGGACGGTCATTCATAACGCAGCGCCTCCGCCGGACGCACCTTCGCGCCACGCCAGCTCGGATACAGCGTCGCGAGCGCCGACAGCACGAACGCGATCACGCCGATGCGGATCACGTCGGCCGGCACCAGTTCGGACGGCAGTTCGCTGATGAAGTACACGGACGGCGGCAGGAACTGCACGCCGAGCGCATGTTCGATCATCGGCACGAGCCACGGAATGCTCCACGCGATCAGACAGCCGAGCGCAACGCCCGTCGCCGTACCGATGAAGCCGATCGTCACGCCCTGCACGACGAAAATCTTCATGATCGAGCCGGGCTGCGCGCCGAGCGTGCGCAGGATCGCGATGTCGGCCTGCTTGTTGGTGACCGTCATCACGAGCGACGACACCAGGTTGAACGCCGCCACCGCAATAATCAGCGTGAGGATGATGAACATCATGCGCTTTTCGATCTGCACGGCGGAGAACCAGGTCTTGTTCTGCTGCGTCCAGTCGCGGATATACAGGTCGCCCGAGAGCGTGCGCGCCAGTTCATGCGCGACCTGCGGCGCGCGCTGCATATCCTTCAGACGCAGGCGCACGCCCGTCGGCGCGGGCAGCCGGAACAGCGCCTCTGCGTCGCGGATGTTGATCAGCGCGAGCGTGCTGTCGTATTCATAATGTCCCGACTCGAACACGCCGACCACCGTGAACTGCTTCAGCCTCGGCAGCATGCCGGCGGGCGTGATCGTGCCTTCGGGCGCGACGAGCGTAATCTTGTCGCCGGTGCGCACGCCGAGATTGGTTGCGAGATCGCCGCCGAGCACAATGCCGAAGTCGCCCGGCACCAGATCGGTCAGCTTGCCGGCCCGCATTTCCTTGCCGATGTCCGACACTTCCGGTTCCAGCGCAGGCTCCACCCCGCGCAGCGCGACTCCGCTCACGGCGTCCTGACGCGTCAGCAGCGCCTGTGCCTCGACATACGGCGCCGCGCCGGTCACTTCCTTGTTGAGCCGCGCTTCTTTCGCCGTCAACTGCCAGTCCGGCATCGAGCCGGTTGGCGAGAAAATTTCGACGTGAGCGAGCACCGACAGCATGCGGTCGCGCACTTCCTTCTGGAAGCCGTTCATGACCGACAACACGACGATCAGCGCCGCGACGCCGAGTGCAATGCCCGACATCGACACAAGCGCGATGAACGAGATGAAGCCGTTGCCGGTCGTGCGCTTGCCGGCGCGCGTGTAGCGCCAGCCAATCTGCCATTCGTAGGGAAATTTCAAGCGAATCCTTTTCTGTATTGCTTCGACTTCTTTTCAGCGTGTGCTGGCCAAACCGTCGCGCTGCGCCACTTCTTTCATTGCTTCAGTAGCGGCAGTGTGCTTTAGCAGGGTCCGGACGCTGTGAACGTTGGGTCCGCGACGCATGGGTTTGGTTCCGCCGGGCGCCTTCCGCCCCGCTTCGTCCGGCTTCGTCTGGTTCCGTCCGGCGGGCCAGGCCGCTCACCGTCGTCAATCAACCGCGAAGTTTGCCATACAATGCCGGGCATCATGCACGCCACCCGCCTCCACCTCCTGTTGCCCTTCGCGCTGCCTTCGGCCGCCGATGCTTCCACCGCGTTATACAGCCTCGCGATTCCCGCACTGGACAAGCTCGTGGCGCGTGCGACGCTGGTCGAGCGCGTGATCGGAGAAGATTTCCAGCGCACGCTGCCGCACGAACGCTGGGTAGCACGCCAGTTCGGCGCCGTTTCGTCTACCCAGCCCGCCGCCGACGAAGCGCCCCTCGCGCCGTACATGCTGCGCGCCGACGGCGGCGAACCCGGTCACGCGACGTGGGCGTGCATCGAGCCGGTCCACGTACGCATCGCGCACGATCACCTCGTGCTGATCGATCCCGAAGCGCTCGATCTCCAGGACGACGAAGCGGCCACACTGCTCGCCGTTGCCCGTCCGCTGATCGAAGAGCTGGGCGTGCGCATCGAGGCGCCCAGGCCGACGCGCTGGTATCTGTCGAGCGACAGGTTCGGCTCGCTCGCGGGCGCGTCGCCGCTCCGCGCGAGCGGGCGCAACATCGAAATCTGGCTGCCGCACGTGGCGCACACCGGCGAGCGTTCGCGCGCGTGGATGAAGCTGCAGAACGAAGTGCAGATGGCCTGGTTCGAGCATCCGGTCAACGAAGCGCGCGAGGCGCGCGGCCTGCCCGCCGTCAACTCAATCTGGTTTCACGCGCAGGGCGCGGCGCAACCGGTGAAGAGTCCGTTTGCACGTGTGATGTCGAATGCGGCGGCGACGCGTGGGCTGGCCTTGACCGCCGGCGTCGAGGCGAGCGCGCCACCGGCTTCGTTCGCCGGATTCGCCGAACTCGCCGCCGTCGCCGCAAACGCGCCCGAAGCCGTCACCCTGGTCGAAATCGATCCGTTTTCCTCGCCCTACATCGAGCAGGACTGGGCACGCTGGAACGACGCGTTCGCCGCGCTCGAAGCCGACTGGCTCGCGCCTGCGCTGGAAGCATTGCAATCCGGCCGCCTCGGCGAACTCGGGCTGACGCTCTGCGGCGACACCGGCTCGGTGACGTTGACGATCACCCGCGGCGACCTGCGCAAATTCTGGCGGCGGCGCGTGTTCGCCTCGCTCTTCATCGAATGATTCACCGTATTTCTTCCGGCCTCACTGCATGACACGAATCGTTACGCGCGCCTGTTCTCCCGCCGATGCCGAAGCGCTGATCCGCCACGGCCTGCACCCTGTTCTGGCGCGCCTGTACGCGTCGCGCGGCGTGTGCATGCCCGACGAGATCGAAACCGGCCTCGCACGCCTTGTGCCGCCCGCCGCGCTGAAAGGCTGTGAAGACGCGGCCGCCCTGCTCGCGGATTCGATCGAAGGCAAACGCCGGATGCTCGTCGTCGCCGACTACGACTGCGATGGCGCGACCGCCTGCGCCGTCGCCGTGCGCGGCCTGCGGATGTTCGGCGCGCAGATCGACTATCTGGTGCCGAACCGCTTCGAATATGGCTATGGCCTGACGCCGGAAATTGTCGCGCTGGCGGCACAACGCAAGCCCGATCTGCTGATTACCGTCGATAACGGCATCGCGAGCGTCGATGGGGTGGAGGCGGCGAATGCGCTCGGCATCGACGTGCTCGTCACCGACCACCATTTGCCCGGCGACGACCTGCCGGCCGCGCGCGCGATCGTCAATCCGAACCAGCCGGGCTGCACGTTCCCGAGCAAGTGCATCGCGGGCGTCGGCGTCATGTTTTACGTGCTGCTCGCGCTGCGCGCCGAGCTACGCCGTCGCGGCGCGTTCGGCGACGCGTGTCCGGAGCCGCGTCTCGACGGCCTGCTCGATCTCGTCGCGCTCGGCACGGTCGCCGACGTCGTGAAGCTCGACGGCAATAACCGCGTGCTGGTCGCGCAGGGCTTGCAGCGCATCCGCAAAGGCAAGATGCAGCCGGGCATTGCCGCCCTCTTCCGCGCCGCCGCCCGCGACGCGCGCGCGGCGTCCGGCTTCGATCTCGGCTTTGCACTCGGGCCGCGGCTGAATGCGGCGGGCCGTCTGTCGGACATGTCGCTCGGCATCGAGTGCCTGACCACCGATGACATCGGCCGCGCGTGGGAACTCGCGCAGCAACTCGACACAATGAACCGCGAACGACGCGAAATCGAAGCCGGCATGCAGCAGCAGGCGCTCGCCGACCTGTCCGCGATCGACCCGACCGGCGCGACGACGATCACGCTCTTCAACGAGACGTGGCATCAGGGCGTGATCGGCATCGTCGCCGGACGGCTGAAGGAAAAATTCCACCGGCCGTCATTCACGTTCGCGCTCGCCGACGACAGCGGCACGCTCGTCAAAGGCTCGGGCCGCTCGATTCCGGGCTTCCATCTGCGTGACGCGCTCGATCTGATCTCGAAGCGCGAGCCGGGACTGATCAGCAAATTCGGCGGCCACGCGATGGCAGCCGGCCTGACGATCGCTACCGCCGACGTGCCGCGCTTCACGGCCGCGTTCGAAGCGGTCGGCCGCGAATGGCTGAACGAAAATGCACTCGCGCGCGTTGTCGAAACCGATGGCGATCTGGAAGATGCTTATTTCACGCCGCAATTCGTCGAGATGATCGACGCCGCCGTCTGGGGCCAGGGCTTTCCGGCGCCGGTTTTCTCGGGCGAATTCGAGGTCGCATCGCAGGCGCTCGTGAAGGACAAGCATCTGAAGCTGCAACTCCTGCGCGGCCGGCAACGCTTCAACGCGATCTGGTTCAACCACACCGATACGCTGCCCGCCCGCACGACGGTCGCGTATCGTCTGTCGAGCGATACATGGAATGGCGTGTCGCGCGTGCAGCTGATCGTCGAACACGCGTTGAGCTGAGTCCGGGAAGGGACGCCCCACGCCCCGCTGCGCTTTCACGTCGAAAGACGGAAAAACGCCCCAAACTACGTAAAAAGCGCCCGAAAACCCGTGCCGGATCACGTATCAGCGCCCGGCGGGTAGCGCCAATCGGCTATAATTTCCCCTTTTTACGAAGCCACATAAGATCGACATGGAAGCGGAACGTCTCAACGCGATCGAAGCCTCTCTGGCAGACCTGCGCCACCGCGCGGACGAGCTACGGGGGTATCTTTGACTACGACGACAAGGCACGTCGTCTGATCGAAGTCAACCGGGAACTCGAAGATCCCGACGTCTGGAACGACTCGAAGCACGCCCAGGCGCTCGGCCGGGAAAAGAAACTCCTCGATGACGTCGTTGGCAAACTGACGGCGCTGGACACCGACCTGCGCGACACGCAGGATCTCTTCGAAATGGCTCGCGAGGAAGGCGACGAAGAAACGCTCGTCTCCTGCGAAACCGACGCGGCTTCGATCGAACAGCGCGTCGCCGACATGGAATTCCGCCGGATGTTCTCGAACGCGGCCGATCCGAACAACGCATTTCTCGACATCCAGGCGGGCGCCGGCGGCACCGAAGCGTGCGACTGGGCCGCCATGCTGCTGCGCCAGTACCTCCGTTACTGCGAGCGTAAGGGCTTCAAGACCGAGGTGCTGGAAGAAACCGAAGGCGACGTTGCCGGCATCAAGAACGCGACGATCAAGATCGAAGGCGAATACGCGTACGGCTTCCTGCGCACGGAAACCGGCGTGCACCGGCTGGTCCGCAAGTCTCCGTTCGATTCGTCGGGCGGCCGCCATACGTCGTTCACTTCCGTGTTCGTGTACCCGGAAGTCGACGATTCAATTGAAGTCGATATCAACCCGGCCGATCTGCGCATCGACACGTACCGTGCGTCGGGCGCGGGCGGTCAGCACATCAACAAGACCGACTCCGCCGTGCGGATCACGCACATGCCGTCGGGCATCGTCGTGCAGTGCCAGAACGACCGCTCGCAGCACCGCAACCGCGCCGAAGCGATGGCGATGCTGAAATCGCGTCTCTACGAAGCGGAAATCCGCAAGCGTCAGGCCGAGCAGGACAAGCTCGAAGCCGGCAAGACCGATGTGGGCTGGGGACACCAGATCCGTTCGTACGTGCTCGACAACAGCCGTATCAAGGATCTGCGCACCAACGTCGAAATCAGCAATACCAAGAGCGTGCTCGACGGCGACCTCGACCCGTTCATCAGCGCGAGCCTGAAACAGGGCGTGTAAGCATCGACGGCGCGGCAGCACTTGCCGCGCCGCATCGTTTTCGATGCGGCGATCCATCTGCTGCCCAGTTCGCTGCCTGGTTCGCCGCTACCGCACCAGACGCCCTTGCAGTCACGAAGCCCGTCAGCATCATCCGAGCCACCCAGAATACCGAACCATCATGACCGAACCGACCCAGACGACGAACGCCGTGCCTGAGATCGACGACAACCAGATCATCGCCGAGCGCCGCGAAAAGCTGCGCGCGCTGCGCGAACAGGGCGTCGCCTATCCGAACGATTTCCGTCCGACTCACCACGCCGCCACGCTGCAATCGGAATACGCCGATACCGACAAGGAGGCGCTCGAAGCGAATCCGCTTCAGGTCGCCCTCGCCGGCCGCATGATGTTGAAACGCGTGATGGGCAAGGCCAGCTTCGCGACGGTGAAGGACGGCTCGGGCCTGATCCAGTTCTTCATCACGCCGGCCGACGTCGGTGAGCAAACGTACGAAGCGTTCAAGAAGTGGGACCTGGGCGACATCGTCGCCGCGCGCGGCGTGCTGTTCCGCACGAACAAGGGCGAGCTGTCGGTGCGTTGCACGGAACTGCGTCTGCTGTCGAAGGCGCTGCGTCCGCTGCCGGACAAGTTCCACGGTCTCGCCGACCAGGAAATGCGCTATCGCCAGCGTTACGTCGATCTGATCGTCACGCCGGAAGCGCGCAAGACGTTCGTCGCACGCACGAAGGCCGTATCGTCGATCCGCCGTTTCATGTCGGACGCGAACTTCATGGAAGTCGAAACGCCGATGCTGCATCCGATCCCGGGTGGCGCGACGGCGAAGCCGTTCGTCACGCATCACAACGCGCTGGATATGCAGATGTTCATGCGTATCGCGCCTGAGCTGTACCTGAAGCGGCTGATCGTCGGCGGCTTTGAGCGCGTGTTTGAGATCAACCGCAATTTCCGGAACGAAGGCGTGTCGCCGCGTCACAACCCGGAATTCACGATGATGGAGTTCTACGCCGCGTACACGGATTACACGTGGCTGATGGACTTCACCGAACAGCTGATCCGCCAGACTGCGGTCGACTCGCTCGGCACGGCGACGATCACGTATCAGGGCCGCGAACTCGATCTGGCGAAGCCGTTCCATCGTCTGACGATCACGCAGGCGATCCAGAAGTTCGCGCCGCAATACACCGACGCGCAACTTGCGGACAGCGCCTTCCTGCGCACGGAACTGAAGAAGTTCGGCGTCGACGCGTCGCAGCCGCAGTTCCTGAACGCAGGCGCGGGTTCGCTGCAACTCGCGTTGTTCGAAGAGACCGCCGAATCGCAGTTGTGGGAGCCGACCTTCATCATCGATTACCCGATCGAAGTGTCGCCGCTTGCGCGCGCGTCGGACAAGGTCGAAGGCATTACCGAGCGCTTCGAGCTGTTCATCACGGGCCGCGAGATCGCCAACGGCTTCTCCGAATTGAACGATCCGGAAGATCAGGCCGCGCGCTTCAAGAAGCAGGTCGAACAGAAAGACGCCGGTGACGAGGAAGCCATGTTCTACGACGCGGACTACATTCGCGCACTGGAATACGGCATGCCTCCGACGGGCGGCTGCGGTATCGGCATCGACCGTCTCGTGATGCTGCTTACCGACAGCCCGAGCATCCGTGACGTCATTCTCTTTCCGCATCTGCGTCGCGAAGACTGATTGTTTTTGTTGGTGCGACGCGCCCGGTGCAACGCCGGGCGCGTCTGGCGGTTTGTAACTATCGGTAAAATCTGCGCGCCCTGCGCTGCGCCGTCGGCAGTCAATTCCTTCCCCGTGTCGCCAGAACTCCGATCTGCCAGATGCCCATCGCACGGCGTCGGACTGCAATTTCGGATATGGTTACAACTTGAAACCTTAGGGCGCTCGAATTGTCGGACACTTTGGTTCAACAAAACTGTCGACTCTGTCCAGACGGAGGTCACACATGGACAATCCCAACACGCAACCCACGCAAAAAAGCCGTCTCCACCCGCTGGTCGCAACGGCCGCGGGTGCCGTTATCATCGCGGCACTGGCCGCCACGGCGGCGGTGACGGGCGTCTTCCCGAAGGCTGGCGGCAACAACGCGCAGACCGATCAATCGCAGGCTGCTCAGGTCGGCACGCAGCCGCCGGTCGTCGATTCCGCGCAGCCCGCCAATCCGGCCAACTATGCGCAGCAGCCGCAGCAGCAACAGGCCGTCCAGCAGCAGCAGGCTCAGGCACAGCAGCAACCGGCCCCGCAAGCGCCTCCGGCGCCGGCTCCGACCCAACAGCCGCAGTACGCGCAGCAGCCCGCCCAGCAGGCGCCTGCACAGCCGGCGTACTGTCAGAGCTGCGGCACAGTCGAAGCCATTTCAGCAGTCAAGACCGAAGGTCACGGCACGGGTATTGGCGCGGTCGGTGGCGCAGTGGCAGGTGGTGTCGTCGGTAACCAGTTCGGCAGCGGCAATGGCCGGACGGCGATGACGGTCCTCGGTGCACTCGGCGGTGGTCTCGCCGGTAACTCGGTAGAAAAGCATCTGCGCAGCACCACCAGCTATTCAGTCCGCGTGCGCATGGAAAACGGCAAGACGCGCTATTTTACCTATCACGATGCGCCGCCGTTCCAGCAAGGCCAGCGCGTCCGTGTTGAAAACGGCACGCTTGTCGCGGGTTAAGCCTTCTGTGCGCCGGGCGTTCGTCGTCCGGCTTTAAACTCCGCCAGAAGCGAAAAAGGCGATTCCAGTGGAATCGCCTTTTTTTCGTCCGGTCATCGCGACCGGAACGGCACTCAACGTTCAATAATCCGCATCTTCGATCCATGCGGCCTGGATCGCTTCGAGGATTTTCTCGTTCGAGCGGTTGGGATCGTCATCGAACCCTTCCAGTTCCATCACCCAGCGGTGCAGATCGGTGAAACGCACCGTTTGTGGATCGACGGCCTGATGCTTGTCCGTCAAGGCCATCGCGATTTCCTGCGTGTCGGTCCATTTCATGGCTGCTGCCTCCTCTCAGTGATTTTCCTTCGCGTGATTGATCGAGTAACGCGGAATCTCGACGACGAGGTCCTGGCCGGCCGGCATCACCGCCTGGCACGACAGCCGCGATTCGGGCTCGAGACCCCACGCCTTGTCCAGCAGATCGTCCTCATCTTCTTCCGACGGCACGAGCGCGTTGAAGCCTTCACGCACGAGCACATGACACGTCGTGCAGGCGCACGATTTTTCGCACGCGTGCTCGATTTCGATGCCGTGTTCGAGCAGATTGTCGCAGATGCTCTTGCCCGGCACAGCTTCGATCACCGCGCCCTCCGGGCACAGTTCAACGTGAGGCAGTACAACGATTTGAGGCATACGTTTTCCGTTCGTTCTCTGGGCACGCCGCCGTCAATGAGGCTTCATGCCATTTTACCGGTGACGCGCGTCTTTTTGACGTCGACGCGCGACACATCATTCAGGGTTAAAGCGGTTTAGATCTCGTCGAGCTTGCGGCCCGCCAGCGCACGGCGAATGCCCTTGTTCATACGGCGTGCGGCGAACTCGTCGGTGCCTTCGGCGAGCGCTTTGGTCGCGGCTTCGACGGCATCGACGTCGTCGCCCTGTGCCACGCCGCGCAGCGCGGTGAGCAGCGTGTCGAGCTGGGCGCGTTCATCGTCGTCGAGCAGTTCGCTGTCGGCGGCCAGCGCGGCGTCGGTCGCTTCGACGAGGCGTTGCGCTTCGACCTGCGCCTCGCGCAGCGCGCGGGCGCGCATATCGACTTCGGCGGTCTTGAAGCTGTCCTCGAGCATGCGCGCGACTTCGTCGTCAGCGAGACCGTACGACGGCTTCACCACCACCGAAGCTTCCACGCCCGAATGCTGTTCACGCGCGAACACCGACAGCAGGCCGTCCGCGTCCACCTGATACGTCACGCGGATGCGCGCCGCGCCGGCGGCCATCGGTGGAATGCCGCGCAGCTCGAAGCGCGCGAGCGAGCGGCAATCGCTCACCAGTTCGCGTTCGCCCTGCACAACGTGAATCGCCATCGCCGTCTGGCCATCCTTGAACGTCGTGAAATCCTGCGCGCGCGCGACCGGAATCGTCGAATTGCGCGGGATGATCTTTTCCGCCAATCCGCCCATTGTCTCGACGCCGAGCGACAGCGGAATGACGTCGAGCAGCAGCCAGTCATCGCCGTCAGCGCTGCGGTTGCCGGCCAGCAGATCGGCCTGGATTGCCGCGCCGAGCGCGACGACCTGATCGGGATCGAGATTGATCAGCGGCGGCTGGCCGAAGAACGTCTCGACCGCGCGGCGAATCACCGGCATGCGCGTCGCGCCGCCGACCAGCACCACGCCCTTGATATCGGCGGGTGTGACTTTGGCGTCGCGCAATGCCTTCTTCGTCGGACCCAGCGTGCGTTGCACGAGGTCTTTCGTGATGGTGTCGAAGGTGGCTTCGTCGATCGTCAGATCGAGCTTCGTGCCGTTCGACAGCGTGGTTTCGAGCTTCGCGTTCGGCGCACTGGACAGCGCTTCCTTCGTCACGCGGACGTTGTCGAGCAGCAGACGGACGTCTTCCGCCGTCAGCGTCTGCGGCGCGATGCCAGCCTGTGCAAGCACGTGACGATACAGCGCGTGGTCGAAATCGTCGCCGCCGAGCGCGGAATCGCCGCCTGCTGCGAGCACCTCGAACACACCCCTGGTGAGCTTCAGAATCGACAGATCGAACGTCCCGCCGCCGAGGTCGTACACGGCGTACAACCCCTCCGAACCGTTATCGAGCCCGTAGGCGATCGCCGCAGCCGTCGGCTCATTCAGCAGACGCAGCACGTTCAGGCCAGCCAGACGCGCCGCGTCTTTCGTCGCCTGACGCTGCGCTTCGTCGAAATAGGCCGGCACCGTGATCACGGCACCGACAAGTTCGTCGCCGAGCGAATCTTCCGCGCGCTGACGCAGCGTCGCGAGAATTTCCGCCGACACTTCGACCGGGCTCTTCACGCCATCGATCGTACGAATCTGCACCATGCCGGGCGCGTCGACGAAGTCGTAAGGCGCGTTTTCGGCACCTTCCACTTCGCTTTTGCCGCGACCCATGAAGCGCTTCACCGACACGATCGTGTTACGCGGATCGCTCGCCGCCTCGGCCTTCGCCGTGTGGCCAATCCGGCGACCGCCCTTTTCCAGATATCGCACCACGGACGGCAGCAGCATGTGGCCGTCTTCGTCGGGCAGCACGTCAGGCACGCCGCTACGCACCGCGGCGACGAGCGAATTCGTGGTGCCGAGATCGATGCCGACAGCGAGACGCCGCTGGTGCGGCGCGGGCGCCATGCCGGGTTCGGAGATTTGCAGTAAAGCCATCTGTGATCTTCTTCGTGGAAACGTTCGAACCGTTAATGAGTGGTCCGAGTGGTTCGAGTGATTCGCGGCAAACGCGACCGGAAGCGTTGTATCAATTATCGAGCTTCTCGATCTGCGCGACGATTTCCGATGCGACCCGCTCGATAAACATCAGCTGACGCACCGCTTCGCCGGCCGCCTGGTTCGCGCCGCTGTCGAGCAGCGCGCCGAGCTTCGTGAAGCGCACACGCTCTTCGTCGCGTAGTTCGGCAAGCAGCGCGTCGAGCGCATCCACATTCTTCGCGGCGGCCGCATCTTCGGTGCCTTCGCGCCATTCCATCTGCTGCATCAGGAACGCGGGTTCCATCGCGGTGTTGTTTTCCGCGCCAACATCGATCCCGCGCAGCGAAAGCAGATAGGTAGCGCGTTTCAGCGGATCGCGCAGCGTCTGGTACGCCTCGTTGGTGCGCGTCGCCCACTGCATCGCGATGCGCTTTTGCGCGTCGCCAGCGGCGGCAAAGCGGTCGGGATGAACCTGCGCCTGGACGGTGCGATAGGCGTGATCGAGCGTACTGGCGTCGATCGAGTATTGCGCCGGCAGGTTGAACAGGTCGAAGTGGCTGTCGGTCAGCGAGGCCATCGGATTACATCGTCCGTTGATGAGGGGCGTTGAATGTACGCTGGAAGCGCACCGGAAAACAGGCGGCGAAAGTACAGGAAGCAATGCGTGAGAAGCATGCCGGGAAATTAAAAAGGCGGCCCGCGCCGCCTTTTTCCCGCATCGCGCGGCCTTACACGCGGAACGATTCGCCGCAGCCGCACTCGTCCTTCACGTTCGGGTTGTTGAACTTGAAGCCTTCGTTCAATCCTTCGCGTGCGAAGTCGAGTTCCGTGCCGTCGATATAGGCAAGGCTTTTGGGGTCGACGATGACCTTCACGCCGTTGCATTCGAACACTTCGTCTTCGGCCGCGAGTTCGTCCACGTACTCGAGCTTGTAGGCAAGACCCGAGCATCCGGTCGTGCGCACACCGACGCGCAGGCCGACACCCTTGCCGCGCCGCGTCAGGTATTTCTGGACGTGCTGTGCTGCCTTTTCGGTCAACGTAATTGCCATAGCGTTTCTCATTGCGCGGACCCGGGTATCATCCCGCGCCCTGCGACCCTGCCTGCATCCAATATCGCTCATGCCGGGCAGTTCCATTACGCGTTGCCGCGCTTTTCAGACCGCCCGCTGCCTGCTATCCACTGTGGACCCGCTGGCTGCGAATCCGTCGCTACGAATCGCGCTTAAGCAGCGTGCTGCTTTTCGCCCGCTTCTGCGGTAGCGCCATGACGCTGCTTGTAGTCGGCGACCGCTGCCTTGATCGCGTCTTCCGCGAGGATCGAGCAGTGGATCTTCACCGGCGGCAGCGCCAGTTCTTCGGCGATCTGCGTGTTCTTGATCGTCATTGCCTGGTCAAGCGTCTTGCCCTTCACCCATTCGGTGACGAGCGAACTCGATGCAATCGCCGAACCGCAGCCATACGTCTTGAACTTTGCGTCTTCGATGATGCCGTCCGCGCCCACGCGGATCTGCAGCTTCATCACGTCGCCGCAGGCCGGCGCGCCGACCATGCCGGTGCCGACTGCATCGTCGTCTTTCGCGAACGAACCGACGTTGCGCGGGTTTTCGTAGTGGTCCAGAACCTTGTCGCTATAAGCCATGATGTCACTCCTTGATTCGTTTCAAACTGCGTTCGATGTCGATGTCGATGTCGACGCTGATGTCAATGCAGGCGCGTCAGTGCGCGGCCCACTGGATGGTCGAAATATCGATACCGTCCTGATGCATTTCCCACAGCGGCGACAGGTCGCGCAGCTTGGCAATCTTGCTCTTCAACAGGTTGATCACGTAGTCGACGTCCTGCTCCGTCGTGAAACGGCCGACCGTGAAGCGGATCGAGCTGTGCGCCAGTTCGTCGTTGCGACCCAGCGCCCGCAGCACATACGACGGTTCCAGCGAAGCCGACGTGCACGCCGAACCCGACGACACCGCAACGTCCTTAACCGCCATGATCAGCGACTCACCTTCGACAAAGTTGAAGCTGATGTTCAGGTTGTGCGGGACACGCTTTTCCATGTCGCCGTTCACATACGTTTCTTCGATGTCCGACAGACCGCGCAGCAGACGGTCGCGCAGCATGCGGATGCGTTCGTTTTCCGTCGCCATTTCTTCGCGTGCGATACGGAACGCTTCACCCATGCCGACGATCTGGTGCGTGGCCAGCGTGCCCGAACGCATACCGCGCTCGTGACCGCCGCCGTGCATCTGCGCTTCGATACGGATGCGCGGCTTGCGGCGGACATACAGCGCGCCGATACCCTTCGGACCGTACGTCTTGTGCGCCGAGAACGACATCAGGTCGACCTTCAGCTTTTGCAGGTCGATGGTGATCTTGCCCGTGGCCTGCGCCGCGTCGACGTGGAAAATAATGCCTTTTTCGCGGCAGATTTCGCCCAGCGTCTCGATGTCCTGCACGACGCCGATTTCGTTGTTCACCGACATGACCGATACCAGGATCGTATCCGGGCGCAGCGCGGCCTTGAACACGTCGAGGTCGATCAGGCCGTCGTCCTTCACGTTCAGATACGTGACTTCGAAGCCTTCACGTTCGAGTTCGCGACAGGTATCGAGCACAGCCTTGTGCTCGGTCTTCACCGTGATGATGTGCTTGCCCTTGCTCTTGTAGAAGTGCGCGGCGCCCTTGATCGCGAGGTTGTCCGATTCTGTTGCGCCCGACGTCCAGATGATTTCGCGCGGGTCGGCATTCACGAGTGCGGCGACGTTTTCGCGCGCTTCCTCGACCGCACGTTCCGCGTCCCAGCCATATGAGTGACTGCGCGATGCCGGGTTGCCGAACTGCTCACGCAGATACGGAATCATCTTGTCCACCACGCGCGGATCGACCGGCGTCGTCGCGCTGTAATCCATGTAAATGGGCAGGTGGGGAATGTCGTTATTCATCAATCGCTCCGGGAAATCTATGTGCTGGCTCTGTCTCTGGCTCTGGACCCGAGGGCTTTCTGTCGCGCCCTTCGCTCCTGCGCGTGCAAGTGTCAACCGGCCAGGTTGAAAACGGAATTCGGTCCTTTCGGCGTGACGCGCGTGGTTTCAACGACGGGCGCTTCGCTGCGCCGGTCGCGGATCACCGCGGGCGCACCTTCGCGCGAACGCTGCTGGTCGACGAGGTCTTTTAGCGACACCGAATCGAGATACTCGACCATCTTCTGGTTGAGCGTCGACCACAGTTCGTGCGTCATGCAGTGACCATCGTGCTGTTTGGTGCCTTCGCAGGTGCCCTTGCCACCGCACTGGGTGGCATCGAGCGGTTCGTCGACGGCAATGATGATGTCCGCAACGGTCACCGCCTCAGCGCGACGCGCGAGGTTGTACCCGCCGCCCGGCCCGCGAACGGACTCGACGATCTCATGGCGACGCAGCTTGCCAAACAGCTGCTCGAGGTAGGACAGGGAAATGTGCTGGCGCTGGCTGATACCCGCAAGCGTCACCGGGCCCTGCTCCTGGCGCAATGCCAGGTCAATCATCGCCGTGACGGCGAAACGGCCTTTCGTGGTGAGTCTCATGATGTATTGGGGATACCGCAATTCTCGACAAGTTTGGTCAAGTATAAATACATGACGAATTTAGTCAAGTATCCCTATCCCCGTTCCGGTTATCTAACAGATAGAAGACTGCGCGATCAGCGGCGCCGTCAGGTGGTTAATTGGGGACGCAGCGCCGCGATCAGTCCACGACACGCCGCCTCACACTGGTCCAGCACCTGCTCGAAGCCCGCATCGCCGCCAAAATACGGGTCAGCGACCTCGCGCCCGTTGGCTGCGGGCGCAAATTCCATCAGCAGCCGGATCTTGTCGCGCTGCGCCGGCGGGCAGACTGCCTTCAGCGCGGCGACGTTCGCGTCGTCCATCGCGATCAGCAGATCGAAGCGCTCGAAATCGACCGGGCCAATCTGTCGGCCGCGTAACGCCGACAGGTCGTAGCCGCGCTGACCGGCCGCGTGTTGCGCCCGCCGGTCGGGCGAAGCGCCGATATGCCAGTCGCCGGTGCCGGCCGAGTCGATCAGGATGTGATCCGACAGCCTTGCTTCCTCGACCTGATGCCGCATCACCCCTTCCGCCGTCGGCGAGCGACAGATATTCCCGAGGCAGACAAAGCAGATGGAGATCGTTTTCACCAGATCGGTCCGGAGCGTAAGGCAGTCAAAGAGCCGCGATCCGCAGCGAAGTCGTGATTATACAAAGGCCGGCAAAACCACGTTTGCCACGGCCCCAAACCTTGTTTACAGGGTTGCCGAAACCGCCGGCAGAACGGAGGCGTCGCGCAGGCTTTTCGCGGGCATGCTGGCGTCATCGCCGACAAGTCCGTACGATACGGCCCGCGCCAGTTCGGCGGTGAGCTGGCCAGCGGCGAGCGGCGTCTGCGTCGCGCGCGAAGCAGCTTCGCTACAGACGTGGACGTAAGCGGCGGCGGCAAGCGGCAGGACGATGGCGAGTGGCCAGTACATCGATATTGTCTTTTTCATGATGCGTTCCTTGGTTTGAAGGCGGGTGAGCTTGTGACCCACTTTGCCCATTCGAAATGATAGATGGGGACGCAATCGGGAAAAACCCACCCTCGCGAGAAACAGCGTTGTCCTGCAGGAAACAGTGCGCGAGTCAAACGTGCCTTTCACGCGATCTGCGGACGCGACTCCCGCGAGCGGATGAAAGAAATCCTTACAAAATCGAACAATGCAGATATGACAAGCCCTGTAAAAAGCTGTCTTACTGCAATGAAAGGCTTTTGAGTTACCTCCCCATGAAACGCATCGCATTGATAGCTGGCCTTGCTGCTGCAACGGCCCTTGCCGGTTGTGCCGTCTATCCGGACGGCACGCCGGCCTACGGCGGCGGCTACGACACCTACGACGGCTA
This sequence comes from Paraburkholderia sp. GAS42, assembly GCF_050436565.1. Classification (NCBI taxonomy): domain Bacteria; kingdom Pseudomonadati; phylum Pseudomonadota; class Betaproteobacteria; order Burkholderiales; family Burkholderiaceae; genus Paraburkholderia; species Paraburkholderia sp. GAS42. The sequence continues at coordinate 267,818 of NZ_JBNDML010000003.1, read as the reverse complement.
CGGTCAGGGCTATCCGGCCGAGGGATATGGTTATGGAGCGCCTCCGCCACAGGCCAACGTGTACCTCGGCTTCGGCGGTTACTCCGGGCCGGGATATTACGACCGGGGCTACTACGATCGAGACTACAACCGCGGCTACTACGGTCACGGCCGACCGCCGCCCCCGCCGCCTCAGAGTGGCGGCCGGCCGGGTGGTGGCGGCCCGCCTCCGCCTCAGGCCGGTGGTGGCCGGCCGGGCGGCGGTGGCCCGCCCCCGCCTCAGGCCGGTGGCGGCCGGCCGGGCGGCGGCGGCCCGCCCCAGGCCGGTGGGCCGAATGGCGGTGGCTGGGGGGGTGACCATGGCGGCGGCCGTCCTCCTCCGCAGGGTGGGAACGGAGGCAATGGCGGCAACGGTCGCGGATCCAGCCGCACCGCGGAGACAACCAACGGCCCGGACTGGCGGGGGCCCCGCCATTGAGCGTGTTGCGCGGGTGACGCGCCTCAGGGCCAGAGCCTGGAGAGACAGCCGTTGCAAAGGCCAGAAACATGAACGGCGCGGTTTCAGGACCGCGCCGTTCATGTTTTCTACGCCTGCAACCGATCCATCAGCCGATATGACTGCGCTGCGCCGCGTACAACTCACGGAAAGTCCGCCCGACAGGCGCGGGCATATCACGCGTATTGGTCCAGCCGGAACCGAGCGGCAGACGCGCGATGGCGCGCTTCTGCCCGCCCATCCTTTCCAGCACGCGCACGGCGAGTTTCGTGACGAGCGCATAGGCGCTGGGGTGTAGCGCGAAATAACCCCACACCGCGAGCCCGAGCCGCTCCTGCCACGGCCGCAGGTGGCGCTCCATCTGTTTCTCCCGAAGCTTGCGCAACAGGTCGGATATCGGAATGCCGACGGGACACACGCTATTGCATTCGCCACACAGCGTGGCCGCCTGCGGCAGATCGATCGCCTTGTCGAGACCGACGTAGGCCGGCGTCAGCACCGACCCCATCGGCCCTGGATAGACCCAGCCATATGCGTGGCCGCCGACCTTCTGGTACACCGGGCAGTGATTCATGCAGGCGCCGCAACGGATACACCGCAACATCTCCTGAAAGTCACCGCCGAGCAGCCCGGTGCGCCCACCGTCGACCAGCACCACATACATATGCTCTGGCCCATCCTGATCGCCGGCACCGCGTGGGCCGGTCAGCACGGAGAAGTAGTTCGACGTCGCCTGCCCCGTCGCCGAACGAGGCAGAAGGCGCATGGCGGTCGCCAGATCCTCCAGCGTCGGCAGGATCTTTTCGATGCCTGTCACAGCGACATGAACGCGCGGCATCACCGTGCACATGCCTTCGTTGCCTTCGTTGGTCACCAGCGCGACGGAACCCGTTTCTGCGATCAGAAAGTTGCCGCCCGTCACGCCCATATCGGCGGTCATGAAATGCGGGCGCAGCATCTCGCGGGCCTCGCGCGTCATATCAGGTATTTCGGTCAGACGCGGCCGCTGATGCACTTTCGCGAAGAGATCCGCGATCTCGTCCTTATCCTTGTGGACGACCGGCGCGATGATGTGGCTCGGCGCCTCGTTGTCATTGATCTGCAGAATGTATTCGCCGAGATCGGTCTCGACCGACTGCACGCCCATTTCGCCGAGCACCGCGTTCAGACGCATTTCCTCGGTGACCATCGACTTCGTCTTGATCACCTTTTTCACGTCGTGCTCACGTGCGATGTCCGCGATCAGACGCGCCGCGGCTTGCGTTGTCTCGGCATACAGGACCGTAACGCCGCGCCGGGCCGCCTCGCGCTCGAACGTCTCGAGCCAGACGTCGAGATTCTCGAGCGCGCGGTTGCGGAGCGCCTTCAGCGCATCGCGCGTCGCGGCAAAGTCGATCCCGGTGATCGCGGCGGCGCGGGCCGAAACGAACTTCGTCGACAGTTTGGTGAGATTCTGTTGCAGACGCTGGTCGGCGAGTTTCTGGCCCGCGCGCGCCTTGAACTGCATCGATTGAACCTGCATGGCGACCCTGGAATCCGGTAAATGACTGGCTATGACACCCACACTGTGCAGCAAGTGGTCTGGTTCACGCAAAGATCAGGCGTCGCCGGCCAGCACCTGCGCGATATGCAGCACGCGCGTGGTCGTATCGCCCGTACGGCGCAGGCGCCCTTCTATATTGAGCATGCAGCCGAGATCGCCGAGCACGACGGCTTCGGTTCCGCTCGCGTGGATGTTCGCGCATTTCTCATCCACGATGGCCGTGGAGATGTTGCCGTATTTCACCGCGAATGTTCCCCCAAAGCCGCAGCAGCGCTCGCAGTCCTTCATTTCGTTGACCGGCACGCCGACCTGCGCGAGCAGCGCGCGCGGCTGTTCCTTGACGCCCAGTTCGCGCAGTCCGGAACACGAATCGTGGTACGTCACCGGGCCTTCGAATTCGCCCGGCGTCAATCTGACATTCGCAACACTGACGAGGAACTCGGTCAGTTCGAATACTCTCGGCTGCACACGCGTGTAGCGGCCCATCAACTCAGGATCGTCGCGAAAAAGGTCGCCATAATGCGCGCGAATCATGCCGCCGCACGAACCCGACGGCACGACGACGTAATCGAACTGCTCGAATTCACGGAGCGTCTTCTCCGCGAGATCGCGCGCAATGCGACGCTCGCCCGAGTTGTACGCAGGCTGCCCGCAACAGGTCTGTGCCGGCGGCACCACGACCTCGAAACCGGCCTTCTCGATCAGCTTGATGACCGAGAAGCCGATCTCCGGCCGGATCAGGTCAATCAGGCACGTGACGAATAAACCGACTCGCATAGGCGCTCCTTCGGGAAAACGTCCCCGATTATCCGCTGTCTGGCGTGTAAAACCAACGCCACTGGCCATTCGGACAAGATTCGGAGCGATTCGAGTCCGCCCTCGAGTCTGTCTCGAATGGCGTTCGCTTTTTTCACTATACGAGATACAATCAATTTTCCGCTGTTTGACGCGTCAACTGATTTCTCCCCATGAGCGACACGAACCCGGATCCCAAGACATCGATCCAGGTGATCGAGCGCATGATGCGCCTGCTGGACGCCCTTGCTGCGCATAGCGACCCGGTCAGCCTGAAAGAGCTCGCGCAACGCACCGAGCTGCACCCTTCTACTGCCCACCGTATCCTGAACGACATGGTGACGTGCCGTCTCGTCGACCGTTCCGATCCAGGCACGTACCGGCTCGGCATGCGTCTTCTCGAGCTCGGCAACCTGGTGAAGGCGCGCCTTTCGGTTCGCGACGCCGCGTTGACGCCGATGCGCGAACTGCATCGTTCGACCGGGCAAACCGTGAACCTGTCGGTGCGCCAGGGCGACGAGATCGTCTATATTGAGCGCGCCTATTCCGAACGGTCGGGTATGCAGGTGGTCCGCGCGATTGGCGGCCGCGCGCCGCTGCATCTGACTTCGGTCGGCAAGCTCTTCCTCGCCGCCGACGAATCCACCCGCGTGCGCGCCTACGCCACGCGCACCGGCTTGTCCGGCCATACGCAGAACAGCATCACCGATCTGGCCAAGCTCGAACGTGAGTTGCTCAATGTGCGCCAGCAGTCGTGTGCGCGCGATAACGAGGAGCTGGAACTCGGTGTGCGCTGCATCGCGGCTGGGATTTACGACGACACGGGCCGTCTCGTCGCAGGGCTTTCCCTGTCCGCGCCGGCGGATCGTCTGCAGGACTCGTGGCTCGGGCAGTTGAGCCAGACTGCACTGGTGATTTCGGAGTCGCTCGGCTACCGGCCGCAGCCGCAACCGGGCGGCGCACAGGCACAGCACGCCTGACCTTTCGGATCCAGTCTGATCCCGACCCGGACGAACCGGCAGCGCCAATGAAAAGCCCCGCAGATGCGGGGCTTTTTTTGCGACCTTGCCAAACCGGGAAGAGAACGACGCAATCAGGTGCCCGCGCCGCCGGCGTCCGCGCTGGTGATATGCGCTTCGCCGCCGTTATCGATCCAGGTCCGCAGACGCGTTGCGTCCGCAAAACGCGAATATTTGCCCGACGAATCGAGCAGCACCATGATCATCGGACGGCCATTGATGGTGGCCTGCATCACGAGGCACTCGCCGGCTTCATTGATGAAGCCCGTTTTCTGCAGACCGATATCCCATGACGGGTTACGTACCAGCGCGTTCGTGCTGTTGTACGCGAGCGACCGCTTGCCGGTGAACACCTCGTAGCTGCGATCGGTCGAGAAGTGACGGATCATCGGGTATTGATACGCTGCGTTCACCATCTTCACGAGGTCACGCGCGCTCGACACGTTCTGGCTCGTGAGGCCGGTCGAGTTCTCGAAGTGCGTGTCGTTCATGCCCAGCGCCTTCGCCTTGGCATTCATCGCAGCGAGGAAAGCCGGACGACCGCCCGGGATGTAACGCGACAGCGCCGCCGCCGCGCGGTTCTCCGACGCCATCAGCGCGATGTGCAGCATGTCTTCACGCGACAGCACGGAACCGACCGCCAGACGCGAGCGCGTGTTCTTCTCGTAATCGCGATCTTCGTCCGTGACTTCGATCTGCTCGGTCATCGGCGCTTTCGAATCGAGCACCACCATCGCGGTCATCAGCTTCGTGATCGACGCGATCGGCACGACGGCGCGCGAGTTCTTGTCGAACAGCGGCTCGGACGAATTCTGGTCGACCACATACGCGACGCTCGAACGGAGCATCAGCGCGTCGGGGGTTTCGTGCAGACCGAATGCCTGACCGACGGTTTGCTGGCGCGGCTCGAAAGCCACCTGACGCACGCCCGAATGATGGCGACCGTTCATCGAGTACGAAACGCGCCGCTTCTTCGACGTGGCGCGCGGCGCGTCATCATCAGGTTTCGCGGCGACGACGGTCGCAGCCTTCGACGACTTTGCGGCCGTCGAAGCCGTTTTTCTGGATTTGGTCGCTTTTGCCGGTTTGGCAGGCGCGGTGTCGGTGGCAGTGGCTGACGCGGCAAACGCGTCAGCAGGCACAGCGAACGCCGCCGTGATGACCAGCGAGGCGGCCACCGAGAGAGCGGTGCTGATAGCCGCGCCGTGGATCACTTTTAGCGACGAAAACATGTCGGTTTTCATTGGTGTTCTATATGGAGCGGCAAGAGTTGTCCGCAAGTGTAGTAAAACCACGAAAAATTAGCAATATTAAGCACTTAAAGGCCCTCCTTAAACCGGCTTGTCAGGTCCGATTGTAGAAAGCCAATAAATATGGCGCGTCCGATCAAGAAAAATGATCGGACGCGCCAGACAGTCTGTTGTGACGCGCGGCGCCCGGGATCCGTGCCCTTCTACCAGCTTAACGGCAATTTCGCAGCAAGCTTGATGAGGGGAAACACGGCCCGCGCGGCGCCGCGGCGCGGACGCCCGCATAAGCCCAGGATTTGCCCTTACACCACGCGAGGCGTGGCGACTCGCGCACCGCCGCATTTTTGTTAAGCGCACGCTGTAAAAACCGGTGCCGCGCGTTCGACCGCAATGGTCTTTTAACGTTCCGTGACAGATTTCGGTTTACCGCAGGGTCACCGATTTTGCCATCGATTGTCAGTCTTTGCTGACCGCCGCCCAGCCGCCCGCAGCCTGCCTGACAGCGTTACCGGACGCACCGCCACGGTGCAAGTGATTTTCTGACGGCTTCACACGAATGTCATACGCACTTCATAACCTTTTGTTTTATCGAGAAATTCTCGATATTGTGCAGCGCACAAAAAACGCTTGACTTTCGAGATGGCTGTCCTAAAATGGGAACCATTGCTGCGACGCACAAAAGACTGTTGCCAGTGCGTGTCGACAGCTTTGCCGGTTGTATTAACCCAACGCGGTCCGCGTTTAGACGGACCGCTTTCCAGGAGCGTAAACATGACCCTGCTGACCCCTGAGCAATTCGCCGCAGCACAAAAGGCCAACCTCGAAACGCTGTTCGGCCTCACCGCCAAGGCTTTTGAAGGCGTGGAAAAGCTCGTCGAACTGAACCTGCAAGTCGTGAAATCGACGCTTGCAGAAAGCCAGGAAAATGCACAACGGGCGCTGTCGGTGAAGGATGCGCAGGAACTCCTCGCACTGCAAGCCAGCCTCGCCCAGCCGGTCGCCGAAAAGGCACTGTCGTATGGCCGTCACGTGTATGAAATCGCCTCGGCTACGCAAGCTGAATTTGCCCGCGTCGCAGAAGCCCAGTATGAAGAACAGAACCGCAAGGTGCAGTCGCTCGTCGAAAACGTCGCGAAGAACGCACCGGCTGGTTCGGAAACCGCCGTCGCCGTGATCAAGTCGGCCATCACCGCCGCCAACACGACGTACGAAACGGTTCACAAGGCAACGAAGCAGGCTGTTGAAATCGCTGAAAGCAACTTCAATGCAGCCGCTACGGCCGCATCGAAGGCTGCCTCGCAAGCTGCAGCGCAGGCATCGCGTACGACCAAGAAGGCGACTGTCTAAGGTTTTACTGGACGTCGGCAGCCTGTAGTACCTTAAGCGAATAGATCAAGGTAGTCGATCAAGCTGGTGTATCACGCAACAGCGCCGGGCAGCCCGCCGTGTTTCACGGTGGGCTGCCGGGCCCGACGCTCCGATACGTTCGAACAGTGCGTATCGTTTCCCCGGCCACCGCCGGGTTTTTTTTGGGGCGCCGGTATTGTCGCGGACCTTGAACAGCCGAAAAAAACGGCGCGCCCCGTAAAGGGCGCGCCGTCTTTCTTTGGCCTGACAAGACCGCGAAACGTTACTTCTTTTTCTGTGGCGGCAAATCCGTACAGACGCCTTCATACAATTCAGCCGCCATACCGATCGACTCGCCGAGCGTCGGATGCGGATGGATCGTCTTGCCGATATCCGCTGCGTCCGCGCCCATTTCGATCGCGAGGCACACTTCGCTGATCAGGTCGCCGGCGTTCAGCCCGACGATCCCGCCGCCGATCACGCGATGCGTTTCATGGTCGAAGATCAGCTTCGTAAAGCCTTCGTCGCGACCGTTGGCAATCGCGCGGCCCGATGCGGCCCACGGGAACACCGCCTTGCCGTACTTGATGCCTTCGGCCTTGCACTGGTCTTCCGTCTTGCCGGCCCACGCCACTTCCGGATCGGTGAACGCGACGGACGGAATCTGCAGCGCGTCGAAGTACGCCTTTTCGCCGTGCGCGGCTTCCGCGGCGACGTGACCTTCGTGCACCGCCTTGTGCGCGAGCATCGGCTGGCAGGCAATGTCGCCGATCGCGAAGATGTGTGGCACGTTGGTGCGCATCTGCTTGTCGACTTCGATGAAGCCGCGGTCGGTCACGGCAACACCGGCGTTTTCTGCGCCGATCTTCCTGCCGTTCGGGCTGCGGCCTACCGCAACGAGCACGAGGTCGTAGCGCTGCGGTTCAGCCGGTGCCTGCTCGCCTTCGAACGAAACGTAGATGCCATCGTCCTTCGCAACGGCCGCCGTTGTTTTCGTCTTCAGCATCAGGCTGGCGAAGCGCTTGCCGCTGTACTTCTCCCAGACCTTCACGAGATCGCGGTCGGCGCCCAGCATCAGGCCGTCGAGCATTTCAACGACGTCGATCTGCGAACCGAGCGCCGCGTACACCGTCGCCATTTCGAGGCCGATGATGCCGCCACCGATCACGAGCATGCGCTGCGGAATCTGCTGCAGTTCGAGCGCGCCGGTTGAGTCGATCACGCGCGGATCTTCCGGGATGAACGGCAGCTTCATCGCCTGCGAGCCGGCAGCAATAATGGCGTGCTTGAACCTGACGACCTTCTTGCCGCTGTCGGTCTGCACTTCCATGTGATGCGGATCGACGAACGCGCCGACGCCGGTCACGACTTCGACCTTGCGCATCTTCGCCATGCCGGCGAGACCGCCGGTCAGCTTCTTGACGACGCCTGACTTGAAGTCACGCAGCTTGTCGAGATCGATCTGCGGCTTGCCGAACGTGATGCCGTGTGCACTGAGCGCTTCGGCTTCGTCGAGGACGAGCGCCGTGTGCAGCAGCGCCTTCGACGGGATGCAGCCGACGTTCAGACACACGCCGCCAAGCGTTGCATAGCGTTCGACGAGCACCGTCTTCATGCCGAGATCGGCCGAGCGGAACGCGGCGGAATAGCCGCCAGGACCCGAGCCGAGCACGAGCATGTCGCACTCGATGTCGGCGTTGCCGGAGAAGCTGCCAGCCTGTGGCGCGGCGGCGGGTTTGGCGGCTGCAGGAGCCGCGACTTTCTCAGGTTCTCTGGCGGCCTCTTTAGGCGCTTCTTTAGCCGAACCGGCGTCGGCCGATTCGACGATAGCGATGACGGTACCCTGGGAGACCTTGTCACCGGCTTTGACCTTGACTTCCTTGACGGTGCCGGCGGTATCGCTGGGCACCTCGATGGAAGCCTTGTCGGATTCGAGCGTCATGAGTGCCTGCTCGACCTCGATGGTGTCGCCGGGCTTGATATTGACTTCGATGACATCGACGTCCTTGAAATCGCCGATGTCCGGCACCTTCACTTCGACGAGACTCATTAGTGTCCCCTTCTCTTATTGACCGTGTTGACGAAGGAAAACCTGCCGGCTTACTGCGCGAAAGGTGCGACAACATGAGCGAGACACCCTTTGCAGTCCGCCCAAGGACGCGCCTTTCTTTTGCCTGCTTTTCTTTGGGAGACGCCCCGAAGGAAGTCCCGTGGGACAAAGAAAAGCAGGTGCTGCCCCGCACAGGGGCGACGCTAGCAGACCGGCAAGAAAGCAGGTTTAGCGAGAGACGTGGATCACAGATGGACCAGACCCACGTCGCGCTCCAGCGTCAAAAATCAAAGAATCACACGCCGAAAATCGGCAAGAACCGCAGCGAGATACGCATTAAACCGGGCGGCTTCGGCGCCATCGATGACCCGATGGTCGTACGACAGCGACAGCGGCAACGTCAGCCGCGGAACAAACTGCTTCCCATCCCAGACCGGCTTCATCGCACCGCGCGACAACCCAAGAATCGCGACTTCAGGCGCGTTGATGATGGGCGTGAAATTCGTCCCACCAATCCCGCCCAACGACGAAATCGAGAAGCAGCCGCCTTGCATCTGATCCGGCTTCAGCTTGCCTTCACGCGCGGCCTTCGACAGATCGGCCATTTCCTTCGCGATATCGACGAGACCCTTCTTGTCCGCATCGCGGATCACGGGCACGACGAGACCATTCGGCGTATCGGCAGCAAAACCGACGTTGTAATACTGCTTGAAGACAAGGTTATCGCCATCGATGCTTGCGTTGAACGTCGGGAATTTCTTCAGCGCGTAGACGACGGCCTTGATCACGAACGCCAGCATCGTGAACTTCACGCCAGCCTTTTCGTGTTCCTTGTTCAGTTGCACGCGCAGCGCTTCGAGCTCGGTGATATCCGCTTCGTCGTTGTTTGTGACGTGCGGAATCATGACCCAGTTGCGATGCAGGTTCGCGCCCGAAATCTTCTTGATGCGCGACAGCGGCTTCGGATCGATCGGGCCGAACTTCGCGAAATCGACCTTCGGCCACGGCAGCAGGTTCAGCTCGCCCCCGCCTGCGGCAGCCGGCGCACCCGCCGCCGGCAGAGCGCGCTGGCCGGTCATCACGCCCTTCACGAACGCGGTGACGTCGTCCTGCGTGATACGTCCCTTCGGGCCCGTACCCTGCACACGCCCAACCTCGACGCCCAGTTCGCGCGCGAACTTGCGCACCGAAGGCGACGCGTGGCTCGCGCGAACGCCGCCTTCGCCAGCCTGAATGACCGGTGCCTGAGCGAGCACAGACGGCGAAGCCGGTGCCGGCGCGGGCGCCTGCGGCGCATCGGACGGCTTCTCGACTTCCTGTTTCGGCGCAGCCGCAGCCGGTGCGGCCGCGGCGCCACCTTCCGTCTCGAGCAGCACGATCACCGAGCCTTCCGACACGTTGTCGCCTATCTTGACCTTCACTTCCTTCACGATGCCGGCCGCGGTGCTCGGCACGTCCATCGTCGCCTTGTCGGATTCGAGCGTGACGAGCGACTGTTCCTTCTCGACGCGATCGCCGACCTTGACCGCGACTTCGATGACAGGGATGTCCTTGTAATCACCGATGTCCGGGACCTTCACTTCCTGCACGCCACCACCTGAAGCGGCCGGCGCCGGCGCAGCAGCCCTGGAGGCCGCCGGTGCCGCGGCCGGCGCAGCTTCCTTCGCCGGCGCAGGCTTCTCAGCCGCCTTCGCACCGCCGCCTCCAGCGTCTTCGAGCAAGACGATCAGCGTGCCTTCGGACACGTTGTCGCCGACCTTGACCTTCACATCCTTGACGACGCCGGCGGCCGAGCTCGGCACATCCATCGTCGCCTTGTCGGATTCGAGCGTGACGAGCGACTGCTCCTTTTCGACGGTGTCACCCGCCTTCACCAGCACCTCGATCACAGGAATGTCCTTGTAATCGCCGATGTCCGGCACCTTGACTTCGATCGCTTGACTCATTGTTAGTGTCTCCTGGGCCGCGCACGCTTCCCCGCCCTTCAGGCCGGAAAGCGCACGGATGGCACTCGGGGGCGATGCCTTAGACGGTCATCGGGTTGGGTTTAGCGGGATCAAGGTTGTATTTCTTGAGGGCATCGGCCACAACCTTGCGCTCAATCGTACCCTCATCGGCGAGCGCATTCAGCGCAGCGACGGTGACCCAGTAGCGGTCGATTTCGAAGAAGTGACGCAGCTTCTCACGCGTATCCGAACGGCCGAAGCCATCGGTACCGAGCACGACGAAGCGCTGCGGCACGAAGGCGCGGATCTGTTCGGTCAGCGCGCGGATGTAGTCGGTCGAAGCGATGACCGGGCCCGGCGCATCCTTCAGCAGCTTCTCGACGTGCGAGACCTTCTTCTCTTCGGTCGGATGCAGCAGGTTCCAGCGCTGGACTTCGTGGCCTTCGCGCGCGAGTTCGGTGAAGCTCGGCACGCTCCACAGGTCGGCCGCGACGCCCCAGTCGTTCTTCAGCAGGTCGGCAGCAGCGATCACTTCGTTGAAGATCGTGCCTGCGCCCATCAGCTGAACGCGCGGCGCCTTTTTGTCGGCTTCGGCCTTCCTGAAGGAGTACATGCCCTTGATGATGTCGGCCGCTACAGCATCGCCCTGCGGAATCGCAGGATGCTCGTAGTTTTCGTTCATCACGGTGATGTAGTAGTACACGTCTTCCTGGTCCTGCACCATGCGGCGCAGACCGTCCTGCATGATGACCGCCAGTTCGTAACCGAACGTCGGGTCATAGCTCACGCAGTTCGGCACCGAAGCCGCCCACATCAGCGAGTGACCGTCTTCGTGCTGCAGACCTTCGCCGTTGAGCGTCGTGCGGCCAGCCGTGCCGCCCAGCAGAAAGCCGCGTGCGCGCATGTCGCCCGCTGCCCACGCCAGATCGCCGATCCGCTGGAAGCCGAACATCGAATAGAAGATGTAGAACGGGATCATGATCTCGCCGTGCGTCGAGTACGACGTCGCGGCTGCGATCCAGTCACACATCCCGCCTGCCTCGTTGATCCCTTCCTGCAGGATCTGGCCGGTTTCCGATTCGCGGTAGAACATCAGCTGGTCGGAATCTTCCGGCACGTACTTCTGGCCGTCCTGATTCCAGATACCGATCTGGCGGAAGAGACCTTCCATACCGAACGTACGCGATTCGTCCGGCACGATCGGCACGACGCGTTTGCCCAGCGCCTTGTCCTTCAGCAGGATGTTCAGGATCCGCACGAACGCCATCGTCGTGGAGATCTCGCGGCCTTCGCCCGTGCCCTTCAAGAGCGGCTCGAACACGTTCAGTTCCGGCACCGGCAGCGATTCGGCCTTCTGACGACGCGCCGGCAGGTAACCGCCCAGGTCCTGGCGGCGGCTGCGCATGTACTCGAGTTCCTTCGAGCCTTCCTCGAACTTGAGGTACGGCACGTTGACGAGTTCGTCGTCGGCGATCGGCAGACGGAACTGGTCGCGGAATTTCTTCAGCTGGTCCACCTGCATCTTCTTCTGCTGGTGGGTGATGTTCATCGCCTGGCCGGCTTCGCCCATCCCGTAGCCCTTGATCGTCTTCGCGAGGATGACGGTCGGATGGCCCTTCGAATTCGACGCTTCGTGGAATGCCGCGTAGATCTTGTGCGGATCGTGGCCGCCACGGTTCAGGTTCCAGATGTCTTCATCGGACCAGTCGGCAACCAGCGCCTTCAGTTCTGGCGTGTTGAAGAAATGCTCGCGAACGTACGCGCCCGATTCCGACTTGTACGTCTGATATTCGCCGTCGACGACGTCCATCATCCGGCGCATCAGTATGCCCGACTTGTCGCGCTGGAAGAGCGCATCCCAGCGGCTGCCCCAGATGACCTTGATGACATTCCAGCCGGCGCCACGGAATTCGCTTTCGAGTTCCTGGATGATCTTGCCGTTGCCGCGCACCGGGCCGTCGAGACGCTGCAGGTTGCAGTTGATCACGAACACCAGGTTGTCGAGACGTTCGCGGCCGGCCATGCCAATCGCGCCGAGCGATTCTGGTTCATCGGTTTCGCCGTCGCCGAGGAATGCCCACACCTTGCGACCGTCGGTCTTCGCCACGCCGCGCGCCTGCAGGTACTTCATGAAGCGCGCCTGATAGATCGCCATGATCGGGCCGAGGCCCATCGAGACGGTCGGGAACTGCCAGAAGTCCGGCATCAGCCATGGGTGCGGGTAGGACGAGATGCCCTCGCCGCCCACTTCCTGACGGAAGTTATCGAGCTGGTTCTCAGTCAGACGGCCGAGCAGGAACGCGCGCGAGTACACACCCGGCGACGAATGGCCCTGCACGAAGATCAGATCACCGCCGTGTTGTTCAGACGGCGCGCGCCAGAAATGGTTGTAGCCCACGTCATACAGCGTGGCAGCCGATGCAAACGACGCGATATGGCCGCCGACGTTCGTATGCTTGCCCGCACGCAGCACCATCGCGATGGCGTTCCAGCGCGTGTACGAGCGGATGCGGTGTTCGAGATCCTGGTCGCCCGGGATCTGCACCTGGTTTCCGACGGGGATCGTGTTGATGTACGGAGTGTTTGCCGAGAACGGCAGATGTTCGCCGTGCACACGGGCGAATTCGATCTGTTTTTCGATCAGATAGTGAGCGCGGTCCGGACCGACCGCAGAAATCACGCCATCCAGCGCTTCCAGCCATTCGCCGGTTTCCTGGGGATCGTCGTCTTTTTCGGCGGCGACATATTTCATCACTTCGTCGGGTACAGCGGACATGCTCGTCTCCTGAATATAAGGAACGCTCTTTGAACAGACGACGCGGACGAAGCCCGACCGCGGCAGCTTTCCGGCGATTGTAATAAGGCGTCAGACCTCTCTGCAACTAAAATTTCGAATTGCGAGATCATTTCTCATAATGCGGAAAATTGTTGCGACGCACACTGAATTCACTGGCTCGTCGCGGATACGTCGGCTAGTTTGCTCCGATTAGAGCCAGTTTCGACCGTTTTTTGCGTGATTTCGCGAAGACGCGCTGCGCTACAATGCCACGCATGTTGACCGAACGCCTTTTCGCACGCTCGGCGCGACCGTCCGGCTCGCCGGCGGACACGCCGCCGTCCCGCTGGCACCATGGACCATGGTGGTCGAACTCCTATTTGCTGACGCCGCTGCTCTCGATCCTGGTGTTTCTGGTCGTCATGAGCCTGATCCTCTGGAGTCTCAACCGCCGCGAGCAGCAGACCCAGGAAGACACGCTCTACCGTAACGTGGCGTGGGCGCAGCAGCAGATCCGGCTTTCCATGACGGGTGCGCAGGAACAGGTGCAGGCGCTGGCACGCGATCTCGCCGCCGGCCACGCCGATCCGCATTCGTTCCAGGTGTCTACCACGGACATCATGCAGGGGCATCCCGAAATCCTCTACATGAACTGGTATACGAGCCAGCAGCAGCCGCGCTGGCCCAATACCGCGCTGCCGGTGTTCGGACAGCGTCTCGCCAAACCCAGCGACAACCAGATGGACGAGGCCGTGAAGGCCGCCTTCGCCGAAGCGCGCGACACGCGCCGCCAGGTCTATTCGCCGCTGATCTACGACGATCTTGGCAACGGCTACATCACATTGCAGACGCCGGTGTTCCGTGAACGGGAGTTTCTCGGCACGATCGCCGGGGTGTTTTCAGTCGAAGGCATCCTCAAGCACGACATCCCGCCTGAGCTCTCCGCGAAGTACAAGATCTCCATCATCGATGTGAACAACCGCGAGCTGGCCACGACGTCGACGCGTCCGCGCCTGCCGCGCGACGCGTTCTACGACCTGCCGCTCGATCCGCCCGGCCAGGGCGTCTCGGTGCGCGTGTACGCGTATCCGCAGATGACCAACTTCACGAACAACACGCTCGTCTGGCTCGTCGCCGGTCTGTCGTGTTTTGTGCTGTGGAGCCTGTGGAGTCTGTGGAAGCACACGCGCCAGCGCTTCGAGGCACAGCAGGCGCTGTACGCCGAAGCGTTCTTCCGTCGCGCGATGGAAAACTCGGTGCTGATCGGTATGCGCGTGCTCGACATGCACGGCCGCATCACGCACGTGAACCCCGCGTTCTGCCGCATGACCGGCTGGGACGAAAGCGACCTCAACGGCAAGACCGCCCCCTTCCCTTACTGGCCGCGCGACGCCTATCCAGAAATGCAGCGTCAGCTCGACATGACGCTGCGTGGCAAGGCGCCGTCGTCCGGATTCGAGCTGCGCGTGCGGCGCAAGGACGGCTCGCTGTTCCACGCGCGTCTCTATGTATCACCGCTGATCGACAGCTCAGGTCGCCAGACGGGCTGGATGTCGTCGATGACCGATATCACCGAGCCGAAGCGCGCCCGTGAAGAACTCGCGGCCGCGCACGAGCGCTTCACGACCGTGCTCGAAAGCCTCGACGCCGCCGTGTCCGTGCTCGCCGCCGACGAAGCCGAACTGCTGTTCGCGAACCGCTACTACCGGCATCTGTTCGGCATCCGTCCAGACGGCCATCTGGAACTGGCGGGCGCGGGTTTCGACAACGCGCAGGCTTCGTCGGATTCGATCGACATGGTCGATGCCTACGCCGGCCTGCCCGCCGCCGCGCTGACCGAAAGCACCGCCGATGCACAGGAAGTCTATGTGCAAGGCATCCAGAAGTGGTTCGAAGTGCGGCGCCAGTACATTCAGTGGGTGGACGGCCATCTCGCGCAGATGCAGATCGCGACCGACATCACGACACGCAAGCAGGCACAGGAACTCGCGCGCCAGCAGGACGAGAAACTGCAATTCACGAGCCGGCTGATGACGATGGGCGAAATGGCGTCGTCGCTCGCTCACGAGTTGAACCAGCCGCTCGCCGCCATCAATAACTATTGCTCAGGAACCGTAGCACTGGTTAAATCTGGTCGGACAACTCCCGACAACCTTTTACCTGTCCTGGAAAAGACAGCGCAACAGGCTGTGCGGGCCGGCATGATCATCAAGCGGATTCGCGAGTTCGTGAAACGCAGCGAGCCGAAGCGCCAGGCAACGCGCGTCTCGGACATCGTCGCGGATGCGGTCGGTCTGGCCGAAATCGAGGCGCGCAAGCGCCGGATCCGGATCATCACCGACATGCGTTCGCGGCTGCCCGTGATCTACGTCGATCCGGTACTGATCGAACAGGTGCTCGTGAACCTGCTGAAGAACGCCGCCGAAGCGATGCATGACGCACGACCGAACGCCGTCGATCCGGTGATCCGCGTTGTCGTCCGGATGGAGAACGGCTTTGTCAGTATCAGCGTCGTCGATCAGGGTCCGGGCGTCGATGAAGGGACAGCCGAGCGCCTCTTTGAACCGTTTTACAGTACGAAGTCCGATGGCATGGGAATGGGGCTCAACATCTGCCGTTCCATTATCGAATCCCATCGCGGCCGCCTGTGGGTGGTGAACAACGTCGAATCTGACGGCCACATCACAGGCGCTACGTTCCATTGCAGTCTGCCTATTGGAGAGCCCGACGGCCCGAGCAACGGCGGGTCAGAGGCGCCGACACCACAAACCGTTACGGGAGAGACATGAACACCCCAGTCACCACACAGGAAACCGTCTTTGTCGTCGACGATGACGAGGCCGTGCGAGATTCACTGCGCTGGCTGCTGGAGGCGAACGGTTATCGCGTGCAGTGCTTCTCCAGCGCGGAGCAGTTCGTCGATGCCTACCAGCCCGCCCAGCACGCGGGCCAGATCGCGTGCCTGATTCTCGACGTGCGGATGCAGGGCATGAGCGGTCTCGAGTTGCAGGAACGCCTGATCGCCGACAACGCGTCGCTGCCGATCATCTTCGTCACGGGTCACGGCGACGTGCCGATGGCTGTGTCGACGATGAAAAAAGGCGCGATGGACTTCATCGAAAAACCGTTCGACGAAGCCGAACTGCGCAAGCTGGTCGAGCGCATGCTCGACAAGGCGCGCAGCGAAAGCAGCAGCGTCCAGCAGCAACGCGCAGCGGCCGAACGTCTCGGCAAGCTGACGGCGCGTGAACATCAGGTGCTGGAGCGGATCATCGCCGGCCGCCTGAACAAGCAGATCGCCGACGACCTCGGCATCAGCATCAAGACCGTCGAAGCGCACCGCGCGAACATCATGGAAAAGCTCAACGTCAATACGGTCGCCGACCTGTTGCGACTCGCACTGTCGAACAAGCCGCAACAAGCGCAGTAACGCCCGCCTCATCACCATGCTGGCCGGACCCAAACGGTCCGGTCAGCATGCGTTTCCCCAACGCCCCGCCGGCGTACCTGTGCATCGTCGTTCCGGTGCAGGATTGCAAGTACTTCTATTGATCACGCCTCGGACCCGCGTCGCGCATGCGATGCGCATGACTCACACGGACATTGTTTCGTGCATCGACGCAATGCGTTCAATAGTGCACAAAACGTGAATCGTAACGTTTCATCATAGACGTTGACAGCCCTTGCTTTGCCCCTTAATTTAGGTGTCACCGCATATCAGGAACGTGCAGATGCCCGATGATCGCGAGTCCGAGATTTCATGCACGTCACACGCGATATGGCAACGGGCGGCAGTTCATGCATCGCGCAAGACCCACCTCGCGGACATGACGGAACCCATGCACCCGCACCTCGCCGGGTTATCGATCTCGCTTGCCACCAGCTTCTTCAATTCCTTGCGCGATGGCACTGCAGCATTCGCTGCTGGCAGTCCATGCGCGCATCACGCAGCCGGGAGGACTTCATCGTGAAACGATCCGGAGCACACAAGCCACGTGTGCTGCTTCTCTGTGCCGCGCTCGCTGGCGCGCCGCTGTTCATCGGCATCGCTACGCCCACCGTTGCCTATGCGCAAAGCCCCGCGAAGGTTTCGAACCAGCAGCTGGACTCGCTGACCGCACCCATTGCGCTCTACCCGGACGCCCTGCTCGCGCAGGTGCTGATGGCCTCCACATTCCCGCAGGACGTAGAAGCCGCCGCAGCCTGGTCGAAGTCGAATCCAAACCTCAAGGGCGACGATGCCGTGAAGGCGGTCGCGCCGCAACCGTGGGACCCGAGCGTGCAATCGCTTGTCGCGTTCCCTCAGGTGCTCGCCACAATGGCATCGAAGCCGGACTGGGTCACGCAACTCGGCAACGCATTTCTCGCCCAGCCGAACGACGTGATGGACTCCGTGCAGCGGCTGCGCAAGCAGGCGCAGCAGGCAGGCAACCTGAAATCGAGCGAACAGCAAAAGGTGGTCGTCGAACAGAGCACGATCCAGATCGTGCCGGCGAATCCGCAGGTCGTGTACGTGCCGACCTATAACCCCACGGTCGTCTACGGCGCGTGGCCCTATCCCGCGTATCCGCCCGTGTACGTTCCACCGCCGCCCGGCTATGCGATCGCGACCGGCCTCGCCGCGGGCCTTGCGTTCGGCGCCGGCGTCGCGATTGCGAACTCGCTGTGGGGCGGGTTCAACTGGAACAATCACAGCGTTAACATTAACGTCAACCAGTACAACAACATCAACGTCAACAGGCAGCTCAACGTCAACAGCAGCACGACGAACTGGAATCGCAACGCCAACGTCAACCGCAACACCAATGTCAGCAACAATCTGAGCAGCACGCAGCGCGATGCCTACCGTGGACGCGACAACAGCAGCGCGCGTGCGCAGGCGCAGCAGACGTTGCAGAATCGTACCGGCCAGAACATGAGCGGCACGGCGAGCCAGCGCGTGCAGGGCATCCAGCAGGGCGGTGCAAATGCCAATAACGTGCGCAACAACGCGCAGAACGTGAACCGCGACAACGCGCTGCGCGGTGCCGGCAACGGCAGTGCCGCGCAGCAGGACGCACAACGCGGGCAAGCGAGCCGCCAGTCGCAGGCAAGCGCGGGCGGCGGATTGGGGTCAGGCGGCGGTCAGCAACGCAGCGGTGGATTCGGCGCCGGCGGCGGTCAACAGGCCAGCGGCAGGCCCGGCGCGGGCGGCGGCGGTCAACAGGCCAGCGGTGGGCTCGGCGCAGGCGGCGGCGGTCAACAGCGCGGCGGCGGACTGGGTGGTGGCGGTGGCGGACTGGGTGGTGGCGGCGGCGGTCAGCGCCACTTTGGCCGTCAACGTTGAACGATCACAAAGGAGCCGCTAATGATTCGCTTTCCTGCACTTCGCGCACGCCGCGTCCGCGCCGTAGCGCTCGCCATCACACTCAGCACTGTCGGCGCGGCGGGCACATTGCTCGCGGTGCCGGTCCTGTTGCTCGGCACCACGGCCGCTCACGCGCAGGCCGTCTATCCGACACCTGATGCCGCTGCCAACGCATTTGCCGATGCACTCTCCCGCAACGATCACGATGCGATGAAGCGTGTACTCGGCAACGATTTCACGCGTTTCATCCCGACGAAAGATATAGGCGAAGACGATATCTATGCGTTTCTCGGCGAATGGTCGCAGGGACACCAGATCGTCAACGATCCGGCGCCGCTTGACGGGCACCCCAGCGCGCATCTCGGGGTCGGCACAAGCGGCTGGACCTTGCCCATTCCGCTCGTGCAGACTTCGCACGGCTGGCGTTTCGATCCTGTCGCCGCCGGGGACGAAATCCTGACGCGCCGCATCGGCCGCAACGAACGCGCGGCGATGATGACTTCGCTTGCCTATCTCGATGCGCAGAACGACTACAACAAGCTGACCCAGCACTATGCCCAGCACATCGTCAGCACGCCAGGCCAGCGCGACGGCCTGTACTGGCCTACTGCGCCAGGCGAAGCGGAAAGCCCGCTCGGTCCACTCGCGGCAGCGATGCCGCACGGCGCCACCGTGACGAAGGACGGTTATCACGGTTATCACTATCGGATTCTGACCGCGCAGGGCGCACACGCAAAAGGTGGCGCGCAGAACTATGTGCAGGGCGGCACGCTGACGAAGGGTTTCGGCCTCGTCGCGTGGCCAGTCGAATATGGCAGGACGGGTGTGATGAGCTTCATCGTCAACCAGGACGGCCAGCTGTATCAGAAGAACCTCGGCCCGCAGACGACGCGCGCCGCGGCGTCGGTCAAGTCGTTCGATCCTGATCCGTCCTGGCAGGCAGTCCAGCCCTGAGCGTCCAGTCCGGCGGGCCTCGACGGTATAATGTGAGACTTCGCAGCGGCGCAGATCCTGCGCCGCGCGCTTTTTGTCACGTCGCCTGTACGTGCCCGAAAGCGTTACGACGCGCACACGTCTCACGCATCGCGCGCCGCGCATCCCGAACTGCCCACTCTCGACCGACCATGACAGCCACCCTCATCGACGGCAACGCCCTCTCCCGTACTCTTCGCGCCGACGTCGCCACGCGCGCTGCCGCCCTCTCCGCCCGTGGTCATCAACCGGGTCTTGCTGTTGTGCTCGTCGGCGACAATCCCGCGAGCGAAGTCTATGTGCGCAACAAGGTGAAGGCGTGCCAGGACAATGGCCTCTTCTCTTCGTATGACCGCTATCCGGCATCGCTGTCCGAAGCGGATCTGCTGGCGCGCATCGACGAACTGAACCACGATCCGAAGATTCACGGCATCCTGGTCCAGTTGCCGCTCCCGCCGCATATCGACAGCCATAAGGTCATCGAAGCGATCGCGCCGGAGAAGGACGTCGACGGCTTTCACGTCGCCAACGCCGGCGCGCTGATGACCGGCAAGCCGCTGTTCCGTCCGTGCACGCCTTACGGCGTGATGAAAATGTTCGAAGCGCACGGCATCGCGTTGAAGGGCGCGGAAGCGGTCGTCATCGGCCGCTCGAATATCGTCGGCAAACCGATGGCGCTGCTGCTGCTCGAAGCGGGCGCGACCGTCACGATCTGCCATAGCAAGACACGCGATCTCGCGCTTCACACGCGCAACGCCGACGTGGTTGTCGCGGCAACAGGTATGCGCAACATCCTGACGGCGGATATGGTGAAACCGGGCGCAGCCGTCATCGACGTCGGCATGAATCGCGATGAGACCGGCAAGTTGTGCGGTGACGTCGATTTCGCGGGCGTCAAGGAAGTGGCCGGCTACATCACGCCGGTGCCGGGCGGCGTAGGTCCGATGACGATCACGATGCTGCTCGTCAACACGATCGAAGCCGCTGAGCGCGCTGCAGACGCAAACGCCGCGTAAAACGTGAACTGCGCCGGGCGGCTCAACTTCTGATAATTTGCTTCCTGACGGTTGGAAACGGCGTCTCCCGCCCCAATAACCTGATCGACGGGCGCGGGACGCGTTGCCGCGCAGCCCGCGCGTTGCCCCTTTTTGATCCGCGACAGACAGGAAGCCTTATGTCATCTACGTCAGCCACCACCCGCCCGAACGCGGACAATCCGCTCCTCGATTTCACCGATCTGCCGCGCTTTGGCGAAATCCGCCCCGAACACGTCACGCCTGCCCTCGATGTATTGCTCGCCGACGCGAATGCTGCCGTCGAACGCGCGAGCGCGCCTGTCACGCCGGCTTCGTGGGCCGACGTCGTCGAGCCCGTCGAACGCGCGACCGAACCGCTGTCGCGAGCCTGGGGCGTGATCGGCCATCTGAACGCGGTTGCCGATACGCCGGAACTGCGTGCCGTCTACGGCGAAAATCTGCCACGCGTGACCGAGTTCTGGTCGAGCGTCGGCCAGAATCTCGCGCTCTACGAGAAGTACAAGGCGCTCAACGCCAGCGCCGACTTCGCCTCGCTGACAGGCGAGCGCAAAAAAATTCTCGGCAACGCGTTGCGCGATTTCCGTCTGTCGGGCGCCGAGTTGCCGGAAGACCAGAAGCCGCGTTTTGCAGAATTGCAGGAGCGTCAGGCCGGGCTCTCGAAATCGTTCTCCGATCACGTGCTCGACGCGACTAACGCGTACGCCTATATCGCAACGACCGAAGCGGAACTGGCCGGCCTGCCGGATGACGTCGTCGAAGGCGCGCGGGAAGCGGCGCAACGTGACAGCAAGGAAGGCTGGAAATTCACGCTGCACTTCCCGTCGTATTTTCCGGTGATGCAGTACTCGGAAAACCGTGCGATGCGCGAGACGATGTATCGCGCGTATGCAACCCGTGCGTCGGAACTGGGTGCCGCGTACGGCAACGGCAAAGCCGAGTGGGACAACACCGCGGTCCTCGCCGAAGAACTGAAAGTGCGCGAAGAAGAAGCGAAGATGCTCGGCTTCAGGAACTTCGCCGAAGTATCGCTGGCGCCAAAGATGGCCGAATCGCCCGCCCAGGTGATGACGTTCCTCGAAGATCTGGCGACGCGTGCGCGTCCGCATGCGGAGCAGGACTGGAAGGAACTGCGCGAATTCGCTGCAAGCGAACTCGGCCTCGCCGACATCCAGCCCTGGGATATGACCTTTGCCGGCGAACGCCTGCGTCAGAAGCGCTATTCGTTCTCTGAAAACGAAGTCAAACAGTACTTCCCGGAAGACGCCGTGTTGAAAGGCCTCTTCAAGGTCACAGAGACGCTCTTCGGCGTGCGCATCCGTCGCGACGAAGCTGCGACGTGGCATCCGGACGTGCGTTTTTTCCGTGTGGAGAATCAGGACGGTGCGCTCGTCGCGCAGTTCTATCTCGATCTGTACGCGCGCGAAGGCAAGCGCGGCGGCGCATGGATGGACGATGCGCGTACGCGTCGCAAGCGCGCCGAAGGCGGCGTGCAGACGCCCGTCGCGTATCTCACGTGCAACTTCTCGGCGCCGGTGGGTGGCAAGCCAGCATGCTTCACGCACGATGAGGTGATCACGTTGTTCCACGAGTTCGGGCACGGGCTGCATCACATGCTGACACGCGTCGACGAACTGGGCGTGTCCGGCATCAACGGTGTCGAATGGGACGCGGTCGAATTGCCGTCGCAGTTCATGGAAAACTTCTGCTGGGAGTGGGACGTGCTAAGCGACATGACCTCGCATGTCGAGACCGCTGCTCCGCTACCGCGCCCACTGTACGACAAGATGCTTGCCGCGAAGAATTTCCAGAGCGGCCTCGGCACATTGCGGCAGATCGTGTTCTCGATGTTCGATATGTCGCTGCATGTGGACTTCGATCCATCCGGAGAGAAAAGCGCGAACGATCTTGCACGTGAGATCAACGAGCGTTTCCATGTGATTCCGCAGGCGTCGTTCTCGCGCTGGCCGAATACGTTCAGCCACATCTTCGCGGGTGGGTACGCCGCGGGCTACTACAGCTACAAGTGGGCGGAAGTGTTGTCCGCCGACGCGTACGCCGCATTCGAAGAAGCCGCGCAGGCGAAGCATGGCAGCGTGCTCGATGTGGCAACCGGCACGCGTTATCGCAAGGAGATTCTCGAAGTGGGCGGCAGCCGGCCTGCAATGGAATCGTTCAAGGCGTTCCGTGGCCGCGAGCCGAATATCGATGCGTTGCTGCGTCATAACGGCATGACGCCTGGCGCTGCGCATTCATAGCGCTGGGCGCCCGATGCCGCAGTGCGAGGCGCTGTACGCGCTGCCCGCGGCAAGCGACGTGATGTAAAAGAGACCGGTGATTGCTCACGCAATCACCGGCTTTTCTTTGCTCCGCAAGCGCCTAGCGATGCAGCCTGAAATCGACCGTGGAAGGTCGTCCTTCCAGTGTGAGCGTCGCTTGCGCAGCCGGTGCACGGCTGACTACCTTGCCACGCCGGATCACCGCGAGCCGCGCCGCTCGCAGACGGATCGCTTCGGCCGGATCGCGCGCGTCGAGCATGACCAGATTCGCCTCGCAGCCGGGTTCGATGCCATAGCCTTCCAGACCGAGAATACGCGCCGCGTTGACCGTGACCGCGTCGAAGCATGCGCGTATGCCATCCTGGCTGGTCATCTGTGCGACGTGCAGGCCCATATGCGCGACTTCGAGCATGTCGCCAGAACCGAGGCCATACCACGGGTCCATCACGCAGTCGTGCCCGAACGCGACATTGATGCCCGCGGCCAGCATCTCCGGCACGCGCGTCATGCCCCGACGCTTCGGATACGTGTCACTGCGGCCCTGCAGAGTGATGTTGATCAACGGATTGGCGATCGCCGCAACGCCCGCTTCGCGCATCAATGGCAGCAGCTTGCTGACATAGTAGTTGTCCATCGAATGCATCGACGTCAGGTGCGAGCCGGTGACGCGCCCATGCAACCCGAGACGGTGCGACTGCGCCGCCAGGGTTTCGATATGACGCGACATCGGATCGTCCGATTCATCGCAATGCATATCGACGCGCAGCCCCTGCTCCGCCGCGTATTCGCACAGGATGCGCACGGACTCCGCGCCATCGGCCATTGTCCGCTCGAAGTGCGGGATACCGCCGACCACATCGACGCCCATCGATATCGCGCGCTTGAGGTTATCGAACGCGCCAGGACTGCGTAGCACGCCGTCCTGCGGGAACGCGACCAGTTGCATGTCCAGATACGACGCGACGCGGCGCTTCACTTCGAGCAGCGCTTCGACAGCGAGGAGCCGCGGATCGCAGATGTCGACGTGCGTACGAATAGCCAGCAGCCCGCGTGCGACGGCCCAGTCGCAATATTGCAGCGCACGCTCGATCAGCGCTTCCTGCGTCAGCTGCGGCTTGAGCTCGCCCCAGAGCGCGATGCCCTCCAGCAGGGTGCCCGACGCGTTCACGCGCGGCAAACCGTACGACAGCGTCGCGTCCATATGGAAATGCGGATCGACGAAAGGCGGCGTAACGAGCGATCCCGCTGCGTCGATCTCCTCGGACGCGGTGGCAGCGAGACGCGGCTCTACGGCGAGAATACGGCCGGCTTCGATGCCGATATCGACGGGTTCATGGCGCCCCGGGGTATGGCCCGGCAGGACGGCACGGCGAATGATCAGGTCCATCAGCGGCTCCTTTGATTGCCTTCGATTCTATCGGCGTAAGAAAGCGTAGGGAACCCGTTTACCCATCTGGACAAGGTCGCCGCTGCTGCAGAACGCGGCGACATCTGGAGCGACTTGGGGACGATATATCGGCCAGACAGTGAAGATGAAGGAACCAGCGTTCAGGTTCTTCAGGATCACCCGGATGTGAGCTGATTGAACAGATTGTGGCGACGCATTGCGTCAATGCGTTCGGTTGACCCGCAATGGCCAGAAAACGCCGAAAACAAAAAACCCGCCGAAGCGGGTTTTTGCTGGCGACAGCATCGCCGGACTTGCGCGGCACGTTGCACAGGAAAGCAACGAAGCCTTGTTGGTTGCGGGGGCAGGATTTGAACCTGCGACCTTCGGGTTATGAGCCCGACGAGCTGCCAGACTGCTCCACCCCGCGTCAGAGGAAGCGAATTGTACTGGCGCACCCACGGCGCGTCAAACATTCATGCAAACTATTTTGCGTGCTCACAGATCGGCGACCGTTGCGCCTTCGATCTTTCCATCGATGATGTCCGCGCCGTATTGACTTGCGCTGCGCTTCGCCACGCCGAAATCCGAAAACGTCGATTGTCGGGAGAGACGAAACACGCGGCTCGCCTTCGATCCGCTGATCGCGCCCGGCCGGCACACGCGCACTGCGACGTCGTAACCTTCCGCGTTTTTCTTGTGTCCATCGAACTTGTTGAATTCCCGCGAAAAAACGAGGGGATGCACTTCGAAGTCCTTGTAGATGACCGGATAAAAGTCAGCCATGATGCGCCCCTGAAACATGTATGTCGCCCCACTATACGCCGCACGGCGAAGCGTCCCGGGAATTATTTACCCTGGTGAGGCGTGTCCTTCGGTGCGCCAGGGCGAACGCATGCCGGACAGCATCCAGGCGCACTCCGCGTTCATGTAAACTCCCGTTCTATCGCGCCCGCTCTCTCCGACACCGAATGAAAATCGCCACCTGGAATGTGAACTCGCTGAAGGTTCGCCAGCAGCATGTGACCGACTGGCTCGAACAGAGTCAGACCGATGTGCTGTGTCTGCAGGAACTCAAGCTGCCCGATGAGAAATTCCCACGCGCCGAGCTCGAAGCCAAAGGGTATCGAAGCTGGTTCGCCGGTCAGAAAACCTATAACGGCGTCGGCATTCTGGTGCGCCAGGGCCTCGTCGTCGATGAGGCCTCGATCGTGCGCAACATTCCCGGCTTCGATGACCCGCAGCAACGCGTGATCGCCGCGACGATCGAAGGCGTACGCATCATCTCGGCGTATTTCCCGAACGGCCAGGCGCCGGGCACGGACAAGTTCGCCTACAAGCTGCGCTGGCTCGACGCATTGCACACCTGGATTGACAGCGAACTCGCGCAGCATCCGCACCTCGCGCTGCTGGGCGACTACAACATCGCGCCCGAAGATCGCGATGTGCACGATCCGAAGGCATGGGAAGGACAGAACCTCGTCTCGCCGGAAGAGCGTGCGCAGTTCGTGCGTCTCGTCGAACTGGGTCTCATCGATGCTTTCCGGAAGTTCGAGCATCCGGAAAAAACCTTCACGTGGTGGGACTACCGGATGCTGGCCTTCCGTCGCAATGCGGGCATGCGGATCGACCATATCCTGCTGTCGAAATCGCTGGCCGACAAATGCACACTGTGCGATGTCGATCGCGTTCCGCGCAAATGGGACCAGCCGTCGGACCACGCGCCGGTTGTCGCGCAGATCGACTGAATGCGCTCTTTTAGTCTGGCTGACCCGCGACTGACGCTGCGAACACGCGCCCGCCCAACGTCAGCCACCCGGTGACGTGTTATCCCAGCTGCGACCACAGAAAACCGAACACCATCGCATCGTAAGCGGCGCGCTCCAGCGCATCGGAGCCCGAGCCGTGTCCGCCATCGGTGTTCTCCCAGTACCACACATCCTCATGTCCCGACGCCTGCATGCGCGCCACCATCTTGCGCGCGTGCCCCGGGTGCACGCGATCGTCGCTCGTCGAGGTCGTGAACAGAACCGACGGATATTTCGCGCCAGCCGACACGCGGTGATACGGTGAATACGCAGCCAGCGCACGTGCTTCCTGCGGATCATCCGGGTCGCCGTATTCGTCCATCCACGACGCGCCCGCGTGCAGCAGGTGATACCGCTGCATATCGAGTAACGGAACCTCACACACCACCGCGCCAAAGAGCTCGGGACGCTGCGTCATGCACGCGGCGACCAGCAGCCCGCCGTTGCTGCCGCCCTGAATGCCGAGTTGCGCGGCGGTTGTGACGCCATCGCCGATCAAAGTCTCAGCGACTGCGATGAAATCGTCGAACGCGCGTTGACGATGCTCGCGCTGCGCAGCCAGATGCCACTGTGTACCGTACTCGCCGCCACCGCGGATATGCGCGACCACATAGATGCCGCCCTGCTCCAGCCAGCCGATGCCCGGGCTTACCAGATAGTCCGGCGTCAGCGGGACAGCGAAGCCACCGTAACCCGTCAGCAGGCACGGGTTCGCAACGGACGTCGATGCTTCGAGAATGCTGCGCGCGCCGACGATCGTGTATGGCACACGCGTGCCGTCCTTCGATTGCGCGTGACCGCGCTTCACCATGAGCGGCGCTGCGTCGAACTGGGTGGGCCAACGGTCCAGCACGGTCCACGCTGACAGATCCTCCTGAGCAAGATCGGCGAGACAGTATTCGGGCGGCTGCAGATAATCGTCGACATCGACATAGACCTCGTCGTTAAGCGTGGCCTCGATCGGTGAAACGTCCACCTGCGACGTTTCGCGTGACGGGAACGTCCGCGACGCCCAGTGCCAGTCGCCTTCGGCTGATTGCAACGGTTGCCAGAGCAGTGTGCGACTCTCCACGTCGTCGAGATACGAGACGATCAGCGTGTTGAGCGTATGCGTCCATTCGCACGCGGACGTGAGCGGCGTCGGCGTGAAAAGCGGCATGAAATGCCGGCTGCCGGCCAGGAACGCCGCCTCCCGGATCGCGAGCAAGGCGCCGCCGGCGTAGAGGCCGCTATCGCACTGCCAGTCGAGACGCGGCTCGAGCAGCAACCACCCATGCCAGCCACCGACCGAAATATGCGACGGCACGTCATAGCGCCGCCACACGCCATTCGCATCGGGCCAGTACGTGTGCGAATCGAAGAAGTCGACATCGCGCACCGCTGAGTGACGCTTCTCCACAGGATCGTAGTGCGCCTCCACGCCGATGTCGTCGAATTCGCCGGCGAACACAACGGGGGCCTCCTCGAGCGCCGTAGCGCGCGTCCAGCGACGCACCTCGCGCGGATAACCCGAGCGCGTGAGCGTCGCATCGCCGTTGTCCCAGCCCACATACAGCGTGTCCCGGTCGATCCACGATGCCGTGTGCTTGCCGGCCACCGCGATGGAAAAACCGTCATCCACGAAGCGCTGGTTATCGATGTCGAACTCGCGCACGATCGTCGCGTCCGAGCCGCCCGGCGACAACGCGATTAGTGCCCGGTCGCCGTCCGGATAGAGGATGTCGATATCGGCGCAGACCCACGGCGTGGCCTCGGCCTCGCCGAGCGCATCGAAGTCGAGCAGGTTCTGCCATTGCGGCGCGCCATTGCGCCAGCTTGTCCACGATGTGCGACGCCAGAGGCCCTTCGGATTGCGGTCGTCCTGCCAGAAGTCGTACGCCCAGTCTTTCCATCGGCTCGGAATAACCGGCCGCTCGCGTGGCAGATACGCACTCGCGAGACGCTGCGTAAGCGCGTCGAAGCCATCGCCGCTGCGC
Source organism: Paraburkholderia sp. GAS42 (assembly GCF_050436565.1). Taxonomy (NCBI): domain Bacteria; kingdom Pseudomonadati; phylum Pseudomonadota; class Betaproteobacteria; order Burkholderiales; family Burkholderiaceae; genus Paraburkholderia; species Paraburkholderia sp. GAS42. The sequence continues at coordinate 239,814 of NZ_JBNDML010000003.1, read as the reverse complement.
CATTCAGCGCGTGCGCGCGTGTTCTGCCCGCCAACCCACGCAAGCGAAGCAGGATCGTGAAGATCTTCGAGATGGAGAAACGGATCGGGACTGCGAGGCCAGGAGCGTGCTGCGGGCATAGTGAGCTGTCGGAAGAAGAACAGCACCGATTATGCCCTGACGCCGGGCAGCGCCGCGACCTGGCCGTTCGACACAGGAAGCCGGCCACGCGGAATTCTGTGGTGAATAGCAAAAAGGGCCGTCCACACGCTGCGATGCAGGTGGACGACCCTTGCTGTGTTTCTTCGATGCAGAAGCTGCTATTCGAGATTCAATTCCTGAATCTTGCGCGTAATCGTGTTCCGGCCGATCCCCAGACGCTCGGCCGCTTCGACCTTGCGTCCACGCGTGAAATCGAGCGCCTCGCGAATCACGGCGGCTTCGAAACGACGCGATAGTTCGTCCATCACATCGGCCGAATTCTCGCGCAGCATACGCGCCACTTCAGTTCGCAATCCGCTTTCCCACACGCTGACGGGCGTGGTCGCCGGCGCGCCAGGCGCTGTGGACATCGGCGACGGCGCCGACGTGCCGTTCGTGCCAGCAGTGGCCAGCGCATTGCCTGACGCGTCAGCGGCCATACCCGCGCCCGCAACGATATCCGCGCTACCGGCCGTCGACGGCACGAGATCCGGCGGCAGATCCTTGATCTCGATCGTCTGGGCCGGCGCCATGACAGTCAGCCAGTTGGCCAGGTTTTCAAGCTGCCGGACATTACCGGCAAACGTGAGCGACGCCAGATACGCAAGCGCCTCATCTGACACGCGTTTCGGCTCGACACCCAGATCGCGCGCACTCTTCTGCAGGAAGTGACGCGTGAGCAGCGGAATGTCCTCGCTACGTTCGCGTAACGCCGGCAGACGCAACCGGATCACGTTGAGGCGGTGATACAGATCCTCGCGGAACAGACCCTGACGGACACGCGATTCGAGATTCTGGTGCGTCGCTGCAATGACCCGAACGTTCGCGCGCAGCGGATTGTGGCCGCCCACGCGATAGAACTGACCATCCGACAGCACACGCAACAGACGTGTTTGCAGATCGAACGGCATATCGCCGATTTCATCGAGGAACAGCGTGCCGTTCTCGGCCTGCTCAAAACGACCTTGCCGCATCGCCTGAGCACCGGTGAATGCGCCGCGCTCGTGACCGAACAGCTCGGATTCCAGCAGGTCCTTCGGAATCGCCGCCGTGTTCAGCGCGATGAACGGACCATTCGCGCGCGGGCTATGACGGTGCAGCGCGCGTGCAACAAGCTCCTTACCGGTGCCTGATTCGCCGGTGATGAGCACGGTTGCCGCAGAATGGGACAGACGGCCGATCGCGCGAAACATGTCTTGCATCGCCGGTGCCTGGCCGAGCATTTCCGGTGCATCGGCGAGGCGGTCATCCCACGTCTGCTCGCCACGCATGCTTTCGTCGACGGCACGGCGGATCAGTTCGACCGCCTTGTCGACGTCGAAGGGCTTGGCCAGATACTCGAACGCGCCGCCCTGAAATGCGGCGACCGCGCTATCCAGGTCGGAGAACGCCGTCATGATGATGACGGGCAGACCCGGTACGCGTTCGCGGACGGTCTGCAACAGCTCGAGGCCTGAGCCGCCTGGCATCCGGATGTCGGACACCAGCACCTGCGGGCTGTCGTGATCCAGCGCGCCCGCCGCCTCGCGCACGTTCGCGAAGCTGCGCGTCGCGAAATTTTCTCGTGCAAGGGCTTTTTCGAGCACCCAGCGGATCGATTGATCGTCGTCTACTATCCAGATCGGCTTCATATAGTCGTTCAGAAGTCTTGAGGTGCGTCAGCGTGTGTGGTGCTGTTCGATGGGTTGCCCAGTGGTAACCGGGTAATCACTCAAGCGGCAGCAGGATCTGAAACTCGGTGTGTCCCGGCCGGCTTTCCACTTCGATCAAACCGTCGTGTTGTTGCACGAACGTCTGCGCGAGCGTCAGGCCAAGACCGCTTCCATCCTCACGCCCCGAAACGAGCGGATAGAAGATGCGGTCCCGGATATCCTCGGGAATCCCAGGACCGTTGTCGATGATATGCAAGTCCAATGCCAGCTTACAAAGACGTTTCGCGATCGTGAGTTTGCGGGCCACGCGGGTGCGCAGTTCGATACGCGCATCGCCTTGTGAAATGCGCTCGCGCAACGCTTCGGCAGCGTTGCGCACGATGTTGAGCAGCGCCTGGATCAACTGCTCCTTGTCGCCGCGCAGATCGGGCACGCTCACGTCGTAGTCGCGCTCGATCGTGAGGCCGCGCGGAAACTCCGCGAGGATGACGGCGCGCACACGCTCACATACTTCATGAATGTTCACGTCACCCACGATGTGCGGATGACGGTGCGGTTCGAGCAACCGGTCGACAAGCGTCTGCAGCCGGTCCGATTCCTTGATGACAACCTGCGTGTATTCGCGCAATTCGTCGCGCTCACGTGCACTCAGTTCGAACTCGAGCAGTTGCGCCGCGCCGCGAATGCCGCCAAGCGGGTTCTTGATCTCGTGGGCCAGGTTGCGGATCAACTGCTTGTTGACCGCAGTCAGATCCTGGATGCGTTCCTCACGGTCGGTGCGCAGATGTCGTTCGTTCTCGAAGATTTCGAGCAGGACGTAGTCCGGCACAATCTCGAGAAAGCCGACGATCGCATGCACATGCAGCGGTTCGTGCCCGGGCCGTTCGAGCACGGTATCGAGGTGAGTCGCGTGAAAACGGTGTTCGGCGATCGCGGCGATCGTCATCAGCAACTCGTCCGCGTTCGAAAAAATGTCCGGCCACGCCATCTGCGTGAGTTGCCGGCGTGACAGATCGAGCATCGACTCCGCGGAAGGATTCGCGAACACGACGCGCAACGTGCGCTTCTCCAGCACAAGCACAACCGTCGGCAATGCCTCGAATCCCGGCAGCAAACCGGAGTCGACAAGCTGGGCGTCGCTCGACAGCGGTTCGGCGTGCCCTTTCCTTGCCTTGATCAGATTCTTCAGATCCATCTTGTATCAATCTGGTCGGTATGAAACGGTGATGAGGCGAACACGGCTACCCTGGTGCAGCAACAACGTTCCTTCTGGTCCGGCAACGCTGTGCGAAAGTTCAACAAAAAAGGGACGGCGCCGCCGTCCCTTCGTGACCGATCGCGAACGTTCGGACGCGCGCTTCGCCTTCCTCCGGCGAAGCGCCATCACCACTTACAGCGAGTAGTACATTTCGAATTCGATCGGGTGCGTGGTCATGCGGACGCGTTGCAGCTCGCCTTCCTTCAGTTCCAGATACGCATCCAGCATCGAATCCGTGAACACGCCACCGCGCGTCAGGAACTCGCGATCCTTGTCGAGCGCGTCCAGCGCCTGATCGAGGCCGGCACACACGGTCGGGATCTTTGCATCCTCTTCCGGCGGCAGGTCGTACAGGTTCTTGTCGGCTGCTTCGCCCGGATGGATCTTGTTCTGAACGCCGTCGAGACCGGCCATCATCAGCGCCGAGAACAGGAGGTACGGGTTCGCCATCGGGTCCGGGAAACGCGTTTCGATACGACGGCCCTTCGGGTTCGACACGTGCGGAATGCGGATCGAGGCCGAACGGTTTTTCGCCGAGTACGCGAGCTTCACCGGTGCTTCGAAGTGCGGCACGAGGCGCTTGTACGAGTTCGTCGTCGGGTTCGAGATGCCGTTCAGTGCACGGGCGTGCTTGATGATGCCGCCGATGTAGAACAGCGCGAATTCCGACAGGCCCGCGTAGCCGTTACCCGCGAACAGGTTCTGGCCGTCTTTCCAGATCGACTGGTGAACGTGCATGCCCGAACCGTTGTCGCCGACGACAGGCTTCGGCATGAACGTCGCCGTCTTGCCATACGTATGCGCAACGTTGTGGACGATGTACTTCAGTTGCTGCGTCCAGTCGGCGCGCTGCACCAGCGTCGAGAACTTCGTGCCAATTTCATTCTGGCCCATGCCCCCGACTTCGTGGTGGTGCACTTCGACCGGAATGCCGATCTGTTCGAGCAGCAGACACATTTCCGAGCGAATGTCCTGGAACGAGTCGACCGGCGCGACCGGGAAATAGCCGCCCTTCGTGCCCGGACGGTGGCCCGTGTTGCCGCCTTCGAATTCCTTGCCCGACGACCACGGTGCTTCTTCCGAGCCGATCTTCACGAAGCAGCCCGACATGTCCGTATTCCACCGGACCGAGTCGAAAATAAAGAATTCCGGCTCCGGACCGAAGAAGGCCGTGTCGCCAAGGCCGGTGCTCTTCAGGTACGCTTCGGCGCGCTTGGCGAGCGAGCGCGGATCGCGTTCGTAGCCCTTGCCGTCCGACGGTTCGACGACGTCGCAGGTCATGACGAGGGTCGACTCTTCGTAGAACGGGTCGATGAAGGCCGTGTCGGCGTCCGGGACGAGCAGCATGTCCGAGGCTTCGATGCCCTTCCAGCCGGCGATCGAAGAACCGTCGAACGCATGGCCGCTTTCGAATTTGTCTTCGCCAAATGCCGACACCGGCACCGAAACGTGCTGCTCCTTGCCGCGCGTGTCGGTGAAACGGAAGTCGACAAACTTGACGTCCTCGTCCTTGACGAGTTGCATGACGTCGGCCACGGATTTACTCATAACCTATTCTCCTGATTAACGAATTCGGCGGATTCTGCCGCCGCCCAAATCTAGCTGACCCGCCACCGCACGTCTATCCGATCTGGAAGATCAGATGAAAAAAACTACGGTCGAATCGATCGGGCCGTATAAAGCAGCTTCCGTGCCAACATGCGCCAGCCTGGCGCAAAAGCCTTCCGTTACGCGCACTTACGGGGAATCCTTACACCCGGCGTCGCGCAATTCGCGACATATCTCACGAGGGTTAGCACCAACATAGTGCGAGTCATCGTGGAAAATCAATGCGTTGTTCCATTTTGGTGCTTGCGATCCCGCTTGCACCCTCATGAAGCATAGCAGTCGCACCCTGCCTTGTGTATCGACCGAATGGCCGGGTACGCGCGAGTGACTGACACGCTAGAATGATCTTTTGGTTGCCAGCACGAAGGAGATTTGCCGTCATGAGTACGCTCGAACAGTTGTACGCGCAGGCCGGGAAGCGGCGTATCGAAAACCAGTTGCCATACGCAGGGGCGCTTTCGCCTGCCGAGGCATTCGAGCTTCTCCAACTCGACCCGCGCACACGCCTCGTTGACGTTCGGACCCGCGCGGAACTCGATTGGGTTGGACGGCCGCTGATTGGCGACGGCCAGTACGTCCATGTTGAATGGACGCGTTATCCGGGGGGCGTACCGAACCCGGAATTTCTCGATCAGCTGGGCAACGCGGCGTCGCCGGATACGCCGGTACTGTTCCTGTGCCGTAGCGCCGCCCGCTCAAAGCTTGCCGCGATCGCCGCAACCCAGGCGGGTTTCACGCAGGCGTTTGACCTGCTGGAAGGTTTCGAAGGGGACAAGGACGGCCAGGGGCACCGGAAAACGGTCTCGGGCTGGTGCTTCCGGGGTCTGCCGTGGATCGGCGCGTAAAGCGTGTTCGCTTTCACGTGGCCGTCCGGCTGTCGGCGAGCGTCAGCGGCGTGAGGTCCCGGTTCGTTTAGCCCCGCGGTTTCGCCTGCGTGGCATCGGGTTCAACGATGTCGCCGCCAAGCAGATGAACGCCTTCCCGCAGCTTCACGAATGCTGCGGCGACCGCTTCAGGCTCGCCTTTCACGCCCAGATCAATGTGACGGCGGGCATAGATACCGCCGCGCTCCGCATCGCCGACGCTCGGCAGACTGAAGACGCGCACGCCCGGAAAGTCATGTTCGATCTTTTCCATCAACGGCGTGAGCGTCGATTCGGGCAGTTCGAATACAAGCAGTGACTTTTCCGCGTGCGGCATGGCGTGGTGCAGATGCGCGTACTTCGTGTCCAGCACCCATTCGATCATGGGCCACGCCATTACCGGGAAACCCGGCACGAAGTGGTGATCCCCGACTGAGAAGCCCGGAATCTTGTTGTAACCATTTGGAATGATCGACGCGCCGCGTGGGAACGTGCCCATGTTCAGACGATGGCGGTTCTCCGGCGAACCAAGGTCGGGCGGTGCGCCGGACGCATCGACATGCATGTCGCGAATGCGCTCCTGGATCAGTTTTGCTGCTTCGGCGTGCAGTTCGAGCGGCACGCCGAGTGCTGCGGCGGCGCATTGGCGCGTGTGATCGTCAGGCGTCGCGCCGATGCCGCCGGTCGAGAACACGACGTCGCCCGAGGCGAACGAACGGCGCAACGTTCTCGTGATGCGCTCCGGGTCGTCGCCGATGTATTCCGCCCAGGCAAGCGAGAGCCCGCGGTCGGTCAAAAGCTGGATGAGTTTCGGCAGATGCTTGTCAGTACGTCTGCCAGACAGGATTTCGTCGCCGATGATGATGACGCCAAATGCCATTGCCGCCTCTTCCTGAAAAATGAGTTCAGTAGGGAACCGTCACTGCCGTGCGCGCGCCGTGCTCTTCAGCGCGCATGCGCTGCAACGCGCGCAGGCAGTAATAGCCGAACCACAACGCCGAAAAGACCAGGATGAACGCATAGATCCAGATAGTCGCCGCCGTCACGACCGGGAACAACACGATTAGCCAGACCGACGACGCCCAGAGCAGCGTCGGAAGCGAACCCAGCAGACCGCTCGCGACACCGATCAGCAACAGCGGCAGCCGGTGTCGCCGAACCAGCGCGCGACGCTCCTCGCTTGTCGCGTGTAGCGCGAGTGCGTCATACGTCATCACGCGATACGTGAGCCAGCCCCACAACAGAGGCGGAATCAGCGCGAAGAATGGCGGGATGAGCCACAGCGGCAGCGTCACCACCAGCAGAACGAGACAGACGAGCGTTGTCCATAGCGCATGGATCAGACTACCGTACCACGTTCCGCCGCGACGCATCTCCAGGCTGCTGAACTGCCGGACAGACAGATGACGGATCACGGCCGGCATCGACAGTGTCGCGATCAGCAGCAGCACGGTCACGACAATCAGTGGAATCGCGAGCGCGATCACGATGAAGGGCGCAATCACCGCATGCAGCGACGAAAACCCGAGCCAGTCGAACAGGCTGTAGAGCGTCGTGGTGAACGGCCAGCTTTCGAGCCACACGCGGGTGGCGTCGGTCAGCGCCTGCCACGAAAACCAGAGGATGACGCCCCAGACGATCGCCGCCGCCGCGAACGGCAAGAAGGTCAGCCAGAGCATGCGCGGATGGAGCGCGCTGGAGAGTGCGCGCCCGAACGAGCGCAACAGGTCATTCATGCGAGCCAGTGCCGGTGAATGAAGCGGTGAATGGGCAAAAAACGGGGCAACGAACGGGGCGAAACAGTGGATGAACCGAAATTGCGATCTGCGTGAGACAAACGCGACCACGCTAACCACCGCCATTGCCGGAGAAACTGCAGACAGGATAAACCAGGGACCACGCCACCGGTATTTCTCGCTGCGGTGGCGCGCGATGACAGAAGCGTTAGTGCCAGCGTTGACAGAAGCACGTACAGCAAACGAAGCGCACGAGCTGCCGGCTCAGACGGCCGCGGTATCGTTGCCCTGCTCGCGGCGACCCGGCGCGAGCCGCCGGGTAATGCGTACGAGCGCGAGCCAGTGTTGTGCCCAGAAGCCTTCGCCGTATTGACGACCGTCGAGCTGGTCCTGAATACCGGTCGGCTCCATGTCGCGGCTCCACGACGCGGTTCGGAACAGCAGATCCCACCACGGGAACAGCACACCGAAATTGCAGCCGTAATTCGTGCCCTCATGGCCGTAGCGCATTGCATGATGCCGGCGATGGAACGTCGGGCTGACGAGCAGCCGTTCGCCCAGCCAGCCCAGGTACATCCGGATATTGGCGTGCTGTACGCTCTGCGCCAGATTCGTAATCGCGACGAGCACCACGAACTGCGACGGCGGCACGCCGATCACCAGTGCGATGACCGCGAAAAAGCACGCCTGCAGCAGATCGTCAAGTAGATGGTTACGGTCGTCAGACCAGAGCGACATCTGGCGCTGGCTGTGATGAACCGCGTGCAGTTCCCACCAGAGCCCGAAGCGATGTTGGCCGCGGTGATACCAGTAACCCGCAAAGTCGAGCACGATCAGGTACATCAGGAACGTAACGAGCGGTTGCGTGGTGACGCCGGGCCACAGGTTGTCGAAATCGATATTTGCGACATCGTGCAGCCTCAACCAGCCCTGCACGCCATCGAAGAACGGTTGCAGCGAGAAGAAGAAAAACAGGTTCAGGATGCCGAGCTTCGCAATCCACGTGTAAATCACGTCGACGCGCACCGCCTTGCGGTTTTCCCATTGCTCGACGGGGCGCAGCGCCTCGAGGGGCCGGAGCACCGCGTACATGGCGAGCACCTCGAGCACGCCGACTATCACCCAGTAGAGGCTGTCGTAGGTGTCCTCGTCGTAGTCCATCAGATCGAAGCGGAACAGCAGCGGCTGCACGACATCGACGTACAGCAGCGTCTGCACTGCAGAGACGAAACTATCGAGAGTCGAAAAAATCAGGTGGAACATGGTGCCCGCTGCGCTTCAACAAGGTGCTTCGACATAACGCTTCGCCACAGTGCCTCGTGACGCGGCCGGAGCCGCACCCGCGTGGCTTATATGACCTAAGCGCCGTTCGGCGCCGTCACCGGCGCGCGATCGAAGAAATAGATGCCGTGCGGCGAACGGCCGACAGCGATCGTCTGGATCAGCTTGCGCGTTGACAGATCAATGACGCCGATGTGCTTCGCGAAGCGGAACGTTACCCACAGATAGCGTTTGTCGGCCGAAAGTTCCATATCGTCCGGGCCGGGCATCAGGCCCGTGATGTCGCCGACATTCGTCAGCGTGTCCTCATCAATGATGCTGATGGTGCTCGCCACGCGATTCGACACCGCGACGTGCTTGCCGTCAGCGAGCGAGCGGAAGTTGTGCGCGCCCTTGCCCGTCGGAATCGTCTTGACGATTTTCTGGTTTTTCCAGTCCACCACCGCGACGTAATCGGCACCTGTCATGCCGACAAGCAGATATTTCTCGCCCGGCGTCATCCAGAGGCCTGCAGGCACCTTGCCAACCTTCATCTTCCACTTGACCTGCTGCGTGTCGAGATCGACCGCGGCCAGTTCGCCCGATACCTGCAGCGTGACGAACACCGTCTTGCTGTCACTCGTGAACGCCATGTGGCTCGGCATCACCGCGAGCGGCAGACGGCTCGCAAGCGCCATGTTGTGGCCGTCGTAGTGATAGATGTCAAGCCGGTCGAGCCGCAGACCCGTGGTGACCATCCATTTGTGATCTGGCGAGAAACCGATCTGATAAGGATCTTCGATGCCCTCAACCCAGCGCTGCACCTTGCCCGATTTCGGATCGACGAACATCAGGTTGTTCGAGACCGAATTGGCGACGATCAGCGACGAATTGTCCGGCGTCGCCATCAAGTGGTGCGGTTCCTTACCCGTGGGGATGGTGCTGACAACCTGATGGGTCGTTTCATCGATCAGGCTGAGCGTGGCCTCGCCAGAATTGAGCACGATCACATTGTTTGCGTGCGCCAGCGGAGAGAAAAAGCCTGCTGCGGCGACCAGCGCCGCGCCCGCTGCCAGCGCGCCAGTCAGACGGAAGAGAAAAAAATTGCGCATGAAAACTCACATCGGAGAACGAGCGTCATTGTAGAACGTTTGCCAGTACGCGCGGTTGACGCAGGTCGAGCTTTCGCAGCAAAAAATCGGGGGCGGTGGCGCACGCTTTGGCGGGCGGCTGGCGCGATTGGGAAGCCGGAATCGTCGTAGATTTTGCTGGGGGATCGCGCTCAGTGAATATGTGAATCCTATTTTTTTGAGTTTTCGCCCGAGAAAATAAGAGCCACCCGCATTATCAAAAATAGACTCCTAATTATTGAAGAGTAAATCCATTTACATTTAACGTTCCGGGGAAATATCCACAACCATCCTATGCCGATTAGCCATCGAGAATTTAAGAGTTAACTCATACCTGCCAAATCTGTCGACCGGGAAAATCAGATCAAATCATTTTCCCGCAACGATCCCGTGAACCGATCAGTGAGAAATCGACGCGTCGCGCCGCTTCTTCCGAGGTTTTCTCATGTGCGCTGAAACAGTAAGCAGCCATGGGAACTCCTTTCCTGGCGTGCAAAGGAAAGCTGAAGAGCATGCATTCGATTCAAAAACATGCTCACTGATAAAGATCGCGGGCTTAACATGGCAGAGTATTTTAGGAATGCACTCATTTAACACACCCCTGTCCAACGAAAATCTTGCCCCCTCAGGCACGCGCCTTACAGCTGATTCGCGTCAGTTGCGAGCAGAGCTTTCCATCCGGTTAATCACGGTCGCGCTAATCACAATGACTGGCTTGCCATCGGTGTGTGCGGCTGGGTCCGGTACCGGGCACCCAACGGCACCGCAAGCCGGACAGATGGACGCACCAGCAGGCCCGTTTGTGACCGTTGCAGCCGCCAGCGACGCCCAGCCCTACTTCAAGGCCGACGGGATCGATGACGGTTCCGATAACGCCGTCGCCGCCGCCGGCTCCAAAAGCGTCGCTGCCGGCGCGAACGCACGCGCCACCGGCATCGCCGCTGTCGCAATCGGGAACACCGCAAGCGCTGCCAGCGCGGATTCGGTCGCCATCGGCGACGGCGCTGGCGCGGCGGGCACGGGAGCCATTGCGATCGGCGGCAATGCGCGCGCCAGCGGACTTGGCGCGTCCGCGATCGGCAAGGACACGAGCGCCAGCGGCAACGGCGCGTTCGCAGCGGGCTACCAGGCAAAAGCCGTGGATCTCGCCACGGCCGCCGGCATCTACGCAACCGCGACCGGTTCCCGCGGCACCGCTATCGGCGCGGCGGCAAGCGCCAGCGGCACGTCGTCGGTGGCGCTCGGCAATGGCGCCCAGGCTACGCGCACGAACAGCGTCGCGCTCGGCACCGACTCCACGACGTACGCGAATCTGGCCGCGCTGGCGTTCACGCCGGTCGGCGCCAGCCTGATGATCAAGGCCGCCACCGCAACCGGCGAAGTCTCCGTTGGCGCCGCTAGCGCGGAGCGGCGTATCACCAACGTCGCTGCCGGCGCCGGCGACACCGACGCGGTCAATCTCAGCCAGTTAAAGGCGCTCGATAGCAAGGTCGACGGCGCCGTGTTCTATGACCGCAACGCGGACGGATCCGTCAACCGCAACAGCTTCACACTCGGCGGCGACCCGGTGAACGGCGGAACGGTGATTCACAACGTCGCGGACGGCGTCGACGCCCACGACGCGGTCAACGTCAGCCAGTTGAAAGTTGTCGACGACAGGCTCGACGCCCTCGCTGGCAGCGATTCGCTGCATTACTTCAAAGCCGACGGCACCCGTGACGGCTCGGATGACGCCAGCGCCGCAACCGGCACGCACGCTGTCGCAGCGGGCGCCGCCGCGTCGGCTGGGGGCCTCGATGCCATAGCGGTCGGACACGGCGCGGATGCGCCGGGGGACGGTTCCAGCGCGTTCGGCGCGTTCGCCAACGCCGTTGGCTCCGGCGCAACGGCTATCGGCGCTTTCGCGCGCGCAGCCGGCGCCGACGCGACCGCAATCGGCACCGGCGCGAACGCCGCAGGCGTGTCGTCGCTGGCGCTCGGCAACGGCACGCAGGCCATGCGCGACAACAGCATCGCCATCGGCAGCGGCGCACGAGCCACATTTGACAACAGCATCGCGCTCGGCGCCGGATCGGCGACTGTCTTCGGTGCGCGGAGTGGGTATTTCGCGTTCGCACTCTCCGCGCCTCAACATTCGTCGGGAGAGGTCAATGTCGGCAATCGCACGATAAGTGGCGTCGCAGCGGGCGCGGACGATCAGGACGCCGTCAACGTCGCGCAGTTGAAGGCGGTGAGCGGCAAGGCAGATCAGACGGCGAGCCGGGTCGAGGGTGCGGTCACCTACGACGCAAACCCGGATGCCACCGTCAACCGTGACAGCATCACACTCGCTGGCAGCGCTGCGAACGGAGGCACAATCATCCATAACGTCGCTGACGGGACGGATCCGCACGACGCGGTCAATGTCGGCCAGCTGAACGCCGCGGTCGGCGACGCGATCAGCCACGTCGCAGTGAACACCGCGAATCCGCTCTTCAGCGCCGACGGTGATCGCGATACCGAGGCAGCGCAGTCAGCTGGAACACACTCCATCGCGGCCGGCGCAAACGCCCGGGCGAGTGCTAACGGCGCGACGGCATTCGGCGCGAGTGCCGTCGCCACCGGCAACAACGGGATCGCGCTTGGCGCCGGGGCGAGCGCGAGCGCGAACAACGCCGCCGCATTCGGCGCCAACGCTGTCGCAGGCGGCACCAATGCGATCGCACTCGGCGTCAACTCAGTCGCCAGCGGCAACAACGCGGTCGCGCTTGGCGCCGGGGCGAGCGCGAGCGCCGACAACGCGGTCGCGCTCGGCCAGAGTTCGGTTGCGGATCGTGCGAATACGGTTTCGGTCGGCTCGGCAGGTCAGGAGCGGCAGATCGCGCACGTGGCGCCCGGCGTTCAGGGAACGGATGCGGTCAATCTGAACCAGTTGACCCAGAGCATGAGCGGCGCCGTCAACCAGGCGAATAGCTACACCGACGATCAGGTGCGATCCAGTCGCCGCGATGCATACGGTGGCACAGCATCCGCTCTGGCGGTTGCCGGACTGCCTCAGGCGGTGCTGCCCGGTCGCGGCATGGTTGCGGCCGCGGCCGGCACTTATGGCGGTCAGTCCGCCATTGCGCTCGGGGTGTCGCAACTCTCCGAAACGGGTAAATGGGCGTACAAGGTTCAAGGCACGACCAGTTCACGCGGTGAATTCGGCGCGTCGATCGGCGCAGGCATGCACTGGTAGCGCAATACGCCAACGCCGTGAATACGCACTCCTTCACTTAACGCTGCATCGATTCCCACACCTTATGCAGGCGCTTCACCGAAACGGGCATTGGCGTTCGCAGTTCCTGCGCGAAGAGCGAAATCCGCAGTTCCTCGAGCAGCCAGCGGAATTCGGTCAGCCTTGAATCCATCACGCCGCCACGCTGCGCGATAGCGCGCTGATAGTGCTGCAACAGAGGCTGGAATTCGGCGAACTGTCGCGCGTCACGGGTCGGGTCGGCCTTCAGCTTGTCGATGCGCAACGCGATGCCCTTCAGGTAACGCGGGAAATGTGCAAGCTGCACATAAGGCGTATCGACGACGAAGCGTTTACCCACCAGCGCATCCAGCTGGCTCTGCATGTCCGCGTACGCTGCTGTGAACGACTTCGCCTGAACGAGCTTTTTCGTGACTGCGGCGTACTCGCCCAGAACCTGTCCGATGAGCCGTGCGATTTCCTGCGCGAGCAGCGTCAGGCGACCGCGTCCTTCGTCGCGACGCGTATGGAAACTGCCGTCGTCGTCGGGCAGCGGATCTTGCAGGCACGCGCGATCCAGCGCGGTGTCGACCAGCTGATCGCGCAATTCTTCCTGCGTGCCACGCGGCATGAACTGCATCGACATTTCGCGCAGACCCGGGAGGTTCTTCTCCAGATATTTGATCGGTTCGCGCAACTGCAACGCAAAAAGACGACGCAACCCCGCGCGATGGATCCGCGCGGCTTCTTCGGGCGAGTCGAACACTTCGACGTCACAATGCGTCGTGCGATCGACCAGCGCCGGGTAGCCGAATAACGTCTGGCCACCACGGCGGATTTCGAGCAGCTCAGGGAGCTTGCCGAAGTTCCACGTCGTAAGGTTTTCGTACAGCGCGGTGGCCGCGGTTCCGCTCGCCGACGTTTGAGGTGCAGTCCCGCCCTGCCCGCGCGCGCCGCTCTTCGCAGACGCAGTTGCCGACCCAGCATCGGCCGCCCCTGTCCGCGAATCGGATGAAAGCGCCGCAGCGCTGCCGGAAGCCGCATTCGACAAACCGGCCGCTCCACCCAGCGCCGCACCCGCCGCGATCTTCTGGAAATGCTGCTGAGCCTGGCCGCCGAGTTCCGCGCGCAACTGCGCGAGATTGCGACCCATCGCGAGCTGCCGGCCATGCTCGTCGATGACCTTGAAATTCATGAAGAGATGCGGCGGCAGCGTCTCCAGCTTGAAGTCGGACTGTTTCATCGCGACCTGCGTCGCTTCGCGAACATCCGCGATCAGCGCTTCGAGCAGACCGCCCGCGCCGAAACGCGGACCACGCGTGCGCTCGACAAAACCTGCCGCGTATTCCGGTAGCGGCACGCAATGGCGACGCAGCTTCTGCGGCAGCGATTTCAGCAGCAGTTGCGTCTTTTCTTTCAACATGCCCGGGACGAGCCACTCGCATCGACGCGCATCGACCTGATTGAGCGCGTAGAGCGGCACCGCCGCCGTCACACCGTCGCGCGGCGAGCCCGGCTCGAAGTGATACGTGAGCGCCATCTCGACGCCCGACATTGTCATCCGCTTCGGGAAGAGATCGGTCGTGACGCCGGCCGCCTCGTGCCGCATCAGATCGTCGCGCGACAGATACAGCAGACGCAGTTTGTCCTCGGGCTGACCGCTCTTTTTGACTTCGTCCTTGTACCAGCGCTCGAACGACGCGCCGGTGTAGATGCCTTCGGGAATCGCCTGATCGTAGAAACCGAAGATCAGTTCATCGTCGACCAGCACATCCTGACGACGCGACTTGTGCTCCAGTTGCTCGATGTCGGCAAGCAGCTTCCGGTTGTGCGCGAAGAACGCGAGCTTCGTGTCGAACTCGCCCTCGACCAGCGCACCGCGGATGAACAGTTCGCGCGCGCGCGACGGGTCCTGCTTGCCGAAACCCACACGCCGCCGGTGGTAGATCGGCAGCCCGTACAACACGGCGCGCTCGTACGCCGACACTTGCGCCGCGCGCTTTTCCCAATGCGGTTCGGACAACGATTTCTTCAGCAGATGCGCGCCGATCTGCTCGATCCACTCGGGCTCGATCTTCGCGATACACCGCGCGTACAGACGGCTCGTCTCGACCAGTTCCGCCGCGATCACCCAGCGGCCGGCTTTCTTCACCAGCGCCGAACCCGGCCACAGATAGAACTTGATGCTGCGCGCGCCGAGGTAATACGGTTCGTCGTCGGCCTTGAGGCCGATGTTGCCGAGCAGGCCCGTCAAAAGCGCGAGATGGATCTGCTCGAACGTGGCTTCGCTTTCGTTCAGCCGCCAGCCGTGTTCACGCACCACCGTCAGCAGTTGCGAATGCACATCGCGCCATTCGCGCAGCCGCAGATGCGACAGAAAATTCGCGCGGCACGCGTCGACGAGCTGCCTGTTCGACTTCTTGTGCGCGACCGCTTCCTCGAACCACGTCCAGATTTTGAGCCACTGCAAAAACTCGGAGCGCTCGTCGGCAAAACGGCGGTGTGCCTGGTCCGCCTGCTCCTGCGCTTCGATCGGCCGGTCGCGCGGATCCTGCACCGACAGCGCGCTTGCGATGATCAGCACCTCGCGCAGCGCCTGCTGGTCACGCGCAGCGAGAATCATCCGGCCGACGCGCGGGTCGAGCGGCAGGCGCGCGAGTTCGCGGCCGAGCGTCGTGAGATCGTTGTCGTCGTCGACGGCGCCGAGTTCATTCAGCAATTGATAGCCGTCGGCAATCGCACGGCCCGGCGGCGGTTCGATAAACGGGAAGGTTTCGATCGCGGTCAGGTGCAGCGATTTCATCCGCAGAATGACGGACGCCAGCGACGAGCGCAGGATTTCCGGATCGGTAAATCGCACACGGCCCTGATAATCGCTTTCTTCGTAGAGACGAATACACACGCCATCGGCGACACGGCCGCAACGCCCTGCCCGCTGGTTCGCCGCCGCCTGCGAGATCGACTCGATCTGCAACTGCTCGACCTTGTTGCGATACGAGTAGCGCTTCACGCGCGCGAGCCCGGTATCGACCACATAGCGAATGCCCGGCACCGTCAGCGACGTTTCGGCGACGTTCGTCGCGAGCACGATGCGGCGTGCGTTCGATGGCTTGAACACGCGCTCCTGCTCCGCGGCCGAGAGACGTGCGAACAGCGGCAGGATCTCGGTGTGCGGCGGATGGTGCTTGCGCAGCGCTTCCGCGGCGTCGCGAATTTCGCGCTCGCCGGGCAGAAACACGAGCACGTCCCCGGAGCCTTCGCGACAGAGCTCATCGACGGCATCGACGATCGCTTCCATCAGATCGCGGTCGGCGTCGCGTTGTGATTTCTGCCGCTCCGGACGGTCCGCACGTTCACGACCGGACGACGTGCCTTCGGCGGACTTCACGGCCGGGCTGTCTTCGACCACAGGCCGGTACCGCACCTCGACCGGATACAGACGTCCGCTCACCTCGATCACCGGCGCGGGCTTTTCGTCGCTGCCGAAATGACGCGCGAAACGGTCTGCGTCGATGGTCGCGGAGGTCACGATCAGCTTGAGATCGGGCCGCTTCGGCAGGATTTCGCGCAGGTAGCCGAGCAGGAAATCGATGTTCAGACTGCGCTCGTGCGCTTCGTCGATGATGATGGTGTCGTAGGCCTTGAGCAGCGGATCGGTCTGCGTTTCGGCAAGCAGAATGCCATCGGTCATCAGCTTCACCGACGCGCCGGGCGCGAGGTTGTCCGTGAAACGCACCTTGTAGCCGACCACTTCGCCAAACGGCGTGCCGAGTTCTTCGGCAATACGCCGCCCGGTTGCCGAAGCCGCGATCCGGCGCGGCTGCGTGTGACCGATCAGACCTGAGCCACCCGCGCCGAGGCCGCGTCCAAGCGACAGACAGATCTTTGGCAACTGCGTCGTCTTGCCGGAGCCCGTCTCGCCGCTCACGATCACGACCTGATGCTGCGAAATCGTCCGTGCAATCTCATCGCGGCGGCCGGAGACCGGCAGCGCTTCAGGGAAGGTAATCGGCGGAATCGGGTTTGGTTCGACGATGCGCGGCGCGCGCGGCGGTTTTTTTTCGCGCGGGGCGGTCTCGTTGCGGGGCGGTTCCACGCTGGGTGTTTGCTGGCCGCTGCGCAGCTGGTCGGCGTTGCGCCGCTGCCCGGCGCTGTGCGGTTGCCGGCCGTGATGCGGTTGCCCGGCGCTGCGGGATTGTTCGCCCTTACGTGGCTGTCCCGCGTCGCGAGGCTGACCGGCGTCGAGTAATTGTCCGCCATCGCGCGGCGGCCGTTGCGCGCGCGCGTCACCCTGCTTGCCCGACGGAATGTTTTTTTCCGCACGCAGCGCGTCGCCAGCGGCCACTTGATGCGGACGGCGCTGCGACTGCTGCGAAGTATTCGAGGGCTTTGGTTGCGCCTTCTGCTGGGGGCCCTGCGGCGGTTTCTGACTCGCGAGCTGCTGACGCAACTGCTCCAGCGCGTCCGTCCCGCGCGCCTGCGTGCCGCCCGCACTTTCGCCGCGCGTCCGCGCTGGTTGGCCGGGTCCGCCCTCAGGCGTCTGATTCACGTTCGCCGAAGCGGGACTTTTGGGTACATTCGACATGGGGGCGCATTATAATCCCGGGCATGAATTCCCAAACCGACCTCGTCCCCGCGCCCGCAAGCGCTCCGGCCCCGACCGGCGCAGCGGAAGATCTCGCCCAGCACGCGCAATTCGTCGACTGGATGCGTTCGGTCGCCCCGTATATCCACGCGTTCCGCAACAAGACGTTTGTCGTCGGGTTCGGCGGCGAAGTGGTGCATCAGGGCCTCCTGAACGCGCTCGTGTCCGATATCGCGCTGTTGCAGGCTATGGGCATCCAGATCGTGCTCGTCCACGGCTCGCGACCGCAGGTCGAGGAGCAGATGAGCCTGCACGGCGTGGAATCGGAGTTTTCGCACGGCATGCGCATCACCGATGCCCGCGCGCTGGAATCCGCGAAGGAAGCCGCCGGCGAAGTGCGTCTCGACATCGAGGCGGCGATCAGCCAGGGCTTGCCGAACACCCCGATGGCGCATGCGCACATCAGCGTGGTGTCGGGCAACTTCGTGACGGCGCGGCCGGTCGGCATTCTGGACGGCGTCGATTTCGCGCACACGGGTGTCGTGCGCAAGATCGATGCGGATTCGATCCGCCATTCGCTCGCGAGCCGCAAGCTCGTGCTGCTCTCGCCGCTTGGCTTCTCGCCCACGGGCGAAGCGTTCAATCTGAACATGGAAGATGTCGCGTCAGCCGCCGCGATCGCGTTGCGCGCCGACAAGATCGTGTTCCTGACTGAAACGCCGGGCCTGATGGACGAGGAAGGCTCGCTCATCCGCGAACTCTCGCTCGACGACGCATACAAGCTGCACGAAAGCGGCGAACTTCAGGGCGACGAAGCGTTCTATCTGAAGCACTCCATTCGCGCGTGCCGCGGTGGCGTCGCACGGGCGCACATCGTGCCCTACGCGCTCGACGGCAGCCTGCTGCTCGAACTGTTTCTGCACGATGGCGTAGGCACGATGATCTCGTACGAGAACCTCGAAAGCCTGCGTGAGGCCACGCCGGACGACGTCGGCGGCATCCTGACGCTGATCGAGCCGCTCGAATCGGACGGCACACTCGTACGTCGCGGGCGCCACCAGATCGAACGTGACATCGATCATTTCTCGGTGATCGAGCACGATGGCGTGCTCTTCGGCTGCGCGGCGCTTTACCCGTACACGCAGGAGCGCATCGGCGAAATGGCGTGCCTGACGGTCGCACCGGAAGCGCAAGGCTCCGGCGACGGCGAGCGTCTCTTGAAGCGCATCGAGCAGCGCGCCCGCGCGCGCGGCCTCACGCGCATTTTCGTGCTGACGACACGCACCGAACACTGGTTCCTGAAGCGCGGCTTCGTGAAGGTCACGGTCGACGACCTGCCCGAAGACCGTCGCCGGCTCTATAACTGGCAGCGCAAGTCGCTCGTGCTGATGAAACAGCTCTGAGCGGCCCCATATAAGGCGACTGCCGCCCCACACTGATTACAGGAGAAGCACAGCATGGCTCGTATGGTTCAATGCGCGAAGCTCGGCAAGGAAGCCGAAGGCCTCGATTTTCCGCCGCTGCCGGGCGAACTCGGCAAGCGCATCTATGAAGGCATCTCGAAGGAAGCCTGGCAGGCGTGGCTCAAGCAGCAGACGATGCTGATCAACGAAAACCGCCTGAACATGGCCGATCCGCGTGCACGCCAGTACCTGATGAAGCAGACCGAAAAATTCTTCTTCGGCGAAGGCGCCGATCAGGCTTCGGGCTACGTGCCGCCGTCGCAAGGCTGATTTCCTTCCGCCTTCGGTGAAAAAATCCGCGCGTTGCGCGGATTTTTTTTGCCTCTTTCGCCACGCTTTTCACCCGGCTTTTTCCCCTCTCAGCGAGCAATTCTTCGCCCGCACGAGCGTCTCACGGCGCCGGTTTTAAGCCGCTTTTTCAAACCCTCTCAATCCGCCGCATCCCCCGCCAGGCATGGGATTGAGCAAGGTTCCTCGCCCCTCCGAAAGCCGGGGTGTTTGCACGATCCGCTGCTATCGTGCTACTATGTACCTCGTTTCAACAGCAATCCACCTTCATTCGCGTTCAATTCGCAACCGGTCAACCTGAGAAGATCAGGGGCCAACCGGCCAGGGTTGAATAGTTTTTATACAAGAAGGCTTGTCGGTCGCTTCGCAACTCCTCTGCGGAGTCGCGATAAATCACCGGCCTTTTTCGTTTCAAGCCTTTCAGTGGCGCGGGCGGGCAACCTGTCCGGTTCAGCGTCCTCATGCATCTGCCCCCCTTCCACGGCCACGCAGGTGCAACAGTCAGCAGCAACTCGAACGAGTGCACTTTCGCGACCACCCTCGCGAGGCACGGGCGTTTCTTTTTCGTCCGTGCGTGGTCCCAGGCCCACAGCGTCATCGCGAAACTGCACTTCCCCGGCAACCGTGGCGGATCGCTCATGCGTTTCAGCCGCAGTCATTGGAGTATCAACCTTGACCGCTTCCAGCAACGGCTTCTGGCGACATCACAAAAAAGAACACAGCCTCACCCTCGACGACATCACGATCGTCGATAAATCCCTCCTCAAGCGGGCCGTCGGCGCCATGGCGCTCGGCAACGCGATGGAATGGTTCGATTTCGGCGTGTACAGCTACATCGCCGTCACGCTCGGCAAGGTGTTCTTTCCCTCGAGCAGTCCGTCCGCCCAGTTGATCGCCACGTTCGGCACGTTCGCGGCCGCGTTCCTCGTGCGCCCGATCGGCGGCATGGTGTTTGGCCCGCTGGGTGACCGCATCGGCCGTCAGCGCGTGCTCGCGATGACGATGATCATGATGGCGCTCGGCACCTTCGCGATCGGTCTGATTCCGGACTACGGCTCGATCGGCATCTTCGCGCCGGTGCTGCTGCTCGTCGCGCGTCTCGTGCAGGGTTTCTCGACCGGCGGCGAATACGGCGGCGCGGCGACCTTCATCGCCGAGTTCTCGACCGACCGCAAACGCGGCTTCATGGGCAGCTTCCTCGAATTCGGCACGCTGATCGGCTACGTGCTCGGCGCGGGCACGGTCGCCGTGCTGACGGCAACGCTGTCGCAAGACGCCCTGCTGTCGTGGGGCTGGCGTATCCCGTTCCTGATCGCGGGTCCGCTGGGTCTCGTCGGTCTCTACATCCGGATGAAGCTCGAAGAAACGCCCGCGTTCAGAAAGCAGGCCGAACAGCGTGAAGCCGAAGACAAGGCGGTGCCGAAGCAGTCGTTCCGCGATCTGCTCGCGCAGCACTGGAAGGCGCTCCTGCTGTGCGTCGGCCTCGTGCTGATCTTCAACGTGACGGACTACATGGCGCTGTCGTATCTGCCGAGCTATCTGTCGGCGACGCTGCACTTCAACGAAACGCACGGCCTCTTCCTCGTGCTGGTCGTGATGGTATTGATGATGCCCATGACGCTGTATGCGGGTCGTCTGTCGGATGCGATCGGCCGCAAGCCGGTGATGCTGGCGGGCTGCGTGGGTCTGTTGCTGCTGTCGATTCCGTCGCTGCTGCTGATCCGTACGGGCGCGCTGCTGCCGGTCTTCTTCGGCCTGCTGATTCTGGGTACCCTGCTGTCGTGCTTCACGGGCGTCATGCCGTCGGCGCTGCCGGCGCTGTTCCCGACGAAGATCCGTTACGGCGCGCTCGCCATCGGCTTCAACATCTCGGTGTCGCTGTTCGGTGGCACGACACCGCTCGTCGCCGCGTGGCTCGTCAATTCAACCGGCAATCTGATGATGCCCGCGTACTACCTGATGGGCGCATCGCTGATCGGGATCGTGTCGGTGCTCGCGTTGAAGGAAACGGCGAAGAAGCCACTGCTGGGCTCGGGTCCGTGCGTCGCGACGCGTGCCGAAGCGCATGCCGTGTTGCGCGGCGAACGCGAAGCTGCGGAGATGGATGAAGCGTACGCGTCAGCTGCGACGGCCCGCGCCTGATGTAGCGCAGGTACAGCGCTAAAGCGCGGCGTTCCGGGAACGCAGAACGTCTCTGCAACGCATCGCTTGAAGAGAAGGCCAGCTCGCGCTGGCCTTTTTTATTCGATCAGCCGATGCAGCGACGCTTCAGCATGCGCACCATCGATCAGCAGGATTGCCGCTGTAACAGGCAGTTTGAACCGCCGTGGACCCGCGCTGCCAGGATTGACGTACAGCACGCCATCGCGTGTTTCGATTCGCGGCTTGTGCGAATGGCCGGTGATGACGACGCCGATCCCTTCTTCGAGTGGATCGGCGTTCAGATCGGCAATATCGTGGACGACGAGAATCTTCGTCTGCTGCACGCTCATCCGCTCGTGCGTGCGCAACGATTCCGCCCAGTCGCCGGCATCGTTATTGCCGCGCACGGCGGTGACGGGCGCGATCTGCGCAAGCGCATCGAGCACGGGCTGTCCGCAGATATCGCCCGCGTGAATGATCGCGTCGCAACCGGCCAGGTGCGCGAGCGCTTCAGGACGCACCAGATTATGCGTGTCGGAGATCAGGCCGATACGGACGGTATGCACGATACGCACCCCGACGCGGGACGTCGTGATCATCGGGCCGACGTCGAAGCGTGGGGCCACGTCAGCGTGAAGCGCACGCTGCCTCGCGATGGCACGTAGAGTTCGCGGGAGCGCGCGACGCCATCGACGGTCGCGACCACACGATAACGCCCGGACGGAAGCCGCGCAAAGAGATACGGACCTTCCGACCGCGCCGCCAGCACGACCGTTCCATCAGGCCGCGACACCTGCACCCCGACACCCGACAGGTACTCGCCATTTCCCAGCGTAAACGTCGCCCGCATGTTGTAGCTGGGCGCGAGCTGGCGGAGCGCGGCGGCTTCGTCCTGGCCGACGCCGCCCGTTACATAGTCGACGCCGCGGTCGTGCCCCACGGGTACTCCATTGCGCGTTGCGTCCGGCGCTGCCGTGGCGGAAATGGGGGCTTCATTGACCGGCGTCTTCGGGACGGGTGCATCAGCCACCGGCGTATTGCGGGCCGACGCTGGACTCGCGGCGGCAGCGCCGCGTACGGGTGCATCGCGGGCCGGAGCCGGGGTCGCGGCCGGCGCAGCGGGCCTGGTCGACCGCTGTGTGCAACCGAGGCCCGGAATACTGTCGCCGGCGCCGCCGGGTACGCTGGCGCCACGCGCGTCCAGCAGCCACGACGGCAGCGCGACATCCTGCGCGCTCGCGCGCGGTGTCAGCGTATCGCGCAGACTCCGTAACACGGCCTGACGCTCCGCCTGGGTCGAAGCACGCTGCATCTGCGCGCAGAAATCGACGCGTTCGTCGTCGCTCAAGAGCTGTGAGGGGATCGTATCGGGCGGCCGCTGTGCCCGCGCGCCCAGCGCCACGGTCGTCGCGAGGCACAGGACAGCAACCGCAACGGTCCCCGATAAACCCAAACGCAATATCCTGGACATGAGGAGCCTCCGGGTCGATCCCGGGAACGCAATAGATGACCGGTTCCGGGCGCGTCGGCCCACGCGGGGTTCGGTCTGGACCGGCGACGGCACTGTCGTTGCTCCTGCGCGGGAAATGAGCGGGCCGGAATACCCATTCAGTGTAGCAAGCCGATATCCATGCAACGGCCGCGGTCAGAATAACCAGCGACCACGCGGCCGAATGAACCGGGCCAGCCGGAATTGCGCGCTTGAAGGGCTAATCCGAGGCAAAACGCCCCCAATGCCCCCGCTACTGCGCCGTTTGCTGACGCGTGTATTCGTTATTTTTCATCTGAAGATACGCATCGCGATCGACTTCGTGGAGTTGCCGCGGATACTGCTCGGTCGCGTCGAACCACGTGATCAGACGCTGCTGCAGGCGTCCGCCGGCCGGAACCGATAGCGCGGCGAGGTAAGCGTCGATTGCGAGGTAATAGCGCATCGTGTTGCGCTCCAGCAGGCCGCGCACACCGCCGATATATTCAGGTTGTCCGGACGACGGATCGTTCACGGTCGTGAACCCGACCTTGTCGCGGCCGATGGTCGACAGATAGGTTTTCATCGCCACACGTCCCGCGAGGCCGTATCCGTACGCATAGATCAGATGCAGGAAGGTGCGGTTACCGCTGACCGGTATCGCCTCCAGCACGATCCGATAGTCTTTCGTGCTGAGCGGGCCCGTGTCCGCATTCAGTTCCACCCTGAAATACTCCGCACTGGTAACCGCCGGGCGGTAGTTGAACTCCACCCGGTAGGTGGACGACAGCTTCTCTTCGACCTTCTTGCCCAGATTGACGCTGAGCTGCGCGACGCCGTTGTTTGTCGCGGCGTGGCAGTACTTCACGTTGAGATGCAGGATCAGCACATCGCACCAGTTGGCCGGCCCTTTCACCGGATCGTTCAACGCACCGCTGACCGTCGCAAACGGATAGTCGACGACGGCGTAGATATCGCCCTTGAGATTCGTCGGCGATTCCGACGAATCCATATACAGCTGTCGATGAAACTGATTGTGGTCGAGTTGCTGCGTGTGGTTCTGGTAGTGCTCGCGCAGGCTCGCGGCGTCGTCCGAGCCCTGCGCCAGCAGCGTTCGACCTGGCAGGCATACCAGCAGTAGCAGCATTGCCAGCCATAGCCACGCTACGCGGACGCGAGTGATGAAGAGGCTTTTCGTCGGCGCGCTCATATGCGTTCTCCGGTTCTCTACCTCTCTCCGCGCCGCCTGCCATGCGCGCTATCCCTTGAGGCGCGGGACGCTCATTCTATCGCGCCACGCAAGGCCCACCGGCGGTGCCCTTTCAAACCACCCGGGCACGCGTGGAGAACACTTCGATTTGCGAGGCGGGAGAACAGGACGAGATGTCCGCGTAGGTCACGCACACCTGGCGTTCGACGAGTCGCCACGGCCGACATGACGCCGACGACACTCACCGCTGTGCGCGATTCGCGACGCCAGCGTGGTTCAGGCCTTCACGAGCTCGAACGACCTGCCGCTGAACCGTAGATGCAGGATCACCAGCTCGCGCAGCGGGCAGTTCGATGCAACCGATACCATTGCGCCCTTCGAGGCCGGCGTGCGAAACGTCGCGTGATGGCTTTGCAGCGCGCGACTGAACGACATCGATGCAATCTGTCGCGTCAGCGCGACCCCGCAGACAATGCTCACCATCGCGGCCAGCCGGAACGGCAAGGATTCGAGCGACGACTCGGAGACATCGAAGAGCGGCAGCGACAGCAGAAGAATGACCTGAATGCACATCGCTGCCAGCGACGCCGTGATCAGATGGGCGCGTAGCATGTCGACGATGACTGGTTTCATGACGTGACCGGGCGTTCCATATGAAAAAACATAAGAGAGAAAACGCGAACCGGGACGAAGGCACGCATGAACCGCCAGCGATGGTAACGTTCCGACCTGAAGGAAACCTGATGCGGCATCCGGGGAAAACCAGCGCAAGGCGGCGTAATATGCCTTCGGCGAAGCTGTCGCCGTTAAACTGCCTGCAAGTTGCAATTCGCAGGCCGCAGAAACGACCGGGCGCCCACTGCAACGTCATAGCCTCTCTGAAACGGATATTTTTCCCATGCGTGTTCTCCTTGTTGAAGACGACGACCTGATCGGCTGCGGTGTCGAAGCAGGCATGCGTCAGGCTGGCTTCACCGTGGACTGGGCGCGGGACGGCCACAAGGCCGACCTCGCCCTCTCCACCACCGACTACGCGCTCGTCATCCTCGATCTTGGCCTGCCGAGAATTTCCGGTACTGAAGTGCTGAGGCGGCTGCGCAGCGCCGGAAAGGATGTACCGGTGCTTGTACTGACCGCGAAAGGCACGGTCGCGGACCGCGTGGACGGTCTCGACGCAGGCGCCGACGACTATCTCGGCAAGCCCTTCGATCTCACCGAACTGATCGCGCGCTGCCGCGCATTGCTGCGACGCGCGCAGGGCCGCAGCGTCGAATTGATCCGCCACGGTGTTCTGACCGTGGACCCCGTCGCGCGAACCGCCGCAGTCGATGGAAACCGTGTGCCGCTCACTTCCCGCGAATGGGCGATCCTGCATCAGCTGGTGACGAATCCCGGCGTGCCGCAATCGCGCTCGCGACTCGAAGAAAGCCTGTACGGCTGGCAGGAGGAAGTCGAGAGCAATGCGATCGAAGTGCACATTTCCAACCTGCGCAAAAAACTCGGCGCGACGCTGATCACGACCGTGCGCGGTATCGGCTACGTCGTGGAGAAACCATGATTCTGGGTTCGATCCGTCGTCGCCTGATGCTGCTCGTTCTTGCCAGCATCGCGCTCGTCTGGAGCCTCGCGCTCGTGTCGAGCTATCAACAGGCCTCCGGCGAAGTCGGTGACTGGGAGAGCGCGCGCCTTGCCGAACTGGCGCAGATTCTGGCGCTGCTCGATCAAAAGAATCTGGTCACGCTCGCCAACGCGCATATCGATGTGCGCGAGGAAGAAAAAGGCGGCGACCCCGGCGCCAGCCAGGACGATGACGACGATTCGCTGCCGCGTGATGCGCTCTTCCAGGTGCGCGATGCCGACAACCGCGTGCTGGCCGCCAGCCCGCAACTCGTCGCGCTGCATGCCGCCGATCTGCCTCTGCCCGCCACCAGTGGTGCACGCACGATGGTCCTCGGCGGCAGGTCGTGGCACACGTTCACGCTGCGCGGCACCGCGCCCGGCCACAGCGTGCGCGTGTTCGAACCGGCGAACACGCGCAGCGATCTCGTGAGCGGTGTCGCGCGGCGCATCGGAGGGCCGATCGTGATCGCGCTGCCAGTGCTTGCGCTCTTCGTCTGGTTCAGCATCGGCCTGAGCCTCGCGCCGCTCAAAACGCTGTCGAAGGCAATCCGCGCGCGCGATATCCATAAACTCGAACCTATCGATATGGGCGGCGCGCCGACTGAAGTGCGTCCGCTTGTCGACGCGATCAATCACGTGCTGTCGCGCCTTCAGAATTCGATCGAGCGCGAGCGCGCATTCACCGCCGACGCCGCGCATGAACTTAAAACGCCGCTCGCGGCGATCAAGGTGCAGGCGCAGGTCGCGCTGGGCGAATCCGATCCGGTATTGCAACGGCTCGCGATGGAGCGCGTCGTACAGGGCGTCGATCGCAGCGCGCGGCTCGCACAGCAGTTGCTGCTGCTGGCCCGGCTCGACGAACGCGAAAAGGTGTCGACGTCGCCGCTGGAAGCCGGCGTCGTCGCGCGTGATGCAGTGCTCGCCAATGAACAGAACGCGCTGCAAAAGAACATGACCGTCGCGCTGACCGGCGACCTGCACGCGGAGATCACCGCCGAGCCTGTGCTGATCGGTATCCTGCTCGACAACCTGATCGATAACTCGATTAAATACGGCCGGTCCGGCGGCGCCATCGAAGTGGTCGTGCGCCGCGACGCCCGACACGTCTTGCTGACCGTCCGCGACGATGGTCCGGGCGTTGCGCACGCCGATCTTGCGAACCTCACGAACCGCTTTTTCCGGGCTACGGGGAACGAGGCGAGTGGCAGCGGTCTCGGGTTGTCGATCGTCGCGCGGATCGTCGAGCACTTCGACGCGCGCCTGACGTTCGGCGCGGGGATCGGCAATCGCGGCCTCGCGACCGAGATTGCTTTTCCCGCTTACGAGCCGGCGGCCTGACGGTTCCGTTCGTTGCGGCGTGACGCGGACAGCCAGAACATGGCGCCGCGTCCGCCGCCCGCACCGTCGCGCGCGGATTCAGCGAACTGCCACGCGATGAGGCCCGGCACGAAAATCAGCAGGTCGCGAAGCCGCCGCGCGCCGGCCAGCGCAAGGCACGTTGCCGGGTCGAGACCCAGCGCGCCGCCGATCAGGATGAACCCGCCCTCCTGCACGCCGAGTCCGCCCGGTACGAAGAAGGCCGCGCTGCTCACGGCCTGGATCAACGATTCGATCACGACCGCCTCGGCGAAGCTCACGGGCGCGTGCAGAAAATACAGCGCGAGCCAGATTTCCAGCGAAGTCGCGATGCACTGCAGCGGTTGCCAGAAGAACAGATAACGCAGCACGGTTGCACGTCTGCGCCAGACCAGTTTGATTGCCTGGTCGATCTGCGCCGACTGCCCCGTCAACGCGGCGAGCTTGCCGCTCGTCACCCGGTTGAGCATGCGCGTGGCGCGTTCAAACGGGCTCGCGTGCTGCACCATCGCGAACAGCACCAGCAGCGGCGCGAGCACCACGACGCCCCACGCAAGATCGCTTGCAAGCCGCAACGTGCCCGACTGCGCGTGCGCGAACAGAAAACCGATGCCGACCATCGTGAACATCAGCTGGCTGATGACCGTGAGCTGCATATCGACAATCAGACTCGCCACTGCCGTCGACGGTTTCACGCCCCAGCGACGCATCATCCGGAACGAGACGATCTCGCCGCCGACACGCGCAACGGGCAGCATGCTGTTCACCGATTCGCGTATCCACACGAGACGCACCATGTTGGCGAACCGCGGACGCCTCGCGCCGCGGATCAGCGTTTGCTGGTCGCGTGCATTGGCGAGCATGGGCAACACATGCGCGAGCCCTGCCAGCACGAGGCCGACGCCGGCGTCGCGCATGAGTCCGAATACCGCGCCCGGATGCTCCTGGTAGACCAGCACCAGCGAGATCACGAGACCGGCGAGCGCCGTGAGCCGACCCAGATGCCTGGTCAGCGCCGCACGTTTTACAACCGAAGAATTATTGTCACTCATCCTGAACCGGCGACAGCAGTCCGTCGCCGTCCACATTAAAACTGAAACCACGCCAGATTACGCGGGACGAAAAGAAGCTTGCCACAAAGATCGCGAACGCCACGACGTCCCACGCCGGCAGCAGCCACAGGCCACGCGGCGCCTGTTTCAACGCGCGGTCCGACAGACACTTGAGCGCCATGCGCGCACACAGCGCCGCCGCCACGAAAGCCCATGCCCAGCGTGCGCCACCTGACAGCACGACGCCCAGCATCGAGAACGCGACCGGATGCATCAGCACGGAGCCGAAATGGCCGACGGGATCGACGCGGCGTATCGTACGGCTCCAGCGCAGTTCGTGCGCGATCAGCTTGGCCGCGCTGGTTTCGACACAGGCATGCGAAACCGTGAACGGCGGGATCACGACCTTCTCGCCCGTCATGCGCACCGCCTCGCCAATGGCGTGATCTTCTGCCAGATGATGGACGAACGGCGCAAAGCCGCCGATTTTCTCCAGCGTGTCACGGCGCATCGCGATGGTCTGCCCGAAACACGGCCGCGCGAGACCGAGCGCGAGACCCGTCACGACACCCGGAAGAAACTGGTAATTGGTGGCTTTGGCCGAGAGCCGCGGCCAGAAGCCCGGATCGGGCGCGCCGCGATAGGCGCAGGTCACCAGGCCGACGCCCGGCTTCTGCAATTCGCCGATCACATTGCGCAGATACGTCGGCTCGACGCCGACATCGCTGTCGGCAAACACGAGCACGTCGTGTCGTGCATGCGGCAGCATGTTGAGGATGTTGCTCATCTTGCGGTTCGGGCCGTGCAGACGCGTATCGGCGATCACCGTGATATCCGCGTCAGGATGTGCGCGACGCAGATCGTCCAGCACCTTCAATGCCGGATCCGCTGAATCGTGCACACCGAACAGGAATTGCACGACGCCAGGATAGTCCTGCTGACAGAAGCTCGACAGGTTGCCGTGCAACGCCCACTCATTGCCGTGCAGCGGCTTGACGATCGTCACCGGTGGAAAGCTGTCCGGCTGCGCGCTCGATCGTCCGAAGAACCGCCCGATCAACGTCGCGGCGAGCAGCGTATAGCCGACGCCGAGCAGCGCACACGCGCTGCACGCAAGGGTCAGCGCGGCGAAGAGCAGATGCGCCGTGCGCGCAGGACCATCGAAGGTAATCAGTGCGCTGATGCCCATCACGCCGGCTACACAGCACAGCCGCGATGCGAGCCGCCTGAAGTCCGGTCCATCTATGCGACGGACGCGGACACGGGCGGGACGCACTTCGCTCACGCTTCGTGCGCGTGCAGGAAACGGAAGAACTCGACGCCTTCGCGCAACCGGCGCTTCATCATCTCCCAGCTCATCAGCATTTCGCGGACGATTTCCCAGATCTTCGAGGGACGGAAATAGAAGCGCTTGTAGAACGTTTCCAGGTGGTGATAGATCTCGTCGCGTGACAGGTGCGGATAGCCGATCGCGGCCAGCTGCACGCCCTCCTTGCTGACGAGGTTGATCACCTTGTTCTCTTCGAGCCAGCCGTTCTCGACCGCCTGGTTATACAGTGTCGTGCCCGGATAAGGCGCGGCAAGAGATACCTGGATCGTGTGCGGATTGATTTCCTTCGCGTACTCGATCGTCTTTTCGATCGTCTCCTTCGTCTCGCCAGGCAGGCCGAGAATGAAGGTGCCGTGAATCTTGATGCCAAGCTTGCGGCAATCCTCGCTGAAGCGGCGCGCGATGTCCGTGCGCAGGCCCTTCTTGATGTTCAGCAGGATCTGGTCGTCGCCCGATTCATAGCCCACCAGCAGCAGACGCAGGCCGTTTTCCTTCATGATCTTCAACGTCGAGTACGGCACGTTGGCCTTCGCGTTGCACGACCACGTCACGCCGAGCTTGCCGAGCCCGCGTGCGATTTCCTCGACGCGCGGCTTGAAGTCGGTGAACGTGTCGTCGTCGAACATGATCTCCTTGACTTCAGGCATGTTGTCGCGAATCCACTTCACTTCTTCCAGCACGTTCTCGGTGGAACGCGTGCGGTAACGGTGACCGCCCACCGTCTGCGGCCACAGGCAGAACGTGCATTTCGAGCGGCAGCCGCGCCCCGTGTAGATCGACACGTACGGATGCTTCAGATAACCGATGAAGTAGTTGTCGATCTTCAGATCGCGTTGATATACCGGCGCGACGAACGGCAGTTCGTCCATGTTCTCGAGAATCGGGCGCGCGGCGTTGTGTTCGATCGAGCCGTCGGGGGCGCGATAGCTCAGCCCGAGAATCTGCGAAAACGGCTTGCCTTCGGCGACTTCCTGGCAGGTGAAATCGAATTCCTCGCGGCACACGAAGTCGATGGCTTCGGTAGCCGTCAGCGAGTTGTGCGGATCGACCGCGACCTTCGCGCCGACCATGCCGATCAGCACCGATGGCTTGCGCTTTTTCAGATCTTCCGCGAACAGCGCATCGGTGGGAAACGAGGGTGTGCTTGTGTGGATGATGACGAGGTCATAGTGCTGCGCAATATCGAGCGTGGCGTCGACCGACAACCCGTCTGCAGGTGCGTCGAGCACGCGGCTATCCGGAACCAGCGCCGCGGGCTGTGCAAGCCACGTCGGATACCAGAACGAGCGGATTTCGCGTTTGGCTTGATAGCGCGAGCCTGCACCACCGTCGAAACCGTCATACGACGGCGCCTGCAAGAACAACGTCTTCATGAATACTCCGGCAAGCGAGCGTGACAATGCCCGCACCCGGCAGTCCGAGGGACTGGGCGCGTGCAGTCCGTGCTTTCATTGATCTGACGGCCACCTTACGATGTGCGCTTCGCGCATCGTCCGTGGCCGTCTGTTAGGGTATGTGCGAGGGAAATACTACCGGCGATACCTGAAGGAAATCTTAAGACCAGGAATTGCTGCGCTGCGATCAGTCAGCGTGGCTGCAATCCGGTCACAGAGACAGACAGTCCTGGTGCATCCGCGTTGTTGCGAATCGTGAGCACCGCGCGATGCCGCTCTGCGATGCGCGACGCGATCGCAAGACCGAGCCCGCTGCCCTGCCCCTCAGCGTCAGCGACACGATAGAAACGGTCGAGCACGCGGGCGAGTTCATCCTCGGGAATGCCGGGACCGCTGTCCACCACGTCGAAGCCCACCCTGCCCCCATCCCGCTTCAGAATCACGTCGATCTTGCCGCCCGGCGGCGTATAGCGGATCGCATTGTCGACCAGATTGTCCAGCAGCACGCCGAGTGCATGCTGCTCCGCGAGAACCGTATAGGCGTCGCCCGGCGTGCGGGACGCGGACAGTTCCAGACCGAGATCGATACCCTTCGCTTCGGCCAGCAGCGAAAAATCGCCAACCGACTGCTCGCCCACCCGTCGCAGACTGACGGGCGCCATCGAAGTTGCCGGCTGCGCATCCTCGCGCGCAAGCGTCAGCAGTTGCTGCACCAGATGAATCAGACGATTGAGGCGCCCTTCGATGCGCTCCATCGTCTGACCGTGCGCCACCAGCGAGCCATCGCGCACGGCGGCCTGCAATTGCAGCTTCAGCGCGGCAAGCGGCGAACGCAGTTCATGAGCGGCATCCGCGACGAACGTGCGTTGCGCCTGCGACGCCGCGTTCAATCGATGTAGCAGATCGTTCAGCGCCTCGACGAGCGGCTGGATTTCGACGGGCACACGTCCATGGCCATCCAGCCGCACCGGTTCAAGCGAATCGATCGAGCGCGTGGACAACGCGCGCGACAGCCCGCCAATCGGCGCCAGCCCGCGCGCGACGACGAACAGCACCAGCGCGATCGTCACGGGAATCAGCAACCAGAGCGGCCACAACGTGCGCAGCGCAAGCCGCAGCGCGAGTTCTTCGCGGACGGAAACCGGCTGTGCGACCTGAATGAAACGCCCGGCCTCTTGCAGCCCGAACACGCGCCAGTGATGTTCGCCGCGCTCGATCGTACGGATGCCAGCGGGAAAACGCGTCAGGTCCGGCGCGCTCAACGATTGATAGACGAGGGCGCCGTCCTTGTCCCAGATCGCGATGACGATGCGATCCTCGGAAATCCCTTCGAAATCGGGGCGCGTGCGCTGCACGCTTTCAGTACTTTCCAGATTGGCCGGCAACGAGAGCGCGACGGCGCGCAGTTCGTAGTCGAACAGTTCGCTCGCTTCCTCGCGCGCGGTGTGAAAGATGCCGTAGCCCGCCACGAGCGACGCCGCCGCGAGACCGAAGATGAGCCAGCCCAGCAGCCACCGCCGGATGGACGTCATTCAGCCCTCTTCAGCCGGTAGCCGACGCCCCGGACCGTCACGATCTGCTCGGCGCCGATCTTGCGGCGCAGGCTGTGCACATGGACTTCAATGGTGTTGCTGCCCACTTCTTCTCCCCATCCGTACATTTTTTCTTCGAGTTCCGCTTTCGTGAATACGCGTGACGGTTCTTCGATCAGCGCCTGCAGCAAGGCAAATTCACGCGGCACGAGCGGCACCAGCTCGCCGTTCTTCGTGGTTTCGTGCGCGGCCGGATCGAGTGTGAGTTCGCCGTGCGCGTAGACCGGCTGCTTCTGGCCGGTACGCCGGCGCAGCAGCGCGCGCACGCGCGCCGCGAGTTCGTCGAGATCGAACGGCTTGATCAGGTAGTCGTCGGCGCCCGCGTCGAGGCCGCGGATGCGGTCCTCCACCGCATCACGCGCGGTCAGAATGATGACGGGTGCGGCGCCACCTGCCTTGCGATAGGTGTTCAGCACGGCGATACCGTCTTTTTTCGGCAGACCCAGATCGAGCAGCACAAGATCGTAGACACCGTTGCCAAGCGACAGATCCGCGGCGCGCCCGTCTTCCGCCCAGTCGATCGCGTAGCCGACGCGGCGCATCGATTCCAGCACGGTTTCTGCGATCATCTCGTCGTCTTCAACCAGTAGCAGACGCATCCGGTGACTCCTCTGTCTTCTATGTATATCTGCATTGTCACTGCCCGAAGCTTAACGCTCGCTTAAGCGTTACTTAAGCTGCCGATCGCGAAAATCGCCCCTTATCCGGACGCGCCATCGCCTGAGCACTGGCGCGTCCGCTTCTTTTTGCCAGGAGCAGGACTTGTCTATCTTTCACGCAGCAAGGTCGGGATCGAGGCCGCAGCCGTCGAGAAGCGTGCGTGGCCCCGCCCTGCCTGATGCGCCTTCAGCCGCTCCGTTCCGCTTCCGGTCCGGCGCGGCATTGCGCGCCGTCGTGCCCGTCTGCGCCGCGCTGCTCGCGGGTTGCACGTGGTATCACCGCGAACCGCTGTCGCCGCGCGAGACCTCGACCTCCGCCGCCACGCTGGAGCGCATTCAGGTCGACCCTGCGACCATGCCGCTACCCGAACTGGCGGCTCACCGCTTCGATCCGTCCGACGGGCTCGATATCGAGGAAGTCGCGATGCTCGCGGTTGTGAACAATCCCGACCTGAAACTGACCCGCGACGATCTTGGCATCGCCCGCGCGCAGGCGTTTTCCGCGGGGCTGCTGCCCGATCCGCAACTGAGCATTGCCAGCGACTATCCCGGCGCCGAAGGCCTGACCCGCGCCTTCAATTATGGCTTGAGCATCGACGTCATGGCGATCGTGACGCGCGGCGCGAACAAGGCATCCGCCGATGCAACGTATGTGAAAACCGATCTCGGTCTGCTCTGGCAGGAATGGCAGATCGTCGCGCAGGCAAAGCAGCTGTTCCTGAAGGCACGCTTTCAGGACGAGACGTTGCCGCTCCTCCAGCAGCAGCGGGAACTGTCGCGTACGCGTTACGAGCGCATGGCCGAGGCACAGCGCGATGGCAATCTGGCCGAAGACACCCTCACCGCCGCACTCACGTCATACAACGACGCGCGCAAGCAGTACACCGACGCCGAACGCGCCGCCGAACAGACGCATCACGATCTGAACGCCCTGCTCGGTCTCGCGCCCGACGTGCAGTTGCAATTGACCGACGACAACGAAAGCGCACCCGTTGACGACGCAACCATCGATGCCGCCCTTGCGACGCTGCCGAAGCGCCGTCCTGACCTGCTCGCGCTAAAGGCGGGCTACGAAGCACAGGAGCAGAAATATCGCGCCGCGATCCTGTCCCAGTTCCCGAGCCTGTCGGTCGGCTTCGTGCGGGCACGCGATACGTCGAACATCTACACGAGCGGCTTCCAGATCAACATGAGCCTGCCCATTTTCAACCGCAACCAGGGCAACGTCGCCATCGAAAAGGCGACCCGTCAGCGTCTGCGCGACGAATATCAGGACCGTCTGAACCAGGCGTACTCGGACGTCGCGCACATGCGCGCGGACAGCGCGATCCTCACGCGTCAGCTCCAGCAGACTGAAGCGGCACTGCCCGATGTCGAGCTCGCCGCCCGGCACGCGCGGCAGGCGTACGCGGACCACAACCTCACGCTCGGCGCATACGCCGACGCGCAAAACGCGGCGCTGAGCAAGCGCGTCGACGTCGCGACGCTGCGCGAATCGCTCGCTGAACAGCGGATCGGGCTGCAGGCGCTCCTCGGCAGCGCGATTCCCGATGCTTTCTCTTCCGATCAGACTTTCACCGAAAACCATGCGAACTAACCGCCTTTCGATGCAGGCCCGGCGCGCTGCGGTCTGCGTCGCCGTCATATCCGTCTTCTGGCAAATCGCGGCGCGCGCCGACGAAGAACCCGTCGTCAGCGTGCAGACCGTTCAGGTGCGCCGCGACACGATTGCGCAACCGGTACGCGCGTATGGCATCGTCGCTGCATCGGCGTCGAATGTGACCACCATCAATCTGCCTTACGTCGCCCGCATCACGCAGATGCGTGTGCAGGCCGGTCAGAGCGTCACGCGGGGCACGCCGCTCGCGCTCGTGCAGGCCGATCCGGCAGCGGTGCTTGCCGCCACGCAGGCAAGGAGCACGTTGACGCTCGCGCAGGGCGAAGTCGCGCGCACGCAGTCGCTGTACGACAAGGGGCTCGCTACGCAGTCGCAACTGGCCACCGCGAAAAAGGCCGCACAGGATGCGCAGCAGGCGCTCGCCGCACAGGATCAGATGGGCATCGCTTCGGGCGCACGCACGCTGACTTCGCCGGTCGACGGTGTCGTGTTGCAGGTGTCCGTCGCACAGGGCGACCAGGTGCAGGCCGGCGCGGCGATCCTGCAGCTGGCCGCGGGCGGCAGCGGCAAGGATGCGCGCGCAAACGTCACGCTCAGCGTGGAGCCTTCGGACGCCGCCTCAATCCACACAGGCGATGTCGTCACGCTGCATGGCCTTTCCGCCGCGCTCGCGAAATCCGCGGTGCCGGGACGCGTTGTGATGGTCGGCGCATCGGTCGATACGCAAAGCCAGCTTGTGAATATCGGTGCCAATGTGCCGCTCGGACAGACCGCCTTCATTCCCGGCACACGCGTCAGCGCCGACATTGCGACCAGCACGGGCACGCACTGGATCGTGCCGCGCAACGCCGTGCTGAAAGACGAAAATGGCGAATACGTGTTCCAGATCACGTCCGCCAGGAAGGCGCGCCGGGTGAACGTCGTCACCCGAGTGGAAGACGACCGCCGCTATGGCGTCGACGGCATGATCGACGGCACGCTTCCCCTCGTCGTATCCGGCAACTATGAGCTGAAAGACGGCATGGCCGTGCAGACGGGTGGCAAGGCCGCTGGGGGCGCCGCACGATGAATTTCGGCCAATGGATGCAACGGCACCGACGTTCGCTGCTGTTCGTGATCGCGTTGCTGGCAATCGCGGGCGCGTTGACCGCGTTCCGTCTGCCAATCTCGCTGTTCCCGAATGTGGCGTTCCCGCGCGCGGTTGTTTCGCTCGACGCCGGCGATCGCCCCGCCGAACAGATGACGACACTCGTCACGATGCCCGTCGAAGAAGCACTGCGCCGCGTGCCGAATGTGCGTGATGTTGAATCGAAGACGAGCCGCGGCTCGGCCGAGATCTCGATCAATTTCGACTGGGGCACGGACATGGCGCAAGCCACGTTGCAGGCGCAGTCCGCGATCAGCGAGATCCTTGCCACGTTGCCGCAGGGCACGTCGATGCAGGTGCGCCGGATGGACCCGACCGTCTTTCCGGTGCTCGCCTACAGCCTGACTTCGAACCAGCAGTCGCTCTCGGCACTGCACGATCTCGCGCAGTTCCAGATGCGTCCGTTGCTGTCGTCCGTTGAAGGCGTGGCGCGTGTCGATATCACGGGCGGTGCGCAGGACGAGTTCGAAGTTGCGATCGACCCGGCGCGGCTCGCGGCCTGGAAGCTTTCGCTTTCTGATGTATCGAAGGCGATCGGCGCGAGCAACGTACTGATGGCAACCGGTCGCATCGAAGACCATGACAAGCTGTACCTGGTGATTGCCAATACCACGGTCACGCGTATCGACGAATTGAAGAACGTCGTCGTATCGGCGAACGGTACGTCACAGGTTCGCCTGGGTGATATCGCCAACGTGCGCCAGGGCGTGGTGCCGCAATGGATGCGCGTCACCGCTGACGGACAGGACGCTGTCCTCATCAACATTTTCCAGCAGCCCGGCGCGAACAGCGTTGCGATGGCCAGGGCGATCCGTGCGAGACTCGCGGCCTTCCAGCATCAGATGCCGCCAGGCGTTCACCTCTCGAACTGGTACGACCAGAGCGAACTCGTGATTGCATCGGCAACCAGCGTGCGCGACGCGATCATGATCGGCGTCGTGCTCGCGGCCTTCACGCTGTTCGTGTTCCTGCGCAACTGGAAAATCACCGCGATTGCCGTCGCGCTGGTGCCTGTCGTGATGGCAGCGACGATCCTGCTGCTCGACGTGTTCGACATGGGCTTCAACATCATGACGCTCGGCGGGATGGCCGCCGCCGTCGGCCTCGTTATCGACGATGCGATCGTGATGATCGAGCACATCGTCAGACGCATGCGTGAAGCTGGCGCACACAAGTTTCATGGCCGCGTGATGTCGGCGGCGCTCGAATTCACGCGACCGCTGGCGGGATCGTCGGCGGCTACGCTGATCATCTTCGTGCCGCTCGCGTTTCTGTCGGGTGTCACGGGTGCGTTTTTCAAGGCGCTGTCGGTCACGATGGCAAGCGCGCTCTTCATCTCGTTCCTCGTTACGTGGCTCGCCGTGCCGATTCTGTGCGACCGCTGGCTGAAGCCCAAAGACGCGGAAGAACATCGCGAGACGCGCTTCGCACTGTGGATGAACCGTCGCTATGCCTGGCTGATCGAGCACGTCACTTCGCGGCCGCTGCTGGTGCTGGTCGGACTGGTACCGCTCATTGTGGTCGCTGCGTTCGCTTTTACGCGCGTCGGCAGCGGCTTCATGCCGACGATGGACGAAGGCGGTTTCGTGCTCGACTATCACACCGAACCCGGTACATCGATTACCGAGACCGATCGTCTGATGCGGCAGGTCGAGACGATCATTCGTGCGAATCCGAACATCGCGACGTACTCGCGTCGCACGGGGACGGGTCTTGGCGGCGATCTGCAGGAACCGAATCGCGGCGACTTTTTCGTGCGCCTCAAATCGGCCAACCGGGAGCCGATCGAAACCGTGATGGAAGAGGTCCGCTCGAAGATCGAGACGCAGGTACCGGGTGTCAACATCGAACTCGCGCAGCTGATGGAAGATCTGATCGGCGACCTGACTGCTGTGCCGCAGCCGGTGCAGATCAAGATCTATTCCGACGATCAGGAGACGCTCGACACTACCGCGAAGAAAGTGGCGGCGAGCATCGGCAAGATCCAGGGCGTCGTCGACGTGAACGACGGCATCAACCCGGCCGGCGACGCGCTCGAACTGCATATCCGCCCCGATGCCGCGGCTGCGGAAGGCATGGATCCGCAGTCGATCGCGCAGGCTGTGTCGGACATGGTCGAAGGCACCGTTGCGACACAGTTCCAGAGCGGGCCGAAGACAGTCGGCGTGCGCGTGCGGGTTGCCGGCGCGCTCAGGCTCACCGACACGCAGCTCGGCCAGTTGCAGATCCGCGCGCCCGACGGCCATCTGTTCGCGCTCAAACGCGTGGCCGACCGCGTGGCCGTGACCGGCCAACCGGAAATCAGCCGCGACAACCTGAAGCGGATGGTCGCGGTGACGGCGCGCATCGACGGTCGCGATCTCGGCTCCACCATCGCCGATGTGCAGAAAGCACTCGCTGACCCGAACCTGCTGCCCACAGGCGTGTATTACGAACTCGGCGGTCTCTATCAGCAGCAGCAGATTGCGTTCAAGGGCCTGCTCATCGTATTCGGCGCGGCGATCGCACTTGTGTTCGGCCTGCTGCTGTTCCTGTACGAACGGTTTCGCGTGGCGATTGCTGTCATGGCGATGCCGCTGCTTGCGACGGGCGCAGTCTTTGTCGGCCTGTGGGTGACGGGCATCGAACTCAACATCTCCGCGATGATGGGCATGACGATGATCATCGGGATCGTGACCGAAGTGGCGATCTTCTACGTGTCGGAATTGCAGGCGCTGGTGCGCGATGAAGGCGTGCCGTTCGAAAAGGCGCTGATTCAGGCTGGGCGCAACCGTCTGCGGCCTATCACGATGACGACGATCGCGGCGATTCTTGCGCTCCTGCCACTTGCATTCGCACTGGGCCAGGGCTCCGCGATGCAGCAGCCGCTTGCCATCGCGATCATCTCCGGGCTCATCGTGCAGTTGCCGCTCGTGCTTTTGTTGCTGCCGGTGCTGCTGCAACTGCTGATGAAGCAACGCAACCCGGAGCGCAGCGAACCGTCGGAAACCACCTGATTCAACACAACGCAAGCGGACCCGCGCTGGGTCCGCGACTGGATCGGCGACGCATTCCGTGTCTGCAAACTGAAAAGGGGCGCCAGTCTGGCGCCCCTTTTCAGCATCAGGCGGATTACTCAATGACCCGAATAGATTGAATGGCTGACAGCGTAGTGCGGCAAGGTTGCCGGTTGACCCGATTGCGTTGATCCATAAGTCGCGGGGCCGTAATCGACATTGCCCGCGACATTGCCCGTCGACGCGACACCGGAAGCCACAGCGTGCGCGGATGTGTCGTACTGCGGATAGTGCGTCTTCGATTGATGCAGGACACCCTGCTGCTCTGCCTGCACGACCTGGGCACGGACAGAATCACGGGTGACGGGGTCGTTACTGCCGGTTTGGGCGAACGACACGGCAGGAACAATCAGCGCACCTGCAACGACAAGCGATGAGATAAGGCCTTTCATGCGGGTTCTCCTTGAACACGATCGTCCGGCGAATCCAGACGATGCATGTAGACAGGATAAGGAGCGAATCCTTAACAAACCCTTAGACGGTGCGATGAATGGCAACTTCCGGCACCGAACGGTTGACCGGAAGAAACACGCGTAAAAGCACTAACTGGACATCGCGACAGTGGCTCCTGCGAATGCTTCGCGCGGTTCTTCTTCGCGAAGGATGTATCCAAGGCCACGCAAGGTCATGATCTTTGCGTTCGAGTTCGCAAGATGTTTGCGCAGACGGTGAATATAGATGTCGATCGCATCGGCGCTCGGCTCGTCGTCGAGATTGAAGACACTATCCATCAGCACCGCCTTCGAAACCGTCTTGCCCTGCTTCAGGATCAGTGCCTCAAGAATCGCATGTTCGCGACGACGCAATGGCAAGGGCTCGTCATGCAGCACGAATTCGCGGGTGTCGAAGAGATAGTGGAGATCGCCGCAATCGAGGGACTGTCCCTTGTCACCGGCTGCCTGCCGCCGGATCAGCGCCTTGATGCGCGCGACCAGCTCGCGGGCATCGAATGGCTTGACGACGTAGTCATCGGCGCCTGCCGAGAAGCACGCTACCTTGTCGTCGGTCGAGCCATTGGCGGTCAGCATCAGCACCGGCACGTTGTCGCGTTTGCGGCGCAGGCGCGCAAGCACATCCTTGCCGCCGATGCCCGGCAGACGCAGATCAAGCAGTACCGCGTCGTAGCGCTGCAGACCGAGCAGCGTTTCCGCGCGCTCGCCATCCTGGGCCCAGTCCAGTGCGAAATTCTCAACCTGCATCAGATTGATGACCCAGCGCGCGAGATCGGCGTCATCTTCGACAAGCAGCAGTTTCATGTTTCTTCCCTCGTTGTCGCTGGCCTGGCGGCAGCCTGCCAGACACGCATCTCCACCGTCGCGACCAGACCGATGCCGTGTTCTCCCGTTTCGAGCGTGACGGTGCCGCCCTGCCGCTGCGCAATCTCACGCACGATCGGCAGACCGAGACCCGTGCCGTCGGCGTTGCTCGACGCGCGATAGAAGCGCTCGAACACACGAGCCTTCGCTTCGTTCCTGATACCGGGCCCATTGTCGATCACACGCACGATCACCCTGTCGTGCGAGCGATGCGCCTGCACGGTCACACGACCGCCTGTCTGCGTATAACGCAGCGCGTTGTCGACCAGATTGGTGAGGAGCGCGGCAGTCAGCGCTTCGTCGCCCGTCACATACAGACCGTCATCGAGTTCCGCGCCCAGATCGATCTCGCGCGCCTGTGCGAACGCGATCAGTTCTTCCAGCACATTCGCGATCAATGCAACCAGATCGACGCATTCCTCCGTATGGGAAGGCGCGGCCGACTCCGCCTGCGCGAGCAGCAGCAGCTTGTTGGTCAGCGTCGTCATCCGGCGACTGCTCTTGTGCATGCCGGTCAGTGCTTCGGCCAGCCTGGCGTCGCGGTTTTCACGTTGTCGCGCAAACTGGATCTGCGCATCGAGCAGCGTCAGCGGTGTGCGCAACTGATGCGCGGCGTCGGAGATGAACTGCCGCTGGGCCGCGGTCTGCTGACTCATACGCGCAATGCACTGATTGATGGCATCGACGATCGGACGCAACTCGACGTGAAGCCGCGCCACACGCAGCGGTTGCAGCTGTGACGGGTTGCGATCGGCGACGTCGTCCTTCACCTTCATGAGTGGCCGCAGTTCGAACGTCAGGCCAAGATAGACGAAAACCATGGCGAGCAGCAGCGTCAGTACCTCGCCGAAGAGCTGCGGACGCAGTAGCTGCCACACCATCGCATCGCGCGAGGCCTCCGTCTTCGCGACCACGACGATGACTTCCTCGGTGCGTCCCGAGTCGTACAGCTGACGCACATAGGCCGCGGCACGCACCACACGGCCGTCCTCGAGGCGCGTCGAATAAAGCCTGGGCGCGGCAACAGACCCGTGCGGCAGCGGCAGTTCGGCACCGCCCGCGAGCAGACGATGCCCGCTCGCCTCGACGCGGTAGAACACGCTGTCCTGCTCGGGGGATTCAAAGAGCTCGAGCGCCGCCGGCGGAATCTGCACGACGACGTTGCCGTTATCCCAGTCGATGTCTTCCCCGATAATCCGCATCGACGAAGCGAGTGCGTTGTCCTGGACGAGGTCGGCCGTGGCCATCGCGTCGCGAAACGAAATCAGGCCGGAGACCGAGACGAACGCCGCCAGGGGCAGCAGGAGCCACCACAAGAGGCGGCCACGCAGGCTCCCCGGAAACACGGTACGTCGTTCCTCCCTTTTGACCATTAGCGCGCGCCTGAACGAGAAGGCGCAGCGGACGCTGCAACGGCAACGCCGTCAGTACGGCCGGCGCGGCCGACGACATGGTTCATTGCGATGTCTCCGCGAGGTGTCTGTTATGTCCCGCGAACGGGATGGCGTCTCATGAGCGCCTTGCGCGGAAATTCTAGGCGTGCAAACCCTTCTCAATGCTTTCTGACTTTCACTTTTCGCCGAAAGTACGGGTTTGTCCTGATCCCTACTGCCTGATCTGCGAAACCGCGCGCAACTCGTCGGGCGTCGCCGTTCCGAATCCGAAGAACTCCAGATAGGCCGGAATCATTTCGAACAGCATGTCGGTGCCCACCTGCACCGGACAACCCTTGTCTTTCGCCGCGCGCAGCAGCGGCGTGTATTCCGACTTCATCACGACCTCGCCGACGAACGTCGCAGGCGCAATACGATCGATGTCGAATGGAAGCGGATCGCCATCCTTCATCCCAAGCGGTGTCGCATTGACGATCACATCGAAGCCGGCCGGATCTTTTGAGCCGGTAGTCACGACGAGCTGCGGATAGTGCTTGCGCAGACGAACTGCTAGCGCCTCCACCGACGCCTCAGCGGTATCGAACAGCGCCATCTCCGCCACGCCCGCACCCGCAAGCGAAGCTGCAATCGCCGAACCCACGCCGCCGCTACCGAGTACCAGCACACGCGCACCCTTCAACACACGGCCCTTACGCTCGACGCCGCGCACGAAACCCGCACCATCGAACTGGTCGCCAAGCAGCGTGCCGTCTTCGCGTTTGAGAATCGCATTACACGCGCCCGCGATGCTGGCCGTCGGCGTCAGATCGTCGACGAGTGCGACGGTCGTGACCTTGTGCGGCATCGTGACGAGGGCGCCGCGGATATTGCTCATTCGAAACAGCAGCGGCAGAAATGACACATAGTCATCGGGCATCACGCCCATCGGCATCACAACGGCATCGATGCCTTTTTTCTCGAACCACGGGTTGTAGATCATGGGCGCCTTGAACGCTTCGGTCGGAAAGCCGAGGTGTGCAATAAGCGTCGTTTTTCCGCTGATCATTGCGGGACTCCTTGAACTGTCTATGTCAGAACTTCAAATATCGATGCTGTCGCACATCGCCGGAGACGGCGATACGCAACAGCGTGGAAGCGGGTGATGATACCAACGCCACCCGCGAACTGGCTACGCGACGACGAAGGCGCCGACTGGTAGCCATCGCCCACGCTCGCCGTTGCATTGATGATATTCCCCTTTCCCGAGGTGCCCAGCGTCTGCCCGTTCGCACGCTGATACGCCTCGAGCGCATACAGTCCCGTACGCTTCGACAGCGCATGGTACAGGGACAGGTTGAACTGTTGATATTGCGCGGCGCTATGGATGCCGTTCGAGGTCGTCGCGCGCGTATAACTATAGCCCGCAGCGAGATCCACCTGCGTCGTTGGCTTGTAATGCACCACCAGGCCGCCGGTGTTCCAGATCGCCGTGTCGGTAAACTTCGAGCCGGTACCCGGAATGTACTGCACGTTCGAAGGTCCGCACAAACTGCATCTCTTCGTGAGCAACGCGCTTTAGCAGATTGAGCACAGCGTCGACAAGCATGTCTTGCCAGCTACCTGCCCTTTTGCGGCGACCGGGTTCAACAGAATGTCGACTGTCTTAAGCCGATATTTACTGGCCGCCACCCGAGCCTTTGAAACGGGTTCATCACGACGTAGCAGGCCCACTGCTTTCGTAATGCACCGCGAGCCAGAACGTCGGCTCACTCGCATGCGTCCATGCCACGCGATGCCGGCAATGCGCGGGAATCTGCACATAATCGCCGGGCCGCATCGTATGCAGCTGCGCGGCGCCTTCAACCGCGCCTTCAGGCCCGCCTTCGCATCCCTCATCGAATTCCAGCGCCGCTGCGCCCGCGAGCAGGACGACCCATTCCTCGTGCGGACTGTCGTACCAGAAGTCAGCAGGACTCGCCTGCCCCGTCGACACGATCCGCTCGACACGCACCCCTTTGCGATCGACCAGCGTATCGAACTGCTCATCGGGACCGTGCGGTCCCGCCAGGTCGAAGAGATTGCCGGTCTCGGGTTTCATCGCGTGCCTCGTTTGACGGACCGAAGTCAAACCATCGGTTTGAGCCCTTCAAGCAGCGTCGGAATCAGTTCGCTGATGGTCGGGTGAATGTGCATCGCGCGCATCAACGTGGTGTAGGGCGCGCCGGCCTTGATGGTGTCGATGATGGTATGGATCGCTTCGTCGCCGTCCACGCCGAGGATGGTCGCACCGAGAATCTGCTTCGTGTCGGCATCGACGAGCGTCTTCATGAAGCCGGCCGTCTCGCCTTTTTCGCGCGCGCGTCCAACACGCGACATCGGCATCGTCGCGATCAACGCCTTGCGTCCCGACTGGCGCA
The DNA here is from genome assembly GCF_050436565.1 of Paraburkholderia sp. GAS42. NCBI lineage: Bacteria > Pseudomonadati > Pseudomonadota > Betaproteobacteria > Burkholderiales > Burkholderiaceae > Paraburkholderia > Paraburkholderia sp. GAS42. Next base: position 195,827 of record NZ_JBNDML010000003.1, on the reverse strand, counting down.
CCTCAGTCTCGGACATCCCCACGCGCGCAAGCGGCGGATCGACGAACACCGCATACACCATGGTGCGGCCGTCGACGCTGCGACGCTCGCCCGTGCGCTCCGCCTCGAACAGATTGGCCGCGACGACCTGAAAATCGTCGTACGACGTGTGCGTGAACGCGCCGCGTCCGTTGACATCGCCAATGGCCCACACGCCGGGCACCTTCGTACGCAGTTCGCCGTCGACGGGGATCAAGCCGTGTTTGTCGACTTCGATGCCCGCAGCGTCGAGACCCAGATCGTCGGTGTTCGGACGACGACCCGTCGCGAACAGCAGATGCGAGGCGTCGAGCGGCGGCGCATCGCCCGCAAGATGAACGCGCACCGCCGTGCCGTCGCCACCGCGGCCGCCCAGTGCTTCAAGCCGCGTGGGATTGGCGCCAAAGCGGAATTCGATGCCTTCACGCACGAACACGTCCTGCAGGCTTTTCGCGAAGTCCGCGTCCTCGCGGGTCAGCACGCGCTCGCCACGCACGATCACGGTCACCCGGCTGCCGAAGCGGCGGAACACCTGCGCGAACTCCAGCGCGATATAGCTCGCGCCGACGACCACCAGATGCTCCGGCAACGTCGTCAGATCGAGCAGCGTCGAATTCGTGAAGTAGCGGATGTCCTCGATGCCGGGAAGCGTCGGGATGACCGGGCGAGTGCCCGTGTTAATGAAGATCTCGTCGGCCTCGAGGTCCTGGGCCGGCTGGCCGTCGCGCGCTTCGATGCGCACCGAGTGCGCACCCGCGAAGCGCGCGTGGCCGTTGAAGACGCTGACGTTTGTGGCGCCGCGCAGCCACTTTTCGACGCCGCGTCTGGATTGCCCGATGATTTCGTCCTTACGCGCCTTCACGCGTGCGAGATCGACGGTGATGTCGCCCGTGATCTGGACGCCCCAGGCGGCCGCGTGGCGCGCTACATGTGCGGCCCGCGCAGATGCCACGTACGCTTTGGTCGGCGTACAGCCGACGTTCACGCACGTGCCCCCGAACGTCGCCCGTTCGATAACGGCCGTCTTGCGGCCGTTTTCACCGAGGCGGACCGCCAGCGGCGAGCCGCCCTGTCCAGTGCCGATCACGATTGCGTCGAAATGCTGGGGCATGGCAGACCTCCGGGGAGCCGGTATGGGGTCGTGCCATCTTACACGTGACTCTTTTGCTGTGCGGTCTCGCGGGCCTCTGGCGGACTGTTGGTTCAGGCGTGGTTCACGCGTGGTTCACGCGTGAACCAGGGTGGGTTCAGGCGTCGCAGTAGACGTGGCAGATCAGTTCGCGCGAGCGGTCGAGTGCCGCCTTCGCGCCCTTTGTCGCGACGACGAAACCAACCTGGCTCAGGTTGAAATCGAGCGACACCATCAATTGCATGAGCGACACCATCGGCAACACCACGGCCGGGTGATATAGCTGGCGTTCGATAAGGTCTCTCATGTCCACTCCTTCGCCCGACTGTTTCGGTGGGGCACTGCATCCAATGTTTCGATGGAAGCAATTTTAGGAGGGACGCGTCCACGGATAAATGGGCAGAACGCGAAGTCACTTGTCGGTGGATTCGAACAATCGACAGAAGCCCGGTGGACGGGCTTCGGCGGGGCGCGGGCCTGATCTGGCGGGCGTTCGTCAGCGTTCCGGCGGCGCCTGGCGAGGGGTTTCGGGCGTATTCCGCCGGCGCCGGCGACACGCTGGCTGGCATTATTCGGGCACTATTCCGGCATCAGCCCGACATCACCGGGCGTTGCCGCGTCAGCAATCCGTGGTAGGGCCAGCCCCGAATTCAGCCGGCGCGACGCGCCCGGACAGCTGCGGCCAGCCTGTCGAGCACTGGCGCGGTCTGCGCCCACGAAAGGCACGCATCCGTGATCGACACGCCGTAGCGCAGCGGCACACCCGGCTTCAGGTCCTGGCGCCCTTCCTCGAGGTGGCTCTCGATCATCACGCCGATGATGCGGCGATCGCCCGCCGACAGTTGCCCGGCCAGGTCCGCCGCCACGTCCATCTGCCGCAGGTGCGATTTGCCCGAATTCGCGTGCGAGCAGTCGACCATCACCTGCTCACGCAGCCCCAGTTCGCGCAGTGCCGCACAGCTCGCCTCGACGCCCGCGCTGTCGTAGTTCGGCCCTTTCTTGCCGCCGCGCAGGATCACGTGCGCATCGTCGTTGCCGCGGGTTTCGAAGATCGCCGCCATGCCCATCTTGGTCATGCCCATGAAGGCGTGACTCGCGCGCGCCGCGACGATCGCGTCCGCGGCGATCTGCACGCCGCCATCGGTGCCGTTCTTGAAGCCGATCGGGCAGCTGAGACCCGACGCCAGCTGGCGATGGCTCTGGCTTTCCGTCGTGCGCGCGCCGATCGCGCCCCACGCGATCAGATCCGCGATGTACTGCGGGCTCAGCAGATCGAGAAACTCAGTCGCGGTCGGCAGGCCGAGGCTGCTGATGTCCAGCAGCAGTTCGCGCGCACGGCGCAGCCCTTCGTTGATGCGGAAGCTGCCGTCGAGCTGCGGATCGTTGATATAGCCCTTCCAGCCGACCGTCGTGCGCGGCTTTTCGAAGTAGACGCGCATCACGATCAGCAGATCGTCCTTCAGCGCATCGGCGGCGGCTTTCAGACGATGCGCGTAATCCATCGCCTGCTGGTGGTCGTGGATCGAACAGGGGCCGACGACAGCCACCAGACGGTCGTCGCGACCGTGCAGGATATCCGCGATTGCCGAGCGGCTTTCCTCGACGAGCGTCTGGACGTCCGGCGGAACCGGCAGCTCGTCCTGCAGCAGCGCCGGGGAAATCAGGGGACGGACGGCGCCGATGCGGGTGTCGTCGATGCGGGTGGTGTCCTGCGTCGAGTCGGCGCGGCCGGCTTCCTGATCGTGCAAAGGGTTGTCCAGGCGGCTCAAGATATTCTCCGTAAAGCGGGTTGCGACATACCAGGCGGCAAACCGGCATTATCGCACTCGCGGCCCGCTCCGGCGCCGCCGCGGCCCGCCTACGCATTCGTCCAGGACGTACACCAGCCGCGCGCCGCGACCTGCTTCGCACCGAACAGCGCGCAGCCTCCGTACGGGTCGCTGGCGCCGCCCTGATACAGCGAGCAGTTGCTGCAGGTCTGCCCGGCAGCCCAGGCCGGAAACTTCGACTTGTCGACCTTCGACGCATCCAGCCGGTAGCCGAGCTTCTGCGCGGCGGGGTCGTCTTCGCTGAGTTTCGCTTCGTCGGCGGAAGCCACACGGGATAACGCCAGCGATGACGCCACGCTGGCGCTGAGAATGAGAAAGCTGCGACGCGTTGCTTTCATGACTGGACCCTGTTCGCGGTTTGATGGGACCTGCTTTCCGTCGGCGCCGTGCGCCTTCTTCCATTCTCGCAGCAGACGGCCGCGCCTGCCACGCGCCTGATCACTGAAGTCAAGACGGAGTCGATTCGCCTCGCTACGCGACGATGGATTACCACGTGCCAACAGGCTGATTTCAGTTAGCTGCCAACGCACAAACGTCACGCGATTTCCATTGACACGCCTCGTGCTTACGCGGAACGATCCTCTTTTATGTCTCTCCTACAGAGAGCTAAAACGCGCGCGGGAACGTCGATGAATTCGCATCAGGGACGCTCGATCGAAGTGGATTTCTTCCGCGGGATCGTGCTGATCGTCATCGTGCTGGACCATATTCCCGGCAGCGTGCTGTCGCATCTGATGCTGCACACGTACGCACTATGCGACTCGGCGGAAGTGTTTGTGTTTCTGGGCGGCTATGCATCGGCGGCTGCCTATACGGCCGTACTCGAACACCGCGGACCCGGTGCCGCACAGAAGCGCTTTCTCAGACGCTGCTGGGAAATCTATCGCGCGTATCTGCTGACTGCCGTGCTGACGCTCGTGTCAGGCGCCGCGCTCGCGCTCCTGCATCTGAACCGGCCGATGATCGATCTGACTGGCTGGCCGCTCTTTTCCAGCGAACCGCTGCGTGAGTCGCTCGATATCGCACTGCTCAGGCGTCAGCCGTATCTATCGAGCGTCCTGCCGATGTACGTGATCTTCGCGCTGTGCGTGCCGTTCGCCGTGCCGCTCGCGCGACGCTCGGCGCTTTCCGCAATGACGCTGAGCCTCGCGATCTGGGCTTTAGCGCGGCCGCTAGCCTCGCTTTTCAGCATTGACGACGTCGGCGATTGGGCTTTCAATCCGTTTGCATGGCAACTGATGTTCGTACTCGGTATCCTGTGCCGCGTGCAGCCGGTGGGCGACCGCTTCCATACATCGCGCGCCGCGCGCTGGCTCACGCGGATTGCGGTGGCCGCCGTGCTCGCGTTCGCCGTTATCAGGCTGTTCGTGCTGACGCAGGCCTTGCCGGGTCATCTCAAACAGAATCTTTCGATGGATCGTGTGATCAACTTTCTTGTCATTGCATGGCTTGCCGCGCGTTTCGTGCACACCGGCAGCATCGCGCGCCTCGCGCGGCGGCTGCCGGCCGTGGTCACGGTCGGACGCACCGGGCTCGTGTGTTTCGTGACGGGCACGCTGGTGTCGATGATCGTCGACACCGCGACGCCGCGTGGCCTTCACGGCCTGGAGGGCACGATGGTCGCGCTCGCCGGCGATCTTGTCGCGATCACGGCCGTGCTCGTCATCGCGCGCGGCTGGAACGACTGGAAGGGACAGCAGTCGCGCGCAGCCGTCAACAGTGCCGGCTGCGGATGAGCGCGCGGATCGCTCTACCCCGCGCCGCGCGCGCGATCGTCCTCGTGTTCGTGTGCTCCACACTTCTGCTGACCACTGTCGACGCAACGGCAGCCCCGACCGGGCCGAACCTCGCTGTGCAGTGCACGCAACTCGCCGGCCTGACGGTGCCTGCCGAAGTCATCGGATTGCCGACGCGCGGCGCGCAGATCGACACCGCGGAGATGATCGCGGCGACCGCCCGTAACAACCAGGACGGCGAGTATTGCCGGATCACGGGCAGCATCAAGGCGCTGAAGGTCGGCACGCCGGATATCCGCTTCGATCTGAATCTGCCGCGCCGCTGGAACGGCCGCGCGTTGCAGGTGGGCGGCGGTGGCTATAACGGCGTCGTGGTCAGCGGCACGGGGGTGATGCCTTTCTCGCCGAATCGCGCGCCGCTGGCGCAGGGCTACGCCACCTTCGGCGACGACTCCGGCCACGTCGGCAATTCGGCGCTGGCGGTGTTCGGCCTCGTCGACGAAGCCGTCGTCAATTTCGGCTACGCGCATCTGAAGAAGACCCACGACGTCGCGCTCGCACTGATCGAGCACGCGTACGGACGGCGACCAGAGCGCATGTACTTTGCGGGCGGCTCGACGGGTGGACGTGAAGGCTACACCGTCATGCAGCGCTTCCCGGACGACTACGATGGCGTCATCGCCAACTCGCCCGCGCTGAATTTTTCCGGCGTGCGTCTGCTTGGGGTGAAAGTCGGCCAGACTGAATACGCGACACCGGGCGGCTTCGTGCCGCCTCCGTTACTCCAGCGCGTCTACCAGCGCACGCTTGAAGTGTGCGACAGGCTCGATGGCGCAGCGGACGGCATCGTGAGTGACGTTACCGCATGTCGCCGGCACGAGGCCGAGATCATCGAATCGCTGCGTTGCCCCGCGAGCGAAGCGTACATCGCGAACGACGACTGTCTTTCCGCTGCGCAACTGGCGACGCTGTCGGTGCTGCGCGACGGGCTCTCGCTGCCGTATTCGCTCGCGTGGAATGTGAACCGCTATCGCGGCTACAACGTGTTTCAGGGCACGCAGTTCACCGGCACGCTCGGGCTTGCGCACGATGACAGGCATGGACCGTCTCCGGCGATCATCGCCAACGGCTATCTGTTCTCACAGGGCGACGGCTACGTGAGGTACTTCATCACGCGTGACCCGGCGTTCGATTCTCTGAAGTTCGACGTGCAGCATCCCGGCAATTATCAGCGCCAGGTGGTCGCGCTTTCACAGACCATCGGCGCGATGAGCACCGACCTCTCCCGCTACATCGCGCGCGGCGGCAAGCTGATCACGTTGCACGGGCTCGCCGACGAAGTCATCAGCCCGAACCAGACGATTGCGTATTACGAAGCGCTCGTGGACCGCTTTGGTATCGACAGGGTCGCTTCATTCATGCGGCTCTACATGGTGCCGGGATTCCAGCACGGCAGCGGCGTATTCATTCCGTCGACGGATCTGCTCGGCGCGCTCGACAACTGGGTCACGCACGATATTTCTCCGGAGACGCTGACCGCCATCGATATCGCCGCAGCGACCAATGGCCGCTCGCGTCCGCTATGCCGGTATCCGATGTTTCCGCGTTATAGCGGCAAGGGAAATGTGAACCGCGCGAGCAGTTTTGTCTGTGCGGAGCCGTGAATGGCTTGTGACGCGCTACCCGTGCGTCGTGTGGCCGGTCAGACGTTGAGCGCTTCAGGTTCCTTGCGCCGGATCGCAATCGCGATCGAACTACCGACGATCAGCACGATCCCGGCCAGCGAATCGGTCACCACCTGATCAGACAGGACTCGACCCGTCGTATCGAACACGCGGACCGTGAAGGCGTCGATGCGCGTGCGAACGCGCATCGGTCAAGTCGCCGAAGCGAAGACTGCCGGCTCACATCTTGTGCGTCGAAAGAAAGATGCTCGTCTCGGTACTCGCGATGCCGTCAATCAACCGGATCGCACCCAGCACGCGATCGAAGTTCTCCAGCGAATCCGCCCGCAGTTCCGCGACGAGATCCCAGCGCCCGTTGGTGCTGTGGATCGTCGCGACATTCGGATGCCCGCGTAGCACCTTCAGCACGTCGGCCGCGCGGTTGCCTTCGACGGCGATCGACATCAGCGCGCGAATCCGGTGCGCCTCCGCCGCCGGTTTCAGCCGCACCGTGTAGCCCACGATCACCCCGCTTTCCTCAAGGCGCGTCAGCCGGTTCTGCACCGTCGCACGCGCAACGCGCAAGTGCTTCGCGAGCGTCACGACCGACATGCGCGCGTTGTCGCGCAACAGCGCGATGAGCTGCCTGTCGATGTCATCGAGATTGATCATTTCCTGTTGCCATTTTGTGTTGCCGGTCACGGCGTTTTGCGTTTTTCCGCGTCGCTCAGCGCAACGTCCGCGCCCGTTATGTACAAAACGCCATTTAGCCTTAGCATTTTGACACTTGCACCGGAAAATTTGCGAGGTTTGTCATCTTTTTGTTGGCGAGGTCCGACGGAATAATTCCGTTATCGCTCCCGAGCTGGAGCCCACATCAACAACGGAGGCATGACCATGACCCGCTTTCTCGACGTACCCGCCACCTGCCGACTCGTCGCCGATATCGGTGTGCCGCGATTCCTGAGCGAACTCGCCGACACCATTCGCGCGGACTATCTTCGATGGAGCGATTTCGACAAGTCCCCGCGTGTCGCCTGTCATTCCCAGGTGGGCGTGATCGAATTGATGCCTGTTGCCGACTCGAAGCTGTTCGCCTTCAAATACGTCAACGGGCATCCCATCAACGCGGAGCGCGGCATTCACACGGTGATGGCGTTCGGCGCGCTCGCATCGGTCGATACCGGCTATCCGCTGTTCCTCTCCGAACTCACGTTGACCACCGCCCTGCGCACCGCTGCAACCTCGGCGCTCGTCGCAAGCACCCTTGCTCGCCCCGATTCGCGACGCATGGCGCTGATCGGCAACGGCGCACAAAGCGAATTCCAGGCAATCGCGTTTCACACGCTGCTCGGCATCGATGAGATTCGCGTGTTCGATGTCGATGCGCGCGCAACCGACAAGCTGATCCGCAACCTGTCCGCATGGCCGGCGCTGCGGATCGTTCGCGCATCGTCGACCGCTGAGGCGGTGCGAGGCGCCGATATCGTCACGACGGTCACGGCCGACAAGACCTGCGCGACGATCGTCACGCCCGACATGATCGAGCCCGGCATGCACCTGAACGCCGTGGGCGGCGACTGCCCCGGCAAGACCGAACTGCACTCGGACGTGCTGCGGATGAGCCGCGTGATCGTCGAGTACGAGCCGCAAACCCGCATCGAGGGCGACATCCAGCAGTTGCCCGCCGACTCGCCCGTCATCGAACTGTGGCGAGTGCTGCGCGGCGAAACGGCCGGCAGGGAGAGCGCCGCTCAGGTCACCGTATTCGACTCGGTCGGTTTTGCGCTCGAGGACTATTCCGCGCTTCGCTATCTGCACGCGCTCGCGCAGGAGCACGACGTCGGCATCGACGTTGCACTGATTCCGCCGGCCGCCGATCCGAAGGATCTCTTCGGCGAACTGGCTACGGCCGCTACCGCGCCAGCACGTGCCGACGCGTTAGCGTTCTCCCGATAGGCACAACAGCCCCACGCCCGTTCCAGCCCCGTACTCCTGCCATCCATCAGAAATTTCATGAGCCTCCTGTCGATTCAGGCGCCGGCCGCCGTAGTCATGATCCGGCCGCATTGCTTCCACCCCAACCCGGAAACAGCCACCGACAACGCATTCCAGCGTTCCGGCGAGATCCGCAGCCACGCCGAAGGTGCATCGCTTGCGGCGGCCGCGCGCGACGAAGTTAGCGCCGCTGCGGCAGCGCTGGAGGCGGCAGGCGTACGCGTTCACGTATTCGACGATTACGGCGAGAACCAGACGCCTGATTCGGTGTTCCCGAACAACTGGTTCTCAACACATCCAGGCGGACACGTCGCGGTCTATCCGATGCATTCGATCAACCGGCGACGCGAACGCAGGACCGACGTGATCGAAATGTTGAAGACCGGGTACCGCGTGCAGGACGTCATCGACTATTCGGGCCTGGAACACGACGATGTGTTTCTGGAAGGCACAGGCGCCATGGTGCTGGATCACATCGCGCGCATCGCGTATGCGGCGCGCTCGCGCCGCGCGGACCCAGTGGCGCTCGAACGGTTCTGCACGCATTTCAATTTCGAGCCGATGTGCTTCGACACGGCCGATCCGGCCGGTCGTGCGGTGTATCACACCAACGTGATGATGAGCGTCGCGACCGAATTTGCACTTATCGGTCTCGATCTGATCCAGAACGAGCGTCGACGCGACGAGGTACGAAAACGCCTGCTGGAAAGCGGCCGCGCTGTCATCACGCTGGACGGTTCGCAGATCGGCAATTTTGCGGGCAATGCACTGGAGCTGTCGGGAAAGGACGGCCGTGTCCTTGCGCTGTCCGAACGGGCTGTGTCCTCGCTGACAGCGCAACAAAAAGCGCTCATCGAGCGCTCGGCGCAACTGCTGCCGTTGCGCGTGCCCACGATCGAAATGGCCGGAGGATCCGTGCGTTGCATGCTCGCGGGAATCCACCTCGCGCAGCGTTAGAAGTTTGAAGGAAGAAGCAGACGGCGACCGCTTGCGAGCAGTCGCCGCATCTGTCAGCCAGGAAACCGGCAGGAGCGACACCGCCACGGAGCGGTTCTATCCGCACAGTCTGGCACGCGCCCTGGCAATCAATGCCGAGCTCGACGCCCCACTGGCCGAACGGGTTGCAAGGGTATTTTCATGGCGATCAAACGGCCGCGACCTCGTCGTGGTATCGAAGCAGGCGCTCCACTTCAAGCCTTGACCCGAGGATGACGGGAACGCGCTGATGGACATCGTCCGGCTGGACTTCCATGATCGGGGTCTCGCCCGTCGTGCTCAACCCGCCGGCCTGTTCGACGATGAACGACATCGGATTGGCCTCATAGGTCAGCCGCAGCCGTCCGGCAAGCTGGGGATTCTTGTTGTCCCGCGGATAGAGGAAAACGCCCCCACGCATCAGGATTCGATGCACCTCCGCGACCATGGATGCAATCCATCGCATGTTGAAATTCGTCTGTCGAGGCCCCGACGCGCCCGCGACACACTCACGGACATAGCGGCGCACAGGCGCTTCCCAGTAGCGCTCGTTGGACATGTTGATCGCAAACTCGCGGGTATTTTCCGGGATCTGGATCTGTGGATGGGTCAGAACGAATGATGCCGATTGCCTGTCGAACGTGAACCCGTCGACGCCGTGCCCCGTGGTCAGCACGAACATCGTCGTCGCACCATAGATCGCATACCCCGCGCAGACCTGCTTCACGCCCGGTTGCAGAAAATGGCGCTCGTCGATTACGGCGCCCGACGCCGGAGCAGCAAGCACGGAAAAGATACTTCCGACAATGCCGTTGATCTCAAGATTGGAGGAGCCGTCGAGCGGATCAAAAAGGAGCAGATAACCGGAGGTATCCGCCGATTGCCCATGCCCGGTCACCTGAACCGACTCGAGCTCTTCCGACGCCAGTCCGCGAAGACAGCTAGCCGACCCGACCGCGTCGATCATGATGTCGTTCGACACGACGTCGAGCTTCTTTTGTGCCTCTCCATGCACGTTCTCGGAATGGGCATTTCCAGATGCGCCGTCGAAAACGCCTCGCTCGACAGCGGTTGCGATGGACGAGCACGCATCGGCAACGGCTTCGATGAGCGTGACGAGCGCCGCCGGGGCTCGCTCATCACGTGCTGCGTTCGCGAAAAACGAGGACAGCGTGATGTGCTCAGTGCTAGCTATGTGGGTCATGTTCGGTCCGCCTGGCAGGAACTACTCGTGATCGGTGGAATCAACGGGGTTGAGGAGGCTCCGTCGACATGCATACAACAGCGATGAAATCTCACGCGTCGCATGGCGCGACGCTACCTTGCCCGACTAGCGCGAGGGCTGCATCGGGGCCAGCGCCTCCTGCGGCATAGGGCGCGGGAGGATCCTGCTCGCGCCAGGCGTCGATCACCGGGTCGACCCATTGCCATGCTGCGTCGAGTTCGTCGCCTCGCATGAAAAGTGTGAGTCTGCCCCGGATCACATCGAGCAGGAGCCGCTCGTAGGCATCCCTTCGTCTCGTCGAGAATGCCGAAGAAAATTCGAGATTCAGACTCACTGGCCTGACCGTCATCTCATCACCCGGCGCCTTGGTCATCAGATAGAGTTTCAGGCTTTCGTCCGGCTGCAGCCGGATCACGAGACGGTTACCGTGACTGGCCGTCGTGGACGAGCCGAACACCGAATGCGGCACATCCCTGAAATTGACGACGATCTCGGCGACGCGACTCTGCAGGCGCTTGCCGGTGTGCAGGTAAAAGGGCACGCCTGCCCAGCGCCAGTTATTCAGCTCCACTTTCAGCGCGACGAATGTCTCCGTCCGGCTATCGGCACCAATGTCCGGCTCGTCCAGATAGCCGGCAACCGGAGCACCATGCATCTCGCCGGCTGTGTACTGACCACGCACGGTCTGCCGTGCCACGTCGGCCGCGCTGAGCGGCTTGAGCGAGCGAAGAACCTTGAGCTTCTCGTCGCGCACCGCGTCCGCTTCGAGGCTCAGCGGCGGCTCCATTGCGAGTATGCACAGTAGCTGCAGCAGATGATTCTGGACCATGTCCCGCATTGCGCCGGTGCGCTCGTAAAACGCGCCGCGCCCCTCGACGCCCACCTGCTCGGCAATCGTGATCTGGACATCGCGAATCCCGTCGCGGTTCCAGAGACGTTCGAACATGCCATTGCCAAACCGCAGCGCAAACAGGTTCTGTACGGTCTCCTTGCCGAGGTAGTGATCGATCCGGTAGATCTGGTGCTCGCGAAATATCGCACCGACCTCCCGGTTGATCTGTTGAGCGGAGGGCAAATCATGGCCTAGCGGTTTTTCGAGAACGACCTTCGATGTGGCAGAAACCAGCTCTGCCCGGTTCAACCCGGCGCATATCGGAACGAACAGTTCCGAAGGCGTGGCAAGGTAGAAGATCTGCGCCCGGCTGTCCTGCCATCGCAATGTTGCAGCGAGCCGTGCGTAGTCCGCTGACACCAGCGCATCCATCTGAACGAATTCAAGGCGCGACGAGAAAGTGGTCCAATGTGCGTCATCGAAGTCGGTGACGGGCAGGAATTGACGCAAGGCATCCTGTACCTTTTCGAGGTAGCCGCCTCGTTCCAACCCCTCCCGGCCGACGCCAACGATGCGCATGCCGTCCGGGAGCGTTCCCTCCCGGTGGTTCTGATACAGCGCGGGAAGAAGCTTGCGCATGGCAAGGTCTCCCGTGCCGCCAAAAATCACCAATAACTGTGCTTTCATTGATCTGATCCCAACGAGATTCCTGAGTCCGCTGAACGCATCGCACGTTCGTGCCAGCGCAATCCATTACCCGTGATGCACGTGGTCATAGCGCCCTGCCATCGCAGACATCGCAACGGGCTTGATCTTGTGTGCCTGTCCGGCACTGCCGAATGCCTCGAAGCGGGAACGGCACAGGTCACGGGCCGCGCCAAGTGCGTCCGTGAGGAATCGCCGAACGTCGAACTCAGAAGGACGCTGCGCGAGTGAGCGCCGTATTGCTCCGGTCATTACGAGGCGGATATCCGTATCGATGTTGACCTTGCGTACGCCATGACGAATGCCCTCGCAAATCTCTTCCACCGGAACACCGTACGTTTCCCGGATTTCGCCGCCGAACTCGCGGATGATCTCAAGCCATTCCTGCGGCACCGAACTCGATCCGTGCATGACCAGATGGGTATTGGGCAGGCGGCGATGAATCTCCCTGATCCTGTCGATCGCGAGAATATCGCCCGACGGTTTGCGGGAGAATTTATAGGCGCCGTGCGACGTACCAATCGCAATGGCCAACGCGTCGACCCCGGTACGCTGCACGAAACCGGCGGCCTGCTCGGGGTCGGTCAGCAGCATGTCGTGGGTCAGCATGCCTTCGGCACCGGAGCCGTCCTCCTCCCCCGCCATGCCCGATTCGAGCGAACCGAGACATCCGAGCTCACCCTCGACTGACACCCCGACGGCATGCGCCATCTCCACCACGGCCCGCGTCACCTCAACGTTGTAGTCGTAGGTCGCAACGGTTTTCATATCCGGCATGAGTGAACCGTCCATCATCACGCTGCTGAATCCGCTGCGGATCGCGGCCAGGCAAACAGCCGGCGACGCCCCATGGTCCTGATGCATCACGACCGGGATGTCGGGGTAAGTCTCGATCGCCGCAACGACGAGGTGCCGCAGAAACGCTTCGCCTGCGTATTTCCGCGCGCCGGCGGAAGCCTGCATGATGACCGGACTATCGCAGTCAGCGGCCGCCTGCATGATCGCCTGAACCTGCTCGAGGTTATTGACGTTGAATGCCGGCACGCCATACGCGTGCTCCGCTGCGTGGTCCAGCAACTGCCGCAATGAAATCAGCGCCATGTCGTTTCCAGGAAGTAATGTCGCCGTGCGGCGAACGTCGTTAAATTGATCTCGTGAACGATCACGACATCGTTCTGGCGTCGGCCGTTCTGGCGCTATCGCGCGCGCTGCGGCTAATCAACGATCCCCTGTTCCAGCTCGAGCGTGCGGCTCACCGCGTCCACGATCGCGTCCACCGTAATACCGAACGCTTCGTACAACGTCTCGGCTGGAGCCGACTCGCCAAAGTGCGACAACCCAACCACGGCGCCGCTCAAGCCGACGTACTTCCGCCAGAAATCGCCAGCTGCCGCTTCAACTGCCACGCGCCGGATCTTTGGCGGCAGAACGGAAAGCTGGTACGCAAGCGGTTGGTTATCGAAGGTCGTGGTCGACGGCATCGAAACGACCCGTGCGGCAATGCCCTGATCGGCGAGCGCAGTCTGCGCCTTCAGCGCCAGCTCCACTTCGGAACCCGTCGCGATCAGAACGATGTCCGGCTTGCCGCCGACAGCCTCCGACAGCACATAACCGCCTTGCCGGATTTGCGCCCTCGCCTGCGCGGTGCGGGAAAGCGGCGGCAGATTCTGGCGCGAAAGCAGCAGCGCGGTCGGCGCGTCAGTGGTCTCCAGTGCTGCCGCCCATGCAAATGCCGTTTCGACCGTGTCCGCCGGTCGCCATACGTTCATCCCCGGAATCTGGCGCAGCATCGCCGCATGCTCGACCGGCTGATGGGTGGGCCCATCCTCGCCGAGACCAATCGAATCGTGGGTGAAAACATAGACACATTGCAGGTGCATCAGCGCCGCCATACGAAGCGCATTCTTCGCGTAGTCGGAAAACACCAGGAAGGTTCCGCCATACGGAAGAAAACCGCCATGGAGGGCAGCACCGTTCATGATCGCGACCATGCCGAATTCGCGAACGCCGTAGTGGATGTAGTTTCCAGGTCCATTCGTGCTGTTGGGTACGACCGCACGGGAAGCCGGCACCATGGTGAGATTCGACGGCGCCAGGTCTGCCGAGCCGCCCAGAAGTTCAGGCAGTCGACCCACCAGCAGGTCAAGGCATTTCTGCGACGCCTTGCGGGTCGCCATCTTCTGCTCGAACCAGTCACCGCCCTCCAGCAGGCGTTCGATCACTTCGGCGGATCGCTCGCGGCGACTGCCGTGCATACGGGATTCGAAGTAATCGGCCTTTTCCGGAAAGCGGGTGCGATAAGCTTCGAACAGCGTGCGCCAGGCCAGGTTGCGTTCACGGCCCGCTGCTCGCGCATCCCATGCGCTGCGAACGGGTTCGGGAATCTCGAATGACGCGTGATTCCAGCCAAGATGCGCTCGCGTGGCCGCGATTTCGTCGGCGCCGAGCGGGGCGCCATGCACGTCGTGAGTGCCGGCCCGATTGGGCGAGCCATGTCCGATCACCGTCCTGCAGCAGATCAAGGTCGACCGGTCACGCTCCGCATGCGCTGCCTCGATCGCCTGCTCGATCGACAGCGGATCATGTCCGTCCACACCTTCGACGACATGCCAGCCATATGCGCGGAACCGCATCGCGGTCTGGTCGGTGAACCAGCCATCGACATGGCCATCTATCGAAATGCCATTGTCGTCATAAAGCGCGATGAGTTTGCCGAGATGCCATGTGCCGGCGAGCGAGCACGCTTCATGCGAGACGCCCTCCATGAGGCAGCCGTCGCCGAGAAACACATAGGTGTGGTGATCGACGATATCGAATCCCGGCTCGTTGAATTCGGTCGCCAGCAACCGTTCAGCCATCGCCATGCCGACGGCATTGGCAAGACCCTGCCCTAACGGGCCGGTGGTCGTCTCGACACCAGGCGTCAAGCCCCGTTCGGGGTGCCCGGGTGTGACCGACTGCCATTTCCGGAATCGCTTCAGATCATCGATCGACAGGTCGTAACCGCTCAGATGCAGCACCGCATAGAGCAGCATCGAACCGTGACCGTTTGACAGCACAAAGCGATCCCGGTTAACCCAATCCGGCGCCGCCGGATCATGCTTCAAATACTTGCGCCACAGTACTTCGGCAATATCCGCCATTCCCATCGGCATACCGGGATGTCCGGAATTCGCGGCCTGGACGGCGTCGATAGCCAGAAACCGCACTGCGTTAGCAAGTTCGGTCCGGGTCGGATTAGCATGAGGCATGAATCACCACTATTTCGTATACCTAAATTAATATATTAGAGCCTCGCGCGTTTTTCTCGACGAGGCTCCGGCATCTGGTCTTCGGGTACGGTTACGACGTCAGGCAGCGGGCACTGCCGTGCTGTCCAGCAGATGCGTGATCGATTCGCCCATGCTGCGCAGGATCAGGAAGCAGGAACACGCACCGGCGTCCAGCACACCAATCGAACGGTCGCCCAGCCGGGCTGCCCGTCCGATACGGGCGCGCAGGTCGCGGGTCGAATTCATCCCGGCTTCAGCGGCAATCACCATCGCACCGATACATTCCCGGAAGCTCTTACCCTCTTCCAGCGCCGCCTCATACGCCGTACGCGCAGGAACCAGCGTGTCGATCAGTGTCTTGTCGCCGACCTTCGCATCGCCGATCTCCTCTACGGAGGCGATACCGGCAACGAGCGCCCGATAGAAAAGGGACTTGTCGAGCTCGGCGTGGTCCGCAAGCGTGTCACTCATGCCGAGAAAGAAAGTCCCGTAGAGCGGCCCCATCGAACCACCAATCCCTTCCATGAGCGCCGAAGACAGATCACCCAGGGCCACCGGGAGCGACGGTACCGCTCCGCGTGCGGCAAGATGTTCACCACACTGGGTGAAGCCCTTGCTCATGTTGATGCCATGATCGCCATCGCCGATGGCGCCGTCGACTTCGCTCAGATACTGGCGATTCGCATTGATGATGCGAACGAGATCGACGACGACTCCGCCAGCGTCGGCCAATTTAACGGTTTCAGTCATCGTGCGTCTCCCACATTGAGTCCGATGCTTTGACATGGATGCGCGAGGCAGGCGCTCAGTTCATCGTCGAGCTTCGTCAAGGTCAGCGTTACTCCCATCATCTCCAGGGAGGTGAACAGATTGCCGACGAACGAGAACTGGATGTCGATTCCCACTTCGCGCAGATAGTCGGCGACCTCGCCATACAGAATGTATTGCTCCATCACCGGCGTCGCGCCAAGACCGGACAACAGGACCGATACCTTGTCGCCTGTGGCGAACGGCAGATCCGGCAGCAGCCTGTCGAGCATCAGTCTCGCCATGTCTCGCGCGGGAACAGTAGGCTGGACCAGGATACCAGGCTCTCCATGATGACCGATGCCGACTTCCATTTCGCCATCCTTGATGACGAAGTTGGCCTTGCCGACCGCCGGGATCGTACAGGCGGACAGGCCGATACCGATCGAGCGGGTCGAGTCCACGGCCTTGCGGGCCGCGGCGATCACTTCATCGAGCGTGCCACCCTGGGCCGCCCGCGCGCCGCCAACCTTCCACATCACGATTTCACCGGCAACGCCGCGCCGCTTTTCGATCTCGTCTTTCGGCGCCGATGCGGCATCGTCGTTTGCGACAACGGTGCGCACGCGAATGCCTTCGCGCTCGGCCAGCTTCATCGCCATCTTCACATTCATATTGTCGCCGGCGTAATTGCCGTAAAGACACGCTACGCCTGCGCCACTATCGGCCGCCTTGAAAGCGTCAAAGAATGATTTCGCAGTCGGCGACGAGAAGATTTCGCCGACGGCCACGGCGTCCACCAGGTTGCGCCCGACATAGCCGATGAAAGCCGGTTCGTGTCCTGATCCCCCTCCGGTCACAATACCCACGCGGTTCTTCTGGCGAGCGTGCGCATGCGATACAACGCGAGGATTCTCCGGTGCGGCGCGCAGCTCCGGGTGTGCCGCGAGGATGCCGCGGAGCATGTCCTCGACAACGAGATCAGGGTTGTTAATGACGCGATTCATACCGTTCCTTTACATCTTGAGTAGTGTTACTGGGCGGTGTAGCCGCCATCAATCACGATGTTCTCGCCGTTGACCATGGCCGCCGCGTCGCTGACCAGATACAGGATCAACGCGGCGATTTCGTCGGGGCGTGCGAATCGCCCTGCAGGAATTTTGGCCTTCATCGCTTCGCCCACCGCACCCGCCCAGGCCTTCCTGCCCAGTTCGGTGTCGACGACCGTGGGCGAAACGGCGTTGACCGTAATGCCGTGCTTCGCCCATTCGAGCGCGAGCACCTTTGTCATACCGACGATTGCCGCCTTACTCGCGCAGTACGCCACATGACGCTCCAGTGCGACAACACTCGCCTGGGAAGCCAGATTCACGATCCGGCCAGCAGCGCCACGGCCCAGCATCTGCTTGCCGACGGCCTGCGCAAGGAGGAACGGCGCTTTGAGGTTGATCGTCATCGTGCGGTCCCAGGCTTCTTCGGACAGTGTTTCCGCGTTCTCAAGCAGAGCGACGCCGGCATTGTTGACCAGGATGTCGACAGGGCCTAACGCTTCGGTCACGCGCCGCACCAGGTTGTCCGATGCCCCAGCGGCGGTGATATCCGCTGCGATACCCACGTGCCGGTCGGGGCCACCGGGCAGCGTCCGGGCGACGGCCTCGACGGCCGGGTTGATATCGAGCAGTGCGACGCGCGCACCCGCGGCGGCAAGGCACCCGGCAACGGCAAGCCCGATACCGCTTGCCGCACCGGTCACGACCGCGATGCGGTCCGTGATATCGAAAGGGGTCGTTGAATTAACCGACATCGCTCCACTCCTTGATTAATTACTCTTGGGAATCTTGTTGAGAATCTCCTGGGCATTTGCCGGCGTGACCTGCGTCCAGGGCACCGCGTAGGACTTCGCAGTACCGTCGTCCCAGGGCATCTTCGCGCCGTATCCCGCCCAGACGTCCGAGCGCGGCTTGTAAGACGAACCGACGACTGTACGCAGCGCGACGTCCAGTGCGCCTTGCGCCTGCGCCTGCGAGTCCTGGAAGAAGGTTGTCATTTCGCCGCGCTTGACTGCCGCGATACCGTCGACAATTCCGTCAATACCGGCGACCGGGACCTTCTTCGGATCGAGGCCCTTCGATTTCAGGGCCTGGATAGCGCCGAGCGCCATGTCATCGTTCTCCGCAATGATGCCGGTGATCTGCCCCGGATGCGCGGTCAGCCAGTTCTCGACCAGCGCCAGCGACTCGGCACGCGACCAGTTCGCCGTCTTATGCTCGAGCACCTTGACGGTCGGCGTCTTCGACAGCACGTCCTGGATGCCCTTCGAACGATCGATCTGCGCGGACTGACCGATCGGACCCTCGAGGATCACCACATTTCCCTTGCCGCCGATTGCCTTGACGATCGCCTCCGCTTCCATCTGTCCCGCGATCACGTCGTTGCTACCAACATAGGACGTGAGCTTGTCGCCGGACACCAGGGTATTCGATCCGATAACCGGAATGTGTGCCGCGGCGGCTTTCGCCACGGCGGCGGCGCCCGCCGCCTTGTCGATCGGCACGAAAATGATCGCGTCGTATTTCTGCGTGATCATCGTGTCGAACTGGTTGCTCTGGGTGAGCGCGTCGTAGTTGCCGTCGAATACCGTGAGCTGCACCGTGCCGTCCTTGACCGCGGGCTGTGCCTTAAGCGCGTTGGTCCACATCTGCATGAACTCGCCCTTGAGGCCATACACCGCCGCGCCAATACGGATGGGCTTGGCCTGCGCCACGGTACAGGTGAGGCCCAACACTGCGCAGGCCAGCACGGTTTTTTTCCACGAAATCATCGAAGTCTCCTGAATATTTGCAGATTGTTTCTTTTGGGGTTGAGGTTATTGCTTCTTGCGCGAAGCATCGAGCAGGACGGCACCGACGATGATGACGCCCTTCACAACTTGCTGGTAATACGACGACACGCCCAG
Source organism: Paraburkholderia sp. GAS42 (assembly GCF_050436565.1). Taxonomy (NCBI): domain Bacteria; kingdom Pseudomonadati; phylum Pseudomonadota; class Betaproteobacteria; order Burkholderiales; family Burkholderiaceae; genus Paraburkholderia; species Paraburkholderia sp. GAS42. The sequence goes on along the minus strand of NZ_JBNDML010000003.1, from coordinate 176,741 downwards.
CAGATTCAGTCCGTTATTGATGACACCGATCAGCAGCGCGCCAACAACGGTTCCGCCGAGCGACCCCGTGCCGCCCGAAAGGCTCGTTCCACCAATCACGACGGCCGCAATCGCATCGAGTTCATATGACATGCCGGCCTGCGGCAAAGCCGATGTCGTGCGCGCGGCGAGGATAATTCCGGCGAGACCGGCCAGCAGCCCGCCGATCACGTAGACGGAAAAGAGGATCTTTCCGGTCGAGATACCGCTCGTTTTGGCGCTCCTTGCGTTGCCGCCCACTGCATAAACGTAGCGGCCGTAAGTCGTATAGCGCAGGACAAACCAGAACAGCACGACGACGAGTGCGAAAACGATGATCGGCACCGGTATCCCGGCAATCGCACCCGTGCCGATGGTCAGGTATGCGTCCGGCAGGTCGGTCACCGGCATGCCATCGTTATAGATATAGGTCAGTCCCCGCGCCGCGCTCAGCATGCCGAGCGTTGCAACAAACGGAGGAATCGAGAGACGGGCAACGAGCAAGCCGTTGATTGCGCCAACCGCAGCGCCTGTGGCAAGCCCTGCCATCAGTCCGAATGCCGCGCCGTGCGGATGCGGACCTGTCACGAGACTGGCGCTGATGATGCCGGCGAGAGCGAGCGTGGACCCGACCGACAGGTCAATGCCCGCCGTGAGAACGACATAAGTCATCCCCACGGCCAGGATGCCGTTGATCGAGGTCTGCCGCAGGATGTCCGCGATGTTGCCAAGCGTCAGAAAGTACTGGTTCGCAAAAGACAGCACGATGCACAGGACGATGAGCACTGCGACGATGCCGTAGCGCCGGTAGATATCGCGCATATGGGTGGAACGGCTTTGGCTCGCCGGGGCTTTCAGGGAAGTGGTATGAGTATTCATGATGCGAGGTGCAGAAGATCTTCCTGAGTGGTGGTATGGCCGTCGATCACGGTGACCAACTGCCCCGACTTGAAAATGGCGATGCGGTCGCTGACATCCAGAATTTCCTGTGCCTCGGAAGACACCACCATGGCGGCGCCCCCTTTCGATACGAAGTCGTCGAGCAGCTTGTAGACCTCGCGCTTGGCACCTTCATCAATGCCCCGGGTCGGTTCGTCGCACAGCAGGCACGTGGGCTCGGTGGAAAGACAACGCGCGAGTACAACCTTCTGCTGGTTTCCCCCGCTCATCGACGAGACCGGAAGCGACACTGAGCTCGTCTTGATCCGCATGCGATCGACCATCGTATCGACGAGGGTCTTCACCTTTCGACGGTTGATCAGAGACAGGCGCGACAGGCGTTTGTACGCGGAGAACGAGATGTTGTCCCGCACGGACGCGGACAGCACGAGGCCCGTCTCCTTGCGGTCCTCCGTTACGAGCGACAGCCCTGCCTGGATGGCCTTGCGGGGATGTCCAGCCGGCAATGCGCGGCCCTTGAGCCTGACTTCACCGCTATCGGGACGGGTCAGCCCATACATGCAGTTGAGGTATTCACTGCGGCCCGCGCCCATCAGTCCGTATATGCCAAGAATTTCTCCCTGGTGAACGGTGAGCGAGATATTGCGGAATTCCGACGCCCGCGAAAGGCCTGTCGACTCCAGTACGGGCTCACCGACAGGCCTGCGAACCTTCCCGGCCGATTGAAGCTTGCGGCCAACGATCGTGCTCACCAGGCAGGCGCGGTCGATGTCGGCGATACGCCCGCTGTCGACGTACCGTCCGTCGCGAAAGACCGTGTAGTCGTCGGCAATCTGGAATATTTCCGAGAGCCGGTGGCTCACGTAGATGATTCCGGTCCCCTGCGCCGTCAGGTTGCGGATCGCGTTGAACAGCACCTCGGTCTCGCGCTCGCCGATCGCTGAAGTCGGCTCGTCCATGATCATCACGTCGCAGTCGCGACTGAATGCCTTCGCGATCTCGACCAGCTGGATCTGCGCGAGGCTCAGCGATGACATTCGTGCCCGCGCGTCGACCGGAAAAGCAAGCCGGTCCAGCAGTTCCTGCGCCTGCCTCGCAAGCGCCGCAAATCTGACCAGCACACCCGCCCTGCGGGGCTCGCGACCGAGATACAGGTTCTCGGCGACGGTCATGCCGGGAATCGGCGAAAGCTCCTGGGTAATGATCGCGATGCGATTGTCGAGCGCTTCGGCCGGCGTCTGGAAATTGACGCTTCGCCCCTTGAAGAGGATTTCTCCAGCATCGCGCTGGGTAATGCCCATGACGATGCCGAGGAAGGTCGATTTGCCGGCGCCATTTCCGCCGCACAGCGCGTGAACACTCCCGCGCCGCAGGCTCAGACGGCCATCCTCGAGCGCCCGCACGCCATTGAATGCCTTCTGTACACCACTGGCTTCCACAAGAAGGTCGTCCACTTTGTCTCCTAACATTTGCTCGTTGTTGAACATTTGAGCAGTTGGATCACATCGTAGATTCGCGTTCCACACCTGTCAATTGCTGCGAACACGTGGTTTACCCCTAATAAAGCTCCATTACCAGATCTGCTGCAGCGCGGCGATGACAGCCGTTCGCGTCCGGATCGGCCGTAGAAAAAACGCATACCTGCGGCCTTGACATTCACACGCGCACGAATGAGAATTTGATCAACGATGGACATTTGTTCAATCGTGCATTGAGCAATCCCGGATAACTGGAGTTAAATATGAAGCTGGCAATCGGATGCGATGAAGCCGCATTTGACCTGAAGGAACTGATCAAGCAACATTTGACCGGCAAGGGACTGGACGTCACCGATTTCGGAACACACGGGGCGGAACCGGTTCAATACCCGAACATTGCGTTCGCAGTGGCCGAAAAGGTTGCGCAAGGGGAGTTTGATCGTGCTGTTCTGATGTGCGGCACAGGGATTGGCATGGCAATCGCCGCTAACAAGGTGCACGGCATTCGCGCTGCGCAATGCCACGACACTTACTCTGCAGAGCGCGCGAGCAGGAGCAATGACGCGCAAATCATTACAATTGGCGCTCGCGTTGTCGGCCCTGAACTCGCGAAGGCAATTGTCGACACATGGCTTGGTGCGAGCTTCGATGGCGGTCGCTCCGTCCCGAAGGTGAACCGCATCAAGGAATATGAGGATGGCCACCTGTTACCCCGCAACAACAAGACTGCATGAACTGGCTGACCAGGTCATCAGTCCATAGCCCACCGGCTCAGCGGCAGGCCACGTTATATCCAGCCGAATGGGAATGAGACAAATCATATGACCACCGACGAACTGACTCGTCTGGCGACGCTTTACTATGTCGACGGACTGACGCAGGAAGATCTGTCGAAGCAGTTCTCGCTTTCTCGAGCCAAGATAGGCCGTCTTCTGAAGCGTGCGCAGGAAGAAGGCATCGTTGAAATTCGCGTAAGGCACCATCCACGTGACACGCGGGACCTCGAACGCGAGTTGATCGACCGGTTCGGGATCGAAAAGGCGATCGTGTCCATCAATCACAAGGACCAGGACAAGCAGCGCGAACTGCTTGCCGGCCTGGTCGCCAGTCATCTGGATCGCATTCTCACGAATGACATGATCGTTGCCGTGGGTATCGGTCGCAACATCAACGCGATCTCGGAGCATGCGATCTCGTCGACGCAGCGCTCTCCGACCTTCGTCTGCGCCATCGGCGGGTTCTACCGGGGCGGCGAGGTCATGAATGCCGACCACATCAGCCGCCGGCTTGCTGCCCGCTTTGGCGGTGGCAGCGAGACGCTTTACGCGCCGGCGCTGGTGGGCGACCCCAACGTCCGTGAGGGTCTGCTTCACAACGACGCGGTCAAACCCACGCTTGACAAGGCACGTAGAGCACACATCGCGCTCGTTGGGGTCGGCGACATCAATGAAGATAGCAACATGGTCCGCACCGGCTGGTTTTCGCCGGACGAGATCGCAGAGCTCCGCAAGTGCGGAGCAGTCGGAGACCTGATGGGCTACCACTTCATCGACATTGCGGGCCGTCCAGTTGTCACGCCCGTTCGCGACAGGGTCATTGGTCTTAGCCTGGAAGACCTGAAGCGCATTCCGAACGTGATTGCGGTAGCCAGCGAAAATACGAAGACAACCGCCGTCCTGGGCGCTTTGCGCACAGGCGCGATCAACACGCTCGCAACGACGGAAGCCATCGCTCAATCGATTGTCAGCCTGGAAGACGCGACACGCAATCAGCCTTCGCCGCAGCATCCGGAACTGGCTACCCGGTAAAAAACCGTCTGCATAGCCCGTGTATGTGACACGCAAACCGGTGCAGCACACGCACACGGTCCAGGCAGACTACTTCCCGACCCGCTCGAGAACTGCGAGCTTGCCGCCCCGCATACCGACGATCTGCATCATGACGTGGGAATGATTGTGATCATCCATCGCAAAGGTCCCGCCTAGCATCGATGGCATCTGTGTCGATCGCAGTGCCTGCTGCACCGCGACGGGATCATCCGACTTCGCGCGGCGGATCGCGTCGATCACAAGCTCCGTCGCCTCAAACGCGAAGATCGATCGCTGGGTGGGAGCGAGCCCGTATTTCTCTCGATAAGAAGCCGTGAACGCCTGCACGCCGGACTCGGGCGCCGAGGGTGTAAATACTGAAATCCCTGCGGCCCGATCGAGCTCGCCAGCCGCCACAAACTGGGGCGACAAATTCGCCATCGCCGCCGTGAAATCAACGCGGCCAGCTATAGGCGTCTCTCCGCCGGTTTGCTCATAAGCACGGAAAAACGCCCCGCTGGACACGCCAAGAAGTGTAACGATGCGATCTGGCTGCAGCGCCTTCAATCGCTCCAGGGAAGGAGCAAGGTCCGTGGTTCCCTTCGCAACGGTCTCGCTGGCCAACGTCTGGATACGCGCGGCCGTCGCAGCCTTTTCCATAGCCACTGCGTTGGCGCGGTTGAAGTCATTGTCATCCGCCAGGATGACAATTCGCTTGACGTCCCGGGCCTTCAGCCACTGCATCATCGCAGTCGCAACATCGCCATCGGATGGGCTGGTTTTGAAAACGTAATCGTAACCACCGGACCCGGCAGCGTCGACGAATTCCTGGCCGGCCGAGATATCGATCACAAACGGCACCTTCGCCGCATTCGCTACCGGCATCACGGCACGCGTGACAGGTGTCGCCAGCGCGCCCAGCAGCACAGAAACATGCTGCTGCTCAATGAGTCGCTTCGCCACCGCAGCACCTGTTGCCGGATCGGCAGCGTTATCAGCGTAGAACGCTTCAACAGGCCTGCCGAGCACGCCGCCGGACTCGTTGATGCGCTCTAATGCCAGTTCGACACCGTACTGCTCGCTCTGTCCGCGATCGGCATTCGGGCCGCTCAAGATGGTTGTGACACCGATCCGAATGGGCTCCACCGCAAGTGCCGGGCTAACAGCAATCGCAAATCCCATCGCTAGCAACGCTGACACCAATCTCATACACGACTCCTTTGCTGACCGCTTCACTAGCGATCGCAGCCAAACTACGCGTGAAAAACCCCTGTTACCGGAACGAAGACGAACGTCCTGCTATGCGCGCATGTCTATCACCACCTTGCCGAAATGCCGCCCGCCCGCGAGATACTCATAGGCGGACGGAGCCTCACCGAACGGGAAGACTTTGTCGACAGCAGGATGGATTTTGTTGACGTCGACGAAACGGACGAGCTGTTCGAGCATCGCGCGGCTACCGGCCGTAATGCCGACCAGGCGCTTTGCCCCGCCGATGAGCGCGCCGGGCTCGATCGAGACGCCACCCCCGCCGCTGACCCGGCCGATCACGACGATAGTCCCACTGGGCCCCGCCGCCTTCAGGGAGCGCGCCAACGTGCCCTCGCCACCGACCTCGACCACGACGTCGACCCCGGCACCCTCCGTGAGCCGCAAGACTTCGTTCTCCCATTCGGGCGTAGTCCGGTAGTTGATGGTCGCACTCGCGCCCAGCAAGTGTGCACGCTCAAGTTTTTCGTCTTGAGATGAGGTCACGATCGTGAAGACGCCCGCGGCCCTGGCAAGCTGTAGCGCCCAAAGCGAGACACCGCCTGTTCCCAGCAGAAGCACGCTGCCGCCAGGTTTGACTGCGCCGGCGACGAACAACGCATTCCATGCCGTCACGCCTGCGCAAGGCAACGTTGCCGCTGTAATGGCGTCGAGACTGCGTGGCGCCAGCACGAACGCCTCCTCACTGGCCACGATCTCTTCGGCGAGCGTGCCGTCGAACTGGGCGCCGAAGGACACGGCTGTCTTGCTGGGGGAGAGCGCACCGTCGATCCATCGAGGGTAGTAGCTTGTGATGACGCGATCGCCTGCCTTGAAACGAGTGACCGCTTCCCCGACGGCGATGACTTCGCCGTATCCGTCGACGAGCGGGATGATCGGATAGCCGGGCCGGCTATAGAACTGGCCCCGCGCGAAACTGAGATCACGGTGGTTCAGTGCGGCAGCGTCAACGCGCACCCTGATTTCGCTGGCACCGGGGTCCTCGCTCTGGCGTTCGACACGTTCAAGTCCGGCAATGCCAGCACCGGCCTGGATTTGATAAGCCTTCACCACACCGCCTCGCAGACTGCGCGGCGAAGTGCGATTGGAAAATCCCCGCTCACCATATGTCGAAGTTTTCATTGCCCATTCTTGCCGCATATGCGGCCAATCAACTGAATGAGGCTAATGTACGGTTCCATCTCTGAACTGATAATCTGTCGACCAGGCGATTCAGTTTTTAACCAGAGCAGGAAATCGCAATGCTCGATCGTATTACGGGAATGCAGGTGTTCTCCCGTGCCGCCACAGCGGGAAGCCTGTCTGCCGCCGCCAGGCAGCTCGGCCTGTCTCCGGCGATGGCGACAAAGCACCTGGATGCAATGGAGCAGCGCCTGGGCGTGCGCCTGTTTCATCGCAGCACCCGCAAGCTCACGCTCACCGAAGCGGGCCAGCAATATCTGGAAACGTGCAACCGGCTCCTCCCTGATCTGGAGGAAGCGGAGGCCCTGATCGCGTCACAGCGGATCGATGCGAGTGGGCTGCTCCGGCTGAATTCCCCCCTTTCGTTCGGTGTTCGCTACGTGGCACCACTCATCCCGGCCTTCAGCAAGCAACACCCTGGGGTCACCGTTGATCTCGGATTGAACGATCGCGTCGTCGATCTCATGGAGGAAGGCTGGGATCTGACGATCCGGGTGGGGCGCCTGAAGGACAACCGTCTCGTCTCCCGCAGGCTGGCCGAAAGCGCCATGATCGTCTGTGCTGCTCCCGGCTACTGGGCGCAGCACGGACGTCCAGCGCTCTGGCCCGATCTGTCCGCTCACAATTGCCTGAGCGTCTCTTTCTCCAGCATCTCGCGGCCCGACGAATGGCGGTTCGGCAAGGACGGCGACAGGCGCGTCGCCGTAAAGGGAACCTTGCGGACCAACAACGGCGATGCCCTCGTCGCGGCTGCCATCGCCGGCCTCGGGGTTCTCTACGAGCCCGAATTCATCGTTGCCGACGCCATCCGGAGAGGTGAACTGGAGCAGGTCACGCTCGACGTCCGCACTGCGGACCTCGGAGGCATACACCTGGTTCGCTCGCCGGATCGGGCACCACCGGCAAAGGTGCGGGTCATGACCGATTTTCTCATCGCCGCGTTCAATCCACGTCCGCCATGGACCATTCAACGAGACATCTGCGCAGACCTCGTCGAATGAACCGGTGAGCGCATCGATCTGGAGGATCTGTGCGCCGGCCTTCAGCTCTGGAAATAAAAAACCCGCGAAGCCTCGTGCTGTCGCGGGTTTTTAGACGCCGTCGGAATCTGTCGGAAGAATGCCTGGTGCCGGGGACCGGACTTGAACCGGCAAGCTGTTAAGCGGCGGATTTTAAGTCCGCTATGTTTACCAATTTCATCACCCCGGCAACGCGGACGCGATTCTACCATTACCGGTCACCGCCCCGGCCAGACTGCAAGCTCCCCAAACGCCGCCCCAGCGTACCCATAGCGTCATCGCAAGGTCACAAAGCTTCCAGATAATCCGCTCGACGAAAACGTTTACAACACGGGGCGGAAAATGATTCCTACGATCAAGGATGTCGCGGCGCACGCGGGCTTCTCGATTGCAACGGTCTCGCGCGCGATCAATGCGCCGCACACCGTCAATCCCGTCACGCTCGACAAGGTGCGTCAATCCATCGACGCCCTCCACTTCCGTCCAAGCCCGCTCGGCCGCCAGCTGCGCGGCGAGCGATCACGCCTCATCGGCGTCGTCCTGCCGACGCTCGCGAATCCGGTCTTCGCCGAATGCCTGCAGGGCATCGACGAACTCGCGTCGGCGCAAGGCTACCGCCTGATGCTGATGACGACGCAATACGACGCCGACCGCGAACGCCACGCGATCGAAACGTTGCGCACGCAACGTGTCGAAGGCCTGATCCTGACCGTCGCCGACGCCGATACGCACCCCGCCCTCGACGAACTCGACCGCGACGGTTCGCTCTACGTGCTGATGCACAACGATACGGTGCGCCGTCCGTCAGTATCGGTCGACAACCGGCTCGCCGCGCTCGACGGCGTGCGCATGCTGATCGCCCACGGACACCGCCGCATCCTGATGCTTGCCGGCACGCTCGCGGCGTCGGACCGTGCGCGGCTGCGCCATGTCGGCTACACGCAGGCGATGCAGCAGGCCGGCCTTCAGCCGGCTCCCGCGCTCGAAATCGATTTCAACGCCGACGAACTGGCGCCTTCGGTGCTCGCGCATCTGACGAATGGTCCGACGCGCCCCACTGCCCTCTTCTGCAGTAACGACCTGCTCGCGATGGTCGTGATGCGCGGCCTGCGCCGCGCGCAGGTCGACATGCCGCGCGATATGTCGATTCTCGGTTTCGACGGGCTCGCGGTCGGCGAACTGCTATCGCCGCCGCTGGCAAGCATCTGCGCGCCGAATCGCGAGATCGGCTGCGCGGCGTGGCGAAGACTCACGGGCCGCATCGAAGGCACGTACGAAAGCGATGCGTCGCTGTCGTTGACCCTGCCGCACACCTTGCGCGAAGGCGCGACCATCGCCGCCATCGCAAACGCAAGCGACGTCACCCCCGCACGTGCGCTGCCGCAGGCCGGCCGATGAAATCCAGCACACAACCCACGCTTCATCCATGCGCCTTTACTTTTCCCCTGAAAGGAGACCTGTTGTGATCCGTCGTCCCTTCCTCATCGATTCACTGCTGCGCCGGCTGACCAGCGTGGCGGGCGTAACGCTGGTCGCATCGGCCGCCCTGTTCGCCGCGCCCATTGCTCACGCCGAAGAAACCGCGATCTGCTACAACTGCCCGCCCGAATGGGCCGACTGGGCGAGCCAGATCGCAGCGATCCAGCAAAAGACCGGCATTCGCGTACCGTACGACAACAAGAACTCGGGCCAGTCGATTGCGCAATTGATGGCCGAACAGAAAAGCCCGGTCGCCGATGTCGTGTATCTGGGCGTCTCGTCGGCCTTCCAGGCGAAGGACAAGGGCGTGATCCAGCCGTACAAACCGGCGCACTGGGACGACATCCCCGCGAACCTGAAGGATCCGCAGGGCTACTGGTTCACGATCCATTCGGGCACACTCGGCTTCTTCGTCAACAAGGACGCGCTCGAAGGCAAACCGGTGCCGCGTTCGTGGGCCGATCTGCTGAAGCCTGAGTACAAGGGCATGATCGGCTACCTGGATCCGTCGAGCGCCTTCGTCGGCTATGCCGGCGCGGTCGCGGTCAATCAGGCGCTCGGCGGCACGCTCGATAACTTCGAGCCGGGCCTCGACTGGTTTCGCAAGCTGAAGGCGAACGCGCCGATCGTGCCGAAGCAGACAGCCTATGCGCGCGTACTGTCCGGCGAGATTCCAATCCTGCTGGACTATGACTTCGACGCGTATCGCGCGAAGTACAAGGATCACGCGAACGTCGAATTCGTGATCCCGAAGGAAGGCACGATCTCGGTACCGTATGTGATGAGCCTCGTAAAGGGCGCGCCGCACGACGCGAACGGCAAGAAGGTACTTGATTTCGTGCTGTCCGACGAAGGCCAGAAGCTGTGGGCGAATGCGTATCTGCGTCCGGTGCGTGCAGGCGCGATGAGCGCCGAGGCGGCTTCGAAATTCCTGCCGGCAAGCGACTACGCTCGCGCGCAGCCGGTCGACTTCGCGAAGATGGCCGAAAAGCAGCCCAGCTTTGGCGAACGCTATCTGCAGATCATGCATTAAGTGAAGGTGCGACCCGCGCGGCACGCCCGGGTCGCATTGCACCCTGTTCACGCGCTTCCAGAACCCGTCATGCACGACATCACTTTTCCGCTGCGCTGGCGCATCGCGCTGCTCGCGCCCGCGCTCGCGGTCTTCATCGCGTTCTGGCTGCTGCCGATCGTTGCGCTGCTGCAGGTCAGCGCTGATGGTCACGCGTTCGAAACGTACCGCATGCTCCTCATCAACGGCCGCTATATGCGCAGCCTCGGCGCGACGGTCACACTGTCCGCTGCAGTCACGCTGACCACGCTCGTGCTGTCGGTGATTTCGGGTCTGCTGCTCGCGCGTCGTGAATTCGCCGGCAAGCGCACGCTGCTTGCGCTGCTGACGTTCCCGCTTGCGTTCCCGGGCGTGGTCGTCGGCTTCATGGTGATCATGCTAGCGGGACGGCAAGGTCTGATCGGCGCGCTCTCGATGAAGCTCACAGGCGACCGCTGGGTCTTTGCCTACTCGATAAGCGGGCTCTTTCTCGGCTACCTGTATTTCTCGATTCCGCGCGTGATCGTGACGGTGATGGCATCCGCGACGAAGCTCGACGCTTCGCTCGAAGAAGCCGCGCGTTCGCTCGGCGCATCGCCCTGGCAGATCATGCGCGATGTCGTTTTGCCTGCACTGTCGCCAGGCTTGATTGCCGCGGGTGCGGTGTGTTTTGCGACCGCGATGGGCGCGTTCGGTACCGCCTTCACGCTCGCCACCGACATCGATGTGCTGCCGATGACCATCTACACCGAGTTCACGCTCAATGCGAACATGGTGACGGCGGCAGGTCTGTCGATCGTGCTCGGCGTCGTGACGTGGCTGGTGCTGGCGCTGGCGCGCAGTGCGACCGGCGCGGCTGTCGCCGCTACCGCGTGATGCAGGAGGATCGGCACGCCATGAACTCCATCACTCAAAACGCCGCGACAGACCCTACGCCCGCTCAAAGGCGCGTTTCAAAGCTTCCTTCCATGCGCACATGGCTCGCCATCGGGCAATGGCTCGTCACACTGCTGCTGTGCGCGTTCCTGATCGTGCCCGTCGTGATGTCGATTGTCGCGGGATTGACGGTCAACTATTTTCAGGGCGTCGCGAGCGGTCTGACGCTACGCTGGCTCGTCGAAGTGTGGACGCAATATCACGCGTCAGTGTTTCTGTCCCTCGAAGTCGCTGCGGCGACGCTGGCGATCACGCTGTTGACCGGCGTCCCTGCAGGCTATGCGCTTGCGCGCAGCAAGACGCGTCTGTCGCGTGTCATCGAAGAATTTCTCGTGCTGCCCGTTGCGTTGCCAGGTCTCGCTTCCGCGCTCGCGCTGCTCGTCGTGTACGGCGGATGGACGATGTTTCGCATGAGCGTCGCGTTTATCGTCGTCGGGCATGTGGTGTTTACGCTGCCGTTCATGGTGCGCGCGGTCTCCGCCGTATGCGCGGGCTCCGATCTGCGCACGCTTGAAGAAGGCGCGGCGAGCCTTGGTGCGACGTTCTTTCAGCGCTTCATCACAATCGTATTGCCGAATGCGAAGCCCGGCATCGTCGCGGGCGCGCTCGCAGTGCTCACGCTGTCAATCGGCGAATTCAACCTCACGTGGATGCTGCATACGCCCGACACGAAAACGCTGCCCGTCGGGCTCGCTGACACGTACGCGTCGCTGCGCATCGAAATCGGCAGTGCGTACACGATCCTGTTCTTCCTGATGACGATGCCGCTTCTCATCGCCATGCAATGGCTCGGCGTCGACGCCACGGGGCAACGTCGTACCGCATCGAAACGCCGCGCACAACGCCTGCCCTCCCCGCCTGCTACACCGATTCGCCCGGACAACACGCCATGAAACTCGCCTCCGTTCCCATCACGTTGAGCCGTTGCTCAAAGACGTTTCGCGATACACGCGTACTCGAACCGCTCGACCTCTCGATCGAAGCGGGTGAAACGCTCGTGTTGCTCGGGCCGTCCGGCTGCGGCAAGACCACGACGCTGCGCATGATCGCCGGCCTCGAAACGCCGGACGCCGGCGGCCGCGTCCTGTTCGGCGACGAGGACGTGACCGCGCTGCCCATCGAACGACGCCAGGTCGGCATGGTGTTCCAGAGCTACGCGCTGTTTCCGAACCTGAACGTGCGCGGCAATATCGGCTACGGCCTGAAAATCCGGCGCGTCGCGGCCCGGACGTTGCGCGATCGCGTCGACGAACTGCTCGCGATGATGCGTCTCACCGATCACGCCGACAAACCCATCGACCAGCTCTCAGGCGGCCAGCGCCAGCGCGTCGCACTGGCCCGCGCGCTCGCGTTGCAGCCGCGCGTCCTGCTGCTCGACGAACCGCTCACTGCTCTCGATGCGCGTCTGCGCGACGCATTGCGCAGCGAGATGAACACGCTGCTGCGCGATCTCGGCGTGACGACGGTCTACGTGACGCATGACCAGGCCGAAGCGATGGAACTCGGTGATCGCATCGTCGTGATGAGCGCGGGGCGCATCGAACAGATCGGCACGCCGCGCGACATCTACTACCGGCCCGCTAACAAGGCGGTCGCCGGGTTCGTCGGCACGATCAACCGGCTTGCAGGAGAATGGCGCGACGGCACGCTGACGACGACCGGCGGCGCCGTGCCAACCTCACGCCCGTATGACGCCGGCATGCGCGAACTGTTTTTCCGCCCCGAAGATGCGTACCTCGCCGATCCTGCGCACGCACAGCTACGCGGCACGATCGAAGGCGCGTCGTTCCTCGGCGAACGTACGCGGCTCACGATTCGCGGCGCCGCGCCGGATGCGCTCATCGTCGATGTCGCCGGACGCGTCGAACTGGCACGCGGTACGCCCGTCGGGCTGTCGATCGCGCAGGATGCGCTGATCGCTCTGCCCTGACGATGCGATACTAGTGTTCAATCGTCTGACCCAACACGCAAGGACATTTCCCATGCTCATCGCCCAGATCAGCGACCTGCACATCAAGAACCCGGGCGTGCTCGCTTACCGCCGCGTCGACACGGCGGCCGCGCTCACGCGTTGCATCGCGCGGCTCAACGCGCTGGTCCCACGCCCGGATGCGGTGCTCATGACGGGCGATCTCGTCGATCAGGGCACGGTCGGGCAGTATCGCCATCTGAAGTCGCTGCTCGCCACACTCGACATTCCGTATTACCTGATGCTCGGCAACCACGACGGGCGCGATGAAGTGCGCGAGGTGTTTCCCGAACGGGCAGAACTCTTTGAAGGCGGCGACTTCGTGCAATACGCGCTCGACGTCGGTCCGGTGCGTGTGATCGCGCTCGATTCGCTGCAACCGGGGCAGAGCGCCGGGCAGCTATGCGACGCGCGTCTCACATGGCTCGCCGCGCAACTCGACGCCGCACACGGCAAGCCGGTGATCGTCGCGCTGCATCATCCGCCGTTCGAGTGCGGCATCGGTCACATGGACCGCGTGCGCCTCGATCCGCCTGCCTCCGCGCGTCTCGCGGCGCTGATCGCGCGACATCCGAATGTCGAACGCGTGATCTGCGGCCACGTACATCGCCCGATGTTCGTGCGCTTCGGCGGCACGATTGCATCGGCTGTGCCCGCGCCCGCGCATCAGGTCGCGCTCGATCTGCGTGACGATGCGCCGTCCGCCTTCATGATGGAACCGCCCGCTTTCGCGCTGCATCGCTACGAACCGGCCACTGGCATCGTCACGCATCACGCGTATGTCGATGCCGCCGATGGTCCGTATCCGTTCTATGAGCCGGAGGGCGCGTTGATCGACTGAACGTACAGGGGAGGCCGTGCGCCCCCCGGTGCGAAAGCGCGCCCAGCAAGGTATGGCGCGCTCCGGTATGATCGGCACGCTCAGGGGCGCGGTTCTGATTCACTGTCCGACCCGCTGCCCGACCCTGTCCGAGCCGCGGAATGATCTGCTGTCTGCGCTCATACCGTTCGCCGCTGCGTACTCCCATGTCCACACCTGATCCAGGCGCCACCGCCCCGTCCCCTGCTTCGCTGCGCAGCCTGCTGTTGCTGCTCGCGACGATCGCCGGCGTCGCGGTGGCCAACATCTACTACAACCAGCCGCTGCTCGACGATTTCCGTCGATCGTTTCCGCACAGCGCGTCGTGGATCGGCGCGGTGCCGGCCGTCACGCAGCTCGGCTACGCGGTCGGGATGCTGTTGCTCGCGCCGCTCGGCGACCGTTTCGACCGGCGTCTCCTGATCCTGCTGCAGACGGCCGGCATGTGCGTCTCGCTGCTCGTGGCCGCCACCGCGCCGACCCTCGTGGTGCTGATCGTCGCGAGTCTGGCGATCGGTGTGCTCGCAACGATCGCGCAGCAGGCCGTGCCGTTCGCCGCGGAACTCGCGCCGCCGTCCGCTCGTGGACACGCCGTCGGCACCGTGATGAGCGGCCTCCTGCTCGGCATCCTGCTCGCGCGGACGGCCGCCGGCTTTATCGCCGAATACCTCGGCTGGCGCGCGGTGTTCTTCGCTTCGATCGTTGCGCTGCTCGGACTCGCGGTTGTGATCGTGATGCGTCTGCCGCACAGCAAACCCACATCGACGCTTGGCTACGGCAAGCTGCTTGTGTCGATGTGGCATCTGACGGTCGAGCATCGCGGACTGCGCGAAGCATCGCTTACCGGCGCGGCGCTCTTTGCCGCGTTCAGCATCTTCTGGTCAGTGCTATCGCTGCTGCTCGCGGGGCCGCCATTTCATCTGGGACCGCAGGCGGCCGGACTCTTCGGCATCGTCGGCGCGGCGGGCGCGCTGGCCGCGCCGCTTGCCGGCAAATTCTCCGACCGGCGCGGACCCCGCTCGATCATCTCGCTCGCGATCGGACTGGTCGCGGTATCGTTTGTGATTTTCGGCGTATCGGGTGCGAGTATCGCCGGGCTGGTCGCCGGCGTGATCGTGCTCGATGTCGGCGTGCAGGCTGCGCAGATTTCGAACCAGTCTCGCATCTACGCGTTGAAGCCGGAAGCACGCAGTCGCGTGAATACCGTCTACATGGTGTGCTATTTCATCGGCGGTGCTGCAGGCTCCGCGGTGGGCGCTGTCGCCTGGCACGCGTTCGGATGGATTGGCGTATCCGTTGCAGGGTTACTGTGCGCGGGGCTCGCGGCATGGAATCATGCGCGTGGACGTCCGGCCGCGGTGACAGCTTCCTGAAGCCGCCCCGCACATGCGAGACGGTGATTGCCAGACGAAAATCAGGTGGGCCCGGTGCCACGCGTCCGCGCATAGTCGTGCAGTGCGTCGATCACACGATCGAACTCGAACGACTTGTCGTAGAAGTGCCGCACGCCGTATTGCTCGCAGCGCGCGCGATAGGCAGGCAAGGCGTGGTTCGTCAGCACAGCGGCGAAGGTGGTGTGGATCAATCCCTCGCGTTGCAGATAGGCCAGCACTGGCACGCCTGAGCCATGCTTGAGCTGCAGATCGACGATCACGGCGTCGAACTGATCGTCGGTGAGTAGTGCGATAGCCTCGTCGGCGGTATCGGCGTACGCGGCCACCTGAAGCGTCCCAGAGGCATCGATTGCTTCGACCAGACTGCGCCGGATCAGTGCCGAATCCTCGATCAGCAGCACGCGTAGCGGCGCGTTGCGGGGTTCGTCGGAAAGGGGTTCGGTTTCGCGGCTCATTGGACTCGTTGCCATTGCGTGTCTTACTCGATCAGGCCGTTCTTGATCGCGTAATACGTCAGATCCGCGTTGTTCGCGAGATGCATTTTCTCCAGCACGCGCGCGCGATAGGTGCTGACCGTCTTGACCGAGAGATGCAGTTCTTCGGCAATATCGGTGGGATTCTGCCCTGCCGCAAGCTTGCAGAAAATCTGGAATTCCCGTTCCGACAGCTGCTCGTGCGGCTGGCCCGCGGTCGGCCTGTCGAGCTTGTTGGCGAGCGTATCGGCCACCGTCTCCGATAAATAACGATGTCCACGCGCCACCGCGCGGATCGCCCGGACAATCTCTTCGGGCTCGCAGTCCTTGTTCAGATAACCGTTGGCGCCCGCGCGCAGCAGATTGATCGCGTACTGGCTCTCCGGATAGCCGGAGAGAATCAGCACGCCCTGCTCCGGGCGCACCTGCTTGATGACGCGCAGCGTATCGATGCCGTTCTTGTCGGGCATCGCGATGTCGAGCAACACCACGTCGAAGGCCTGCTCGCGGACGTGACTGATCGCTTCATCGCCGGTGGATGCTTCCGCCGCGACACACATGTCCGGCTCATCGGCGACAAACTGTCTGAATCCGCCTCGTACGATTGCGTGATCGTCCGCTATCAAGACTCGAATCATCGGTTCCCATCCGTGCTGGGGTGGCCTGTCCAGAACACCTGTGTTATGGGCCCATGTCGCCGCTACGTTCGAAACACGCCGAGCAACAGCGTGACGACGAAGACGACCAGAAAAATATAGAACAGAATCCTGGCGATTTCTGCTGCGCCAGCCGCAATGCCGGTAAAACCGAACACGGCGGCGATGATCGCTATGACGAAAAATACGAGTGCATAGTGAAGCATGGCAATTCTCCCTGTGACTGCTGGTCTTTGTTAGAAAAGCGGGCTGCAGAACAGTCTCCTCCGGATTAAGACTGGACTGACTCTCATCGTAGAGATGCGCGTCGGCGTTGACACTCCGGTGCGCGCCGTTTTTCGTGTGAGAATCCGCTTACACGCGATTACGGGAGCTTTACTTGCGCGCTCCTCTCCTCCGCCTCTGTGTTGCAGCTGCATGGGGAGAAGGCGCGACGCGCGGCAACCGCTACACTGACGCGTCAATTCAGGAGCGATCTTGGACACAGCGGCGAGATTCAACGACTGGGTACGCAACCGCAGCTGGGCGATTGCGATGACGGTAGCAATCGTCATCACGGTCGGCGGGCTGGTGATTCTCGAAACTGGACGTCAGCGCATCGCGGGCGAATACGAAACCGCGCTCGAAGCGAAAAGCGCGACCGTGCAGCTAGGCGCGCTCGCCGCGCAGCTTGCGCAGCTTACCGCCGACGAAAGCACGTTCCTGCTGACGAAGCGGGAGTTATGGTCGAGCGGCTACTGCACGACCGCCGCGCACATTCGTCAGACCTCACAGCAACTCGACACCTACTTCCGTCGCGAGGCCGATAGCGCGGAGCAGACGAGCTTCAGCCAGATCGCGCTGCTAATCGAGGCGCGCATGGGCGCGGGCCGCGATGCGCTGCAACATGCGGCGCCCGATGCCGATCTGTCGCACTGCCCGGTCACCGCAGAAGCACGCCCGGTCGATGCGGCACTGGTCGAAAGCACCCTCGCCTTGCTGCGCGACAACGAAGAGCGCCGCGCGCAGCACGCGCTCGATGCAAGCCGCGCCGACCAGCGCATCTCGACGTTCATCGCGGGCGGCCTGTCGGCGCTGAATATCGTGCTGTTCATCCTGCTGTTCCGCAATCTGGGCATCCAGTTCGAACGGCAGGCGCGCGTCCAGCGTCAACTGGTCACGCAGCAGGAAGAACTCGACCAGCTCGTGATCGAGCGCACACGTCAGCTCGAAGCACTCGGCTGGCATTTGCAGGCCGTCAGCGAAAACGAGAAAACCCAGCTCGCGCGCGAACTGCACGACGAACTGGGTGCGATCCTCACGGCGAGCAAGATGGATGTCGCGTGGGCGAACCGCAAGCTGAAGGACAGCGAGCCTGCGATCTCCGAAAAGCTCACACGCGCGCTCGCCAATCTGGATCAGGGTATTGCGCTCAAGCGCCGCATCATCGAAGACATGCGGCCGACGGTGCTGGCCAATTTCGGGCTCGTCACCGCGCTGCGCACGCTCGCCGGCGAAGCCGCGCAGCGCAACGGCTGGGTGCTCGACCAGCAGTTGCCCGATGACGATATCAAGCTCGATGAACAGATCGAGATCGCGCTCTTTCGCGTCGCGCAGGAATCGCTGACGAATGCGGCGAAATACGCGAACGCGTCGCGCGTGTCGATCGGCCTGACGGTTTTAGCGGACCAGGTGGCTTTGCATATCGCCGACAACGGCATCGGCATCACGCCGGCCGATCTGAAGCGTACGCATACGCACGGCCTGCTTGGCATGCGCCAGCGGGTCGCCGCGCGCGGTGGGCACTTCGATATCCGGCGCGGCACGGCCGGCGGCACTGACATCCGCGTCACGATGCCAACGGCCATCACGCTCACGCCTGCCGCCGACGCACTGCCGCCCGCCTCGACACCCGACGCTTCAACACCCGGCATCTCCACGTAGGACTCCGCTGACGCGAACACCGGATTGCGCCTACAGGAAAATCGCAAGCGCACCGACAGCGTCGGCCCGCCCCTTTTTTTAACATGCAATCAGACCGGATCGGCTTGCTTTATCGCCCGGTCGGACGATAGATAGCGCGCGTCGAACCACACGACGCGTTTGTCGATGCCACTTCATAAGGGGAACACTCATGACTCGACTGATCGCTTTGCTTCTGCTCGCAGGTTCCGCGATGCTGGCCACCGGCTGCAATACCGTTGCGGGCGCGGGCGAAGACATCTCCAAGGGCGGCAACGCCATTTCGAACTCAGCGGAAAAGGCCAAATAATCCCGCTGCAGGCGCACTCCTTCGGGAGCGCCCAAAGCAAAACGGCGATCCACTTTCGTGGATCACCGTCGCGCCCTCCCCCTGCCATGCCACCTGCGTTATTCCTGTTCCGGACACTTACAGACCTACAGACCGGTGAGACTGTCGTTCAGCTCGATTGCGGGCGTGGTCGTGTTGCCACCTTGCGCGACGAGCGTCCGCGTCGTTCGGACGACCCCATCGAGCAATCGCTGTGCCACGGCCCGTGAACAAGTGGACAACGCAACGAAACACTCGCGATTCAATGCTTTCGCGAGCGTAGAATTTTTCTTCGACAGTTTTGCGGCACTGCACACGCCGCACCGTGTATCGTTCGTCGGCATCCCGACTTTACAAGCGACCCTGCATGTCTTACCGCCATCTGCTCGCCCCGCTCGACCTCGGCTTCACAACGCTGCGTAATCGCGTCGTGATGGGCTCCATGCATACCGGTATGGAGGATCGCTTCTGGAACTACACAAAGCTGGCCGCGTACTTTCGTGAGCGGGCAAAGGGCGGCGTCGGTCTCATCATTACCGGGGGCATCTCACCGAATCGCGAAGGCTGGCTGTTGCCGTTCGGCGGCACGCTCAACTCGGTCTTTGATCTGCACAATCACCGCAAACTGACTGAAGCAGTCCATGCGGAAGGCGGCAAGATCGCGCTGCAGATCCTGCATGCGGGGCGCTACGGTTATCAGCCGTTCGTTGTGTCGGCATCGGCCTTGAAATCGCCGATTTCAAAATTCAAGCCACGCGCACTCACCGAAGCGGGCATTGCAGGAACGGTCCGCGCGTATGCGCGTTGCGCGCGGCTCGCGCAGCGCGCGGGCTATGACGGCATCGAGATCATGGGCAGCGAAGGCTATCTGCTCAACCAGTTCCTCTGCCCTCGCACCAACCAGCGCACGGACCGCTACGGCGGCAGCATCGAGAACCGCATGCGGTTAGCACGCGAGATCGTCGAACGCGTGCGCGAAGCCTGTGGTGAACAGTTCATCGTGGTGTACCGGTTGTCGCTGATCGATCTGGTCGAAGGCGGCAATACGTGGGAAGAAACCGTGCAGGTCGCAGAGGCGCTCGAAGCCGCCGGCGTATCGATGTTCAATACCGGCATCGGCTGGCACGAAGCGCGTGTGCCGACCATCGTGACTTCGGTGCCGCGCGCGGCATTCGCGCCTTTGAGCGCGCGTCTGAAGGCAGCGGTGCGTGTGCCGGTCATCGTGTCGAACCGGATCAATACGCCTGAAGTGGCAGAAAGTCTGCTCGCCGAAGGCGCAGGTGATCTGGTTTCGATGGCGCGGCCGCTGCTCGCCGATCCCGAATTCGTCGTGAAGACGGCCGAAGGTCGCACGCACGAAATCAACACCTGCATCGCGTGCAATCAGGCGTGCCTCGATCACACGTTCCAGAACCGGCGCGCGACATGTCTTGTGAATCCGCGCGCGGGACGCGAAACCGAACTCGTCTACCGGCCGCTCGCGGCCGCTGAGCGAGCGCGTTCGGTGGCGGTGATCGGCGCGGGTCCGTCAGGTCTGTCGGCGGCGACGGTCGCCGCTTCGCGTGGTCATCGCGTGACGCTGTTCGATGCGGGCGCAACCATCGGCGGCCAGTTCAATCTGGCCATGCGCATTCCCGGCAAGGAAGAATTCGCCGAGACAATCCGCTATTTCCAGAGCCAGCTCGAACGGCATCAGGTTGACGTGCGGCTGGATACACGTGTCGATGCACGGCTGCTCTCGGCATCGCGCTATGACGACGTAATTCTCGCGACGGGTATCGCGCCACGTCGGCCCGCTATTCCGGGCATCGATGGCGCGAATGTGCTTTCGTACGTCGATGTATTGCGCGGCGCGCCGGTAGGCCACAGCGTCGCGGTGATCGGCGCGGGCGGTATCGGCTTCGACGTCAGCGAGTTTCTGCTGCATCGTACCGGCGAACCGCTGCCGCAGACACGCGACGCGTGGCTCGACGAATGGGGCGTCGATCTTGAGGTAAGCGGACGCGGCGGTTTGAAGCCAGTGGAAGCCACAACACCGCCGCGCGACATCTGGTTGCTGCAGCGCAAGACGGGCAAACCCGGCGCGGGTCTCGGCAAGACGTCTGGCTGGGTGCATCGCGCAACGCTGATCCGCAACGGCGTGCGGATGCTCGATGGCGTGTCGTATCTGGAGATCGGCCCGCGCGGCATCCGCATCGCGCGCAACGGCGAGGAACAGTGGCTGGAGGTCGAGACAATCGTCGTTTGCGCGGGGCAGGAATCGATGCGCGATCTGTACCCCGCTGCGCCGGCCGCCGATGGCCCGCGCTATCACGTGATCGGCGGTGCAGCGCTCGCCACCGAACTCGATGCTAAGCGCGCGATTCGAGAAGGCGCGGAACTCGCCGCGCGGCTTTAGTTTCTGGTTGTTACACATCCGCTAACGAACGCCCGCCGTTAACTTCGCGCCATTGCAGCCTGCGAACCCAGCGGCTGGTTCAAACAGCCGCACGCCGCCGGGAATCGAACCAGAACGACAGGCCGACGCTCGCGAGAATCACCACGGTCGCAATCACGGTCGAACGCGTTACGGGCTCGCCGAGCAGCAGCGCACCGAGCGCGACCGCGACAACCGGATTCACATACATGCAACTGCTCGCGATGATCGGGCTCGTGTGACGGATCAGATAGCCGTATGCGACGTACGCAGCCATCGTGCCGACCAGCATCAGGTACAGAAACGCGACCACCGGCAGGAAGTGCACGTCGAGCATCCGCTCACCCGACGCCCACGCGACGATCGTCGACATCGCGCCGCCGAGGCCGATCTGCAGCGAAGTCGACAGAAACAGGTCGGACGGCAGTTTCAACCGGCCGGCCAGATGCGCGCCGCCCGCCCAGAAAAGCGCGCCGCACAGAATCGCGAGACTGCCGCCCGCGGAACCTGGCGTTGAGTCGCCGTGGCTGAGTATCGCGATACCGACAAGGCCGAGGCCGATCGCGAACCACTCGCCACGGCCGATCTTGCGGCCCGCTATGGCCGCGATGACCGTCGCGAACAGGGGCACCGTGGCCACCATGACGGCGGCCGTGCCGGTGCCGACGGTGCGCATCCCGAAGGCCAGCATCCCGCTCGACAGGCCGACGAGCATCGTGCCCACCAGCCCGGCATGGCGGACTTCCGCAGCGGTCGGCCGGACGGGCTGGCGTCGGACCGCGAAGACAAAGAGGCCAATGCCCGCGAACAGGTTCCGCAGGCCCGACAGCAACAGCGGCGGAAACGACCCCAGCGCGACGTGCACCGCCAGGTAGGTCGAGCCCCACACGATATAGACGACGGTCAGCGCAAGCGCGATCCGTCCTTGAGATGAATGGGGTGCGCGAAACGGGAAAGCGTCAGGAAACTGGAACGACATGCGCTCAACCCGCCCGCACCGTTGAGGGTGCCGCATGCCATTCGGAAAGAATGAGGCGCAATGGCGTGCGTCGCACTGTGGATGCGGATTGGCGGGCGAAACAGGACGGCATGGCAGTAGAACAACGAAAAACGTTTGCTTGCGGAAAATGAGGCGATTTCGCGCGGGTTACGCGCGCATCGGCAGCATTATGCAATACCGCAAGCCGTTCTCGTTGAAAGCAAACGTAAATTATCGATACGGCAAATGAAAAGGCCGGGCTCACGTGAACCCGGCCTTTCTCACGTCGATACCGCAGATACCTGCGGCTATCGCAGAAACCATAGGTGCCAATCAGTTGGCCATCGCGCCCGAGGCTTCATGCTTCATGCCAGTCGAGCCGCTGCCCTTCTTCATCTTGCTGTGGCTCATTTTGTCTTTCGACATGGAATCCTTGGACATCGAGTCTTTCGACATTGAATCCTTGGACATCGAGTCGTGCGACATTGCGCCGTTGGACATCGCGCCGCTTGCTTCCTGCGCGAATGCCGGTGTGCCGCCAGCGAGGAACATCACTGCCAATGCCGCGATTGCTGCGATTGCGGGTTTTTTCATGGGATTACTCCGTTTTGTTATCTAACGATGAACCGGCCTGTGCCGGGTATTTCCGAAGCTTCTGCCGTCCGGGGTCATGCTTTCGGCATATTTGACCCGCGCGCGTCAGGAGCCTCCGAACCAGTTGTAGCCCTGATTGACCCAGTAACCGCCAGGGTACGTATTCGTGACGAACATCTCCACGATGTGCTTCGGATTCTTGTAGCCAAGCTTGGTCGGCATACGCAGCTTCATCGGGAAACCGTATTTCGGCGGCAGGCGCTCGCCGTCGTATTCGAACGTGAGCAGCGTCTGCGGATGGAGCGCCGTGGGCATGTCGATACTTTCGAAGTAGTCGTCCGCGCATTTGAAGCCGACATATTTCGCGGACGTGTCCGCGCCCACACGTCGCAGGAAATCGCCGAACGGCGTGCCGCCCCAGCGGCCGATCGCGCTCCAGCCTTCCACGCAGATGTGTCGCGTGATCTGCTCGGCGTGCGGCAGTGCGTAGAGTTCAGGCAGCGTCCACGTCTTCTTTCCGGTGATGAGGCCGCTTAGCTGGAGCTTGTAGTCGGAGGCGTCGACTTCGGGCACCTCGTCGATGCCGTAGAACGCGTTGAACGGAAACGGTCGCGTGAGCTGCGCTTCGGTGTAGGTCGGGGCCAGCTGGTTCGGATCGAAGATGAAGGCCTGGGCGCGATCGTTCAGTCGCGAGACAGCGGTGAGGAACGTGTTCACCGAATCGTTGTCCGTGAGCGAACAGCCGGTGAGCATCGTAAGGCCGCCGAGTGTCAGCAGACGTTTGCCGAAGAGCCGCCGTGACGGCATCGCGAGTTCGCGGCGGGCGTCGATCAGGATCGACTCGCGGTCGAGTTTCATCGCGGGTTTGCGTTCTGGTTTCGTGGTCATGGAATTCTCCTAACGGCCGCGCAACATCGCGAGCAGCGAGCGCGGCACCAGCGCGACCATCACGACGTGCACGACGATAAACGCCGCCATCAACGACATCGCGGTGAAGTGGACGATGCGTGCCGTGTCATAGCCGCCCATCACTTCGCGCAGCAACGGGAACTGCACCGACTTCCAGATCGCGAGCCCCGACAGCACGAGCAGGATCAGGTCGCAAATGACAAACAGGTACGCAAATTTCTGCACGGCGTTGTACTGACGCAGATCCGCGTGCGAGAGCTTGCCCGTCAGCGCGGCGACGAAATCGCTCAGGATCGCGCGTGGCGAGAGCGGCAAAAACTTGCGCCAGAAACGTCCGCTCACGAGGTTGAGCGCGAGGTACAGCAGGCCGTTGAACACCAGCAGCCACATCGCGGCGAAATGCCATTGCAGCGCGCCGCCGAGCCAGCCGCCGAGCGTCAGCGACGGCGGGAACATGAAGCCCTTGAAAATCGGCGATGCATCATAGATCCGCCAGCCCGACAGCATCATGATGATTGCCGCGAGCGCGTTGAGCCAGTGGGTGATGCGCACCCAGACCGGATGAATCGCGCCAGCCGCGGGTGCCGGCGGCGGCGCGGTGTTGACGTGAAGACGGGACGTGTTCATCGAACGCTCCTTGGGTTCCGCTATCCAGCTATTCAGCCATTCAGTTGTTCAGCGACGCGTTGTTCGACGGCTCAGCGGCAGGCGGCGAGATCGGCCACCTGCAGCACATCGCCGGTCGTTGCATTCTCAACGAAGGCGACGACACCGAACCGCTCCGCGGATGTGGACGTCGACGCGCCAGCGTTGGCATTGCTATCAAAAGCGCTCAACGCGACATCCTGATGAATCCGCGCGTTGCCGGCGACGAGCGGCACCGGTCCGATCCATTGCCGCACGACCCGCTCGTGATGCAGCGTTGCGCCATTGTTTTCGCCCGCTCGCACCTGCGAGGTCAGATCGTTTTCGTAAACTGCCACGTAGGCGTTCAAATTCTCGCTACCTGCAGCGCGCGCCGTGAATCGGGCGTTGACGTCGAGCGCGTCTGCCGTGCCGGATCCACGCGGCGCGAGTTCGATTGCGACGTCGGCCTGCGCGGGCTCGGCTGTGACCTTCTGGACACGGCCGTCGAAACTGTCGCGCTGCGACCAGCTACGCAGTTCGCGTCCCGAGACGAACACTTCGGGCGTGTAGATCGTATGGCCGCCTGCGCGGTCGGCCAGGCTTTGCTGCCGCTCGGTAAAGCGATGTTGCGAAAAGCGGTCCATCCAGCCGAGGCTGTTCCAGTAATCGACGTGCAGTGCGAGCGGCACGACGCTGTCCGGCACGCCACTGCCCTTCCACTGGCCGAGCCAGCGGTCGGCCGGCGGGCAGCTGTTGCAGCCTTCGCTGCTATACAACTCGACGAGTGCGACGCGATGGGCCGGGCTGTGCGCGGTGCACATCGACGTGGCCGCCTGCGCGACACCGCTCGTCGCCAGCGCGACGGCCAGCGCGAAACCGCGAAGGGTGCGCGTGTGTCGTACCGGTTCGCGTGGCGTCGATGACCGGCGTGATTGCGTTTGCATGGCAGGCTCCATCTGGAAATCTGCACGTTTGTCGCGGCACGTTCGCGGTTATGACAGCGCGCCTGAATTTTTTTTCGATGTGCGAGCGAGGGGAAAGGCGCGGCCGTCCGGGCGAAAAAGCGGCATGCGCGGCGCCGGAACGGGCTTCTACGAACCTGCCTGCGAGGCAGCCACGCCACTCACGCCGCGTGAGGTCGGGCCACAGCGGGCCATGGAAGATCAGACGGTGGCCAAACGAGGATCGGGCGGATCTCTTCCTCAATGCTAGCGCATCGCCTGGGGACCTGGCGGTCTGGCGCCAGATTTCTTACGAAAAGGTTACCGCGCATCCCACGCGCCGGCGCGATGCGATCAACCGCCCGTCAGGTTCCGAAGACAGCCTGAAACCCGAAGCATCAGACGATTCGACGCTGACAGCCCGACGCTGCTCAATGAACCGTTTTTTTTCGCGACGGGTTGCCAGGCGCCTGAAACCCGGTGTATCGTGTGCGCTGCTAACGCGGGGGTCCTGCGTGGCGCATCGAACGATGGTCGGTGTGCTTCGCGGGTGAGAAATACCCTTTGAACCTGATCTGGATAATGCCAGCGCAGGGAAGCGTACGGATTTCGCCGCCTCACCTGCTTCACGCCACACCGAAATCCGACTCCTTCCGTCTCGTCTCCTGCCTGGCTTCCTCACATTGCTTTGCATAGAACCAGGGTAAGCGCTCTGCACCCACTCTGGTCGACACAGGAGATTCGCATGAACGCCAATCCGAAGTTTCTTTCTGCCGACGCTCACGTCGATGCCGCTGCTGTCGCGCCGCTGCCGAATTCCCGCAAGGTCTACGTGACCGGCTCGCAGCCGGATATCCGTGTACCGATGCGCGAAATCACGCAATCCGACACGCCGGACAGCTTCGGTGGCGAAAAGAATCCGCCGGTCTATGTCTACGACACGTCGGGCCCGTACACCGACCCGGACGCGCAGATCGATATCCGCGCGGGTCTGCCCGCGCTGCGCCAGCGCTGGATCGAAGCACGCGGCGATACGGAAGCGCTCGCGGGTCTCACGAGCGACTACGGCCGCGAACGCGCCGCCGATGCCGCCACCGCCGAGCTGCGCTTCCAGGGACTGCATCGCACGCCGCGTCGCGCGATTGCCGGCAAGAACGTGTCGCAGATGCACTACGCCCGTAAGGGCATCATCACGCCGGAGATGGAATACATCGCGATCCGCGAGAACCAGCGCCGCGCCGAGTATCTGGAAAGCCTGCGCACCAGCGGCCCGAACGGCGAAAAGCTCGCCGCGATGATGGGCCGTCAGCATCCGGGCCAGGCGTTCGGCGCAAGCGCGTTCGGTCCGGACGCACTGAAGGCGATCACGCCGGAGTTTGTGCGCGAGGAAGTCGCGCGTGGCCGCGCGATCATCCCGAACAACATCAATCACCCGGAAAGCGAACCGATGATCATCGGCCGCAACTTCCTTGTGAAGGTGAACGCGAACATCGGCAACTCGGCGGTCACGTCTTCGATCGGCGAGGAAGTCGACAAGATGACGTGGGCGATCCGCTGGGGCGGCGACACGGTGATGGATCTGTCGACCGGCAAGCACATTCACGAAACGCGCGAGTGGATCATCCGCAACAGCCCGGTGCCGATCGGCACGGTGCCGATCTATCAGGCGCTGGAGAAGGTCAACGGCCGTGCCGAAGACCTGACGTGGGAAATCTTCCGCGACACGCTCATTGAGCAGGCCGAGCAGGGCGTCGATTACTTCACGATTCACGCGGGCGTGCGTCTGCAATACGTGCCACTGACGGCGAAGCGCATGACCGGCATCGTGTCGCGCGGCGGCTCGATCATGGCGAAGTGGTGCCTCGCTCACCACAAGGAAAGCTTCCTGTATGAGCATTTCGAAGACATCTGCGAAATCATGAAGGCGTACGACGTTGCGTTCTCGCTCGGCGACGGATTGCGTCCCGGCTCGATCTACGATGCCAACGACGAAGCCCAGCTCGGCGAACTGAAGACGCTCGGCGAACTCACGCAGATCGCGTGGAAGCACGACGTGCAGACGATGATCGAAGGCCCGGGCCACGTGCCGATGCAGCTGATCAAGGAGAACATGGACCTGCAACTGGAATGGTGCGACGAAGCACCCTTCTACACCCTCGGACCGTTGACGACCGACATCGCGCCTGGCTACGACCACATCACGTCGGGCATCGGCGCGGCAATGATCGGCTGGTTCGGCACGGCAATGCTCTGCTACGTGACGCCGAAGGAACACCTTGGGCTGCCGAACAAGGACGACGTGAAGACCGGCATCATCACGTACAAGCTCGCCGCGCACGCCGCCGATCTGGCGAAGGGCCACCCGGGCGCGCAGGTACGTGACAATGCGCTGTCGAAGGCGCGCTTCGAGTTCCGCTGGGAAGACCAGTTCAACCTTGGCCTCGATCCGGACAAGGCACGCGAATTCCACGACGAAACGCTGCCGAAGGATTCCGCGAAGGTCGCGCATTTCTGCTCGATGTGCGGACCGCACTTCTGCTCGATGAAGATCACGCAGGACGTGCGCGAATACGCAGCGCAGCAAGGCATCAGCGACGACGAAGCCCTGAAGAAAGGGATGGAAGTGAAGTCGATCGAGTTCATGAAAAAAGGCGCCGAGATCTATCAACGGCAATAACTGCCGGATGCGCCCGTCGCGGCGCACAGGCAGCAGGTAAGGAAGCCCGCTTCGGCGGGCTTCTTTTTTGGGCTGACCAGCAACGATACATTTGATTACGAAACCGACAGACGCCTGACAATCGCACACAACTGAAGACGGGTTCGGGCGATATCCTGAAGTCGTGAGGAGCATCAGGAACGCGGAATGCTTCCCCGTTTCATCATCCAATAAGAGGAGTCGTCATCATGAAAACGGTTCAGCGAATGGGCGCGATTGCAGTCCTTGTGACGGTTGTCGCCAGTCTGTCGGCCTGTGACGGGATGAGCCCACGTACGCGAGACACAGCGATCGGCGCAGGTGTCGGTGGCGCAGCGGGTGCGGTGATCGGCGGCAGCGCGCTGTCGACGCTTGGCGGTGCAGCGGTAGGCGGCGTGATCGGGAATCAGGTCGGCAAGTAACGGACGGATCGACGCGTGTGAATGACGCGGCCTTGAAATATGCGGTAACTGCTTTCTAACCCGACGCGCGCGACGGCGGCGTAAGCTCAAAGCATCGCGCCGCCATGCGAGGCGGCGCAGTGGTCGTGCGGCCGCGCGCAGATAGCGTGTGGCGCGTGGTGGCCCGTCAAGGAGTGCGTCATGAAGCCCGTCTCCGCAACCTTCCGCCTTGCCAGTGCCGCCTTGTTGCTGGCACTGACGGGCTGCTATTACCCGTACGGCTATTACCCGTATGGGTACTACGGCTATCCCGCCGTCCCCACCGCCGCGACCCAGCAGGAAGTGCCCGCCGGACAACAGCCCGACCAGAACGGCGTGTACACGCAAGCGGTGCCGCCCGTCCAGCAGAACGCAGCGTCGACAGGTTATGTCCCGCCACCGGTGCCGCCGGTCTACGCAGTACCGGCCTATTACCCGGCGTATCCGGCGTACCCGGCGTATCCGGCGTACCCGGCGTATCCGGCTTATTACGGCTACCCGGCATGGTGGGGCCCTTCCGTATCGATCGGCTTCGGATTCTGGGGCGGTAGATGTTGTTACCACGGTGGCTACTATCACGGCGGTGGCGGCTATTACCACGGCGGAGGGTATTACCACGGCGGTGGCGGCTACTACCACGGTGGCGGCCGCGGTCACTAGCATGGCGTTCGCGCGTTCACTGGGTGGCAGTCGAGTCTGACGACGCGCCGAGGCAGGCCACCGGACTTCCGGTGGTTTTCCGCAGACAAAAATCGCGGCTCCGGTAGTTTCCCGTCTTGACGGCGTCATTCTGGGTTCTATGCTGGCGGTTGCTCCACGAACTATCCGTTTAATTACGCGATCCGGTGTCGCGCTCACGCGCAATGCCGCGTCGGTCCGTCCTGTCTCAAGCGGCGCGGCGTACAGGCAGTAAATCCGCGTCGACTCCTACAACAACGAAGGAGACGTGATGTTCCACCAGCTACTGACTCCCATCGGCAACGCCCTGTTGCCCTCGTTCATTGTCGCCGCGCTACCGATCATCGTCGTGCTCGTCCTCCTTGGCTGGGCGCGGAGGCCTGCGTGGCAGGCTTCACTGGCTGGACTCATCATCGGCCTGCTGGTCGCGATCTTTGGCTGGCAGTTTCCGGTGGGGCTCGCGTTCGACTCGGTGGCAGCCGGCGCCGTGTTCGCGTGCTGGCCGGTGATGTGGATCGTGTTCGCCGCGATCCTGCTCTACAACATCTCGGTGAAGTCGGGACGCTTCGCCGCGTTTCGCATGTGGATGATCGACAACCTGCCGAACGACCGGCGCATCGTGCTGGTAGTGATCGGCTTTTCATTCGGCGCGCTGCTCGAGGGTATTTCCGGTTTCGGGACGCCGATCGCGATCACGAGTTCGCTGCTGATCCTGCTCGGCTTTCCGACGCTTGAAGCCCTGACGTTCACGCTGATCTTCAACACGGCGCCGGTCGCGTTCGGTGCACTCGGTGTGCCGATCACCGTGCTCGGCGCCGTCACGCACCTGCCCACCGACGCGCTCGCCAAAATGGTCGGCCGGCAGTTGCCGTTTTTCGCGCTGCTGCTGCCGTTCTATGTGATCGGCGTGTATGCGGGCTTTCGCAACATGCTGCGGATCTGGCCGGTGTTGCTGGTCTCGGGCGCAAGCTTCGCGCTCACTCAATTCGTGACGTCGAACTACATCAGCTACAGCCTGACAGACGTGCTGTCGTCACTGGTCTCGCTGATCGTGACGATTGTCTTTCTGCGCGTCTGGAAGCCGGCTGTCGATCCGCAGTTCTCGATCAATGTCGACCGCGCGAGCGAGGCGCGCGGCAAGGTGAGCGGCGTGCAGGGCTGGGTTCCGTGGCTGATCGTGGCGGCGGTGGTGATCATCTGGACGATTGCGAAGGTGTTCCTGATCGGCGACGTCAAGATTCCGTGGCCGGGTCTCGACAAGGCTGTCTTCATCACGCTGTACAACACGCCGTATGGCGCCGTGTGGGACTTCCAGCCGCTCGCGACCGGCACGGCCATTCTGGTCGCCGCGATTATCACGTCGTTCGTGGTTGGCCTGCCCGCGCGCGAGTTCGGCAGCGCGATCGTCGATACATGGGTGCAGACGCGCATCGCGATTCTGACCGTGGCGACGATCGTCGGTCTTGCGTATCTGATGAACTACTCGGGGTTGAACTACACGCTGGGGCTGGGTGTGGCTTCGGTGGGTGCGTTCTTTCCGCTGGTGTCGGCGTTTCTGGGCTGGGTGGCGGTGTTTTTGTCGGGCAGCGACACGTCCGGCAACGCGCTGTTCGGCAACCTGCAGGTGGTGGCCGCGAACCAGTTGAACCTGAGCCCGGTGCTGATGGCCGCGACCAATTCGTCGGGCGGCGTGATGGGCAAGATGATCTCGCCACAGAATATCGCGACTGGCGTCGCTACGACCGAGCTTAAGGGGAAGGAAGGGGTTGTGTTTGCCAAAACCTTCAAGCACTCAATTTTCCTGACTGTGCTGCTCGGGATTCTTGTCTGGCTGCAGCAGAATGTTTTGACGGGGATGATTCCTCATTAGGGATTCTGTTTTGCCCGGGGCCGGCTTTTTTGCTTCTCGTGAAGGGCATCCGGGCGGGGTGGCGCGGTTTTTTGTTGACCTTTCCTTGTGTTCGTATCGGTCTGTGAGTGCCGCCCGGTGCGGGGCGGCACCCGCAGCGTCAATACAAAACGCTCGACCCGCGCAAACCTTGCTGTTTCACTCCAGCCTGAAACATCTCCAAAAGACCGGTGCTACCATGCCTGCGAGTCGCGACCCAACTGCGCGCGACGCACCTCCGATGGCCATCAAAAATCTCATACAGCTCCTCATCCTCGCCGCCTTGTGGGGCGCGTCGTTCCTCTTTATTCGTGTCGGCGTAACCGATTTCGGCGTCGCGCCATTGATGGCATTGCGCGTCGGCATCGGTGCGCTGTTCCTCTTCGTCGTCCTGCTTGCACGACGCCCCGCCCGCGAAGCGTTCGGCACGCTGCGCAGCCGCGCGTGGCCACTCCTCGTCGTTGGTGTGCTGAATTCGGCGGCGCCGTTTTGCCTCTTCGCGTACGCCGAGTTGACGCTCTCCGCAGGCGTCACGTCGGTCATCAACGCGACCACGCCACTCTGGGGCGCGCTCGTCGCCTTCCTTTGGCTCAAGGACCGGCTGAGCGCACCGCGCAGCCTCGGCATGGTGATCGGCTTCGTCGGCGTATTGACGCTCGTCTGGGATCAGATCGCCACGCCACAAGGCGCCGGCGCCACGCCCACGACCACCGCGCTCGCCGCGGCCGCCGCCCTCGCCGCGACGCTCATGTATGGCATTGCGGCGAACTATGCAAAGCGCCATCTGACCGGTGTCGATTCGCTGACCGTTGCGACAGGCACGATGACGGGCGCCACCCTCCTCCTGCTGCCGATCGCCATCGCGACCTGGCCGGCCACTCCGATCTCCGTGCACGCATGGGCCGCCGAGATCGCCCTCGGGGTCGCCTGCACAGGCGTCGCCTATATGCTGTTCTTCCATCTGATCGCGGTCGCCGGGCCAGCCCGGGCCGTCAGCGTCACGTTTGTGATCCCGATCTTCGGCATCCTGTGGGGAGCGCTCTTTCTCGGCGAGCAGGTGTCGGCCGGCATGGTCGAAGGGTGTGCCGTGATCCTCGTCGGAACGGCGTTGGCCACCGGCGTCATCAAGCGCATTCCCGGCTTCGGAACGCGAAGCCGCGAAGCCGGTTGACCTGACGTGGGCTCGCACAGCGGCGAGCAGTGCTGTCGGGACGGCGCCAGCCACGGAAGTAGTCCACCGCGTCTCCGGGTTCAGAACGCGTAACCTCGAAGCTGCATCAGCCGGCACGAGCCCGCCCTGTGTGGCGCAAGAAAGTTGTCCGCGTGCCGTGGTGGAGGCACGCGGGCGAAACCGTCACCCTGCGAGGACAGGCGACGGGCCAGCGAGGCCCTTGATTTTTATCGGTTTTTATGTCCCTGCAACTTAACAGGGAAGACTTGCGGGGCGTGTTACGGCGAAACGTCACGTAGACGCGACTGACCAGAATGCCCGCGCGGCGCCATCAGCCAAACTGGACGGATTCAACAGACATGAAAAAACCCGCCTGTGATCACACCAGGCGGGTTTTTTATCGCGCGAAAACCGCGGATCAGTGCAGCTGGTCGACCACCAGCGCCATGATCTGCTTCGCCGGCGCGGACGAATCGATCTCGCCCTTGTCATCGACGACAGCCACGCGCGTCTGGTTCGGCGTCACAGCGCGGACATTGACGCGGTACTGCTTCGCGACCTTCTCCTTCTTGCCGTGGAACACCTGGCTCCAGAAACCCTGCTCAGCCGAGCTCATATCCTTCGGATCGACGTAGCGCACGAAGTACAGGCCACGCGTACGGTCGCGATCGTCAACCGTGAAGTTGCTCCGGTCGAGCGCAAGACCCACTCGCAGCCAGGCGCGGTCGTACGGCTCGCCGAGCGTCAGTTCCGTCGACGTGTACTGGCTGCCACCTGCAGCATCCCGTTCTTCCGCCGTGGGCACCTGCGCAGCGAGCGCGACATTCTGCGCAGCGGTTGCGGCCGCGGCGGATTTCGCACCGGACGCGCCGGTAGCGGCGGCAGGCGCGGTTTGAGCCCCAGCCGGCGACAGCGCGGCGCTCTGCAAATCCCCCGCTTTGCCACGAGAATCAGCCAGCGACAGCGATGCCATCAGACGCTTCAGGTATTCGGTTTCGAGGCCTGGATCGTTAGGCTTCGGCTGCCACTGGCTCGAATCGTTGTTCGGACCGGTCAGCGCTTCACGCATGCCCTTCTGGCTGACGAACACGTAAGTGCCCCCGTTCGGCGTGGCTTCGAGACGGGTGCGATATTTGTTGCGCTCGGACGTCACGTACGAGTTGCCCAGCGCCTTCGACAGCGTGTTACGGATAAGGCCG
Source organism: Paraburkholderia sp. GAS42 (assembly GCF_050436565.1). Lineage (NCBI taxonomy): Bacteria > Pseudomonadati > Pseudomonadota > Betaproteobacteria > Burkholderiales > Burkholderiaceae > Paraburkholderia > Paraburkholderia sp. GAS42. The sequence continues at coordinate 143,444 of NZ_JBNDML010000003.1, read as the reverse complement.
TCGCTGATCTGCGCGTGCGTTTCGTTCCAGTCGGTCTCCATCACGCCCTTGTCGCGCTGGTCGACGACCAGCAGGAAACCCTGCTCCTGCCAGAAACGGCGAATCTGCGGCCATGCCTGATCGGGCGACTTGTTGTCGATCACGAGCCAGCTTTCCGTGCCATCCCGCTGGATATGCATGTTCGCGACCGTGGGCACCACGGCGTTCGTGACGGGCGCGGTGTCCTGGACCTGCTTCAAGGTCGACAGTGACGTTTCGCCGCCCTGCGGCGGCAGGGACCGCTGATCGGACGTTTCTTCGATCATGTTCGGTGGCACGGCCAGTGACGTTTCCTTCGATTTCGAGTCGCTCTTGTAATCGACTTTAGTAGGCGACGGCGCGCTGCAGCCGGCGACGAGCCCGCCTGCCACCAGCAATGCTGCGAACCGCGAGGTAAGACGAAGATCAGTCATGTTCAGGGAATCCTTCCGCTACGCCACGGCAAGTTTCCGTGGATCAACCCGTGATTTTACCGGTCCCGCGCCAGGAAGTGCAAAAACCGGTGTTCGGGTGTGAATTGGGTGCCAGTTCGGAGGTGAATTCGGGCGACGACGATCCGGATGTTCGCGGGTTTGGACGCCTTCGAAATTTAACAGTTGATAACCATTTTAAGCTGAATTAAGACCACATCAGAACGCACCCTAAACTTATGTTTTATAAGACGTTTTCACAATATTTAGATCGACTTTTACGAGATCGCCCCGTGCTATCAGAGGGCATTTCAGTTCATTTAGGAAACCCAGGTGTTATCTTGAAATTAACGTCCCAAAACACCTGAAGAGACTCTCCTGGACAAGTCAATGAGCAAGGTCATCCTGTTTCACGCCGCGTGCGCATCGGTGCTCGTCAGCGCGATGAGTGCACCCTGCGCGTCCCACGCTGAACTGGGCGGTACAGCGACGTCAACTCGCGCTACAGGCGGCGCCGTCGTGCATTCGCTGCAAAACGGCCCGTTTCAGGTCCGGACAATGACCGACGAGGGCGGCACAACGATCAACGAATATTCGTCCAGCGCCGGCCGGATATTCGCGTACACCTGGCAAGGCCCGACGATGCCAGATCTGCAGACACTGCTCGGCAACTTCTACGAATCATGGCGCGACGGTGCCACGTCCGATCGGACACCGGTGAGCAGCCTTCATTCGACACGCGTCACGCGGTCCGACGTCGTTGTCGAATCGGGTGGCATGATGCGCAGCTACGTTGGGCGCGCCTGGTTGCCCGGCGCGCTGCCCGCCGGCGTCTCGGCCGACGATCTGCACTGACGGAGCCGCGCGATGCCGACGAAGTTGCTTTGCGCGCTACTCCTTAGCGCTGCCATCACCGGTTGTGGCGGCGGGGGCAGCGGTGAGACCGCCAATACTGGCGCAAGCGCACCGACCTCAGCGACGCCGCCCGCCAGCGCGCCAGTCGGCGCGAGCACGCCCATCAAGGTTCCGGTACAGCAGTCGACGGTGCCCAACGTGCAACCGGTCACCGTCAGCGCGACACCGGGCCTCACGCGCAACATGCTGATGACGAGCGTCACACTATGCGAACCCGGCACCGACCACTGCGCGACCATCGACAACGTTCAGGTCGACACGGGCTCGCAGGGACTGCGCGTGCTCGCTTCAGCATTGCCGGCAGGTCTGGCGTTGCCCGCAATACCGTCCACAAACGGCACCGTCGGCCAATGCGCGGTGTTTGGGACCGGCTACATATGGGGCGCCGTGCGCAGCGCCGACGTGCGCATGGCCGGCGAAATCGCCGCCGCGTTACCTATTCACATCATCGCCGATGCATCTGTTCCAACTGTGCCGGCGGACTGCGGACGCTCTGGACTCGCAATGATGTCGACGGGCGCACTTCGCGCCAACGGAATTCTGGGCGTCGGACTGTTCGCCGCAGATTGCGGCGGCGCCTGCGCGAACAGTCCGCTACCGCGCTGGTACTACGACTGCGTGCCGGGTGGCACGTGCACATCCAGCACGCAGCCCGTCGCATCCCAGGTCACCAACCCGGTCAGCCGCTTTGCGTTCGACAACAATGGCGTCGTCATTGACTTGCCTGCTGTACCAGACACTGGCTCTCCGTCCGTGTCCGGTTCGCTGATTTTCGGCATCTGCACACAGGCGAACAATGTCCCGGATGGCGCAACCGTTCTCAAAGCGAATACCGGTACGGGTTACGTCACGACGACCGTCGACGGCAAGGTCTATACGCAAAGCTTCTTCGATAGCGGCTCCAACGGACTCTTCTTCGCCAGTACGACATTGAGCGTGTGTGGACTCTGGTACTGCCCGACGTCGCTGCAAACATCGACTGCCACGATCAAAGGCACGGACGGCGCGACAAACATCCTGTCGTTCCCGGTCGGCAACGCTCAAATGTTGTTCGCGACTTCAAACTACGCGTTCAACAATCTCGCCGGTACCGCCGGGAATGTTTTCGACTGGGGCCTGCCGTTTTTCTTCGGACGCAAAGTCTTTACCGCGATCGATTCCCGTCCGACGCCGGGGGGCCCCGGGCCGTACTACGCGTTTTAGCCCCGCCATGCCGACGATCAAGTCGCGACGCCCGCGCGGATCGATCGCGGCATGACGATGCGCTGCCTGCTCACTGCGATGGAGCGACTGCCTTTTGCCCGACGAACCGGATGTCCACGCGCCGGTCCGGCGCCAGACATTCGATCAAGGCTTTCCGGCCACGCACAGCACACACGGTACCCGGTTGGGCCTTGCCATAGCCTTGCGCGTCGATCGGAATCGTCACCCCCTTGCTGACCAGATATTGTTTCACTGAGTCGGCACGCTGCCGCGACAACCTGAGGTTATAGGCCGCACTGCCGAGTCTGTCCGTATAGCCCGACACAACGATCCTGTCGGTCAAGCCACTACCTCGTAGCCGGTTCGCGATATCGTCAAGTCGCGCCCGTCCTTCCGGCGTGATTGCTGACACATCACCGCGATCGAAAACAAACAACGCATCCGCGGAAAGGGAAACCAGTTTCGGCAGCGGCGGTTGCGGCGGCGCAGGAACCACGCAAGTCGACAGCGCCTGCTCGCTAGCGTGAACCTGCTCCTGCAGCAGGTCAGTGCGTTGTTTCGCCTTGTCGAACGCGCGCGTCCAGGCTTCGTGGCCCGCGTACATCAATTCCACTTCGGAACATGCGACGAGCTTTCGCGCCTGCGGACACCAGGCGAATCTCGGGTCGACCCGGACCCTCATCAGTTGATCCCACAGGTCCGGACGCACCTTTGCCACTGTTCGAAGCGAGGGGTCCGTCTGAGCCTGGGATTGAGCGGCAGACTGGGTCCCGCTATCGCCAGCATCCAGACTCGCTGTCAGCCGCGCTGCCTCGCCAATCGCCTCTTCAACGAAACCCCAGTCGTCATGGGCCGCGAACGCTTCCTTGCCCGCGTTGATCCAGCACTGCGCTTTCGCGCCCACATAGGTGTCTTTCCGTGGCCCGGAAGCATCGAGCCTGGCTTGCAGGGTATCCAGCACATCGCCACGGTGCTTGATCTGAGTGTAGACGTCGGTCCATTGCTTTGTAGCCGCACCGGAAGAGACATCCTGCGGTGCACCGAAACCACGCTGCAGAACAGTCGGATCCTGAATATTCAGTTGATCGCGCGAAGTTGACCCCGCACAACCGGTAAGCGCGGCAGCCATGGCCGCCGCGAGAATTGAGTGTTTCATGTCTTTCCTTCGGAACGGGCAATCGGCGATCGACGTACCAGACCGCCCGTTCCTTCACACAGTGACGGACGCCCGGATTCGATCAGTCGCCGAGAACGATGCCGATGCCGGCACGCACAATCGTGCTGGAGCTGCCCGAAGACGCGACACCGGCGTTGAAGTTGATCGTGCCTTTCTCATTCCAGCGCGATACACCAAGGCCCAGCGCGGCCTGCCCGCGGTACCCCGCCACGCCCGCGTTCAGCGTCGTGCGCCCGGGCAGATACGGCGTCACGATCTGCAACGCAGAGGCTGCGGCAATCCCCTTACGCGTACTTCTGTCGAGATCCTGGATCGACTGACTGGTTTGTCCGAGCGCAGCGTTCAGCTGATTGACGTTCACTGCATCGGTGCCCTGTGTACCCGGCGCCACGTTTGTGATCTGCCGCTCAGCGCCGGCGCTACCCACCGAAACCGAATTGGTCCGATCCGCCACTGATCCCGCGCCGAGCGCCACTGCGCCATCTGCTGTTGCCGAACTGCCCCAGCCGAGTGCGGTCGCGTTGGTGGCACGCACACTCGCGCTGGACCCGACGACGGTCGCGCCGTTTCCAGTAGCGGCTGCGTTCGCACCGAACGCAACTGCGTCAGTTCCATTCGCTACGGCATTCGCGCCCAGCGCAGCAGCGTGCGTTCCGCTTGCCAGCGCAGGCTCGTTGTCACGGTCGCCGTTCACGCTCAGGAACGGGCTGCCGCCGCTTGCGATGTCGTTCGAGATTTTTCCCAGCGCATCGTTCAGTTGCCCGACATTCACCGCATCAGAAGCGAGCGTGCCCGTGCCTACGTTATGCAGGACCGTGCCGCCCGCGATACCGCCGCCAAGCGTGACATTGCTGAAATCGGTCGCACCGTCCCTGGTGTCATACGTGACCGCAGTCTTTGTGTTTCCATTGCCATCAATGACACCAGCCTGCTTCAGCTGCGCGACATTGACTGCGTCCGTATCCGCGGTACCCGCGGCGACGTTGGTGATCTGCCGCTCGTGCCCGAGCGACCCCACGGATACGGAGTTGGCCCGATCCGTCGACGAATTTGCACCTATCGCAATCGAGTTATCGAAAGTCGCCTGCGCATTTCCACCGATTGCGACGGCGTCAGCGCCTGTCGCGACCGAGTCATCGAGTTTCGAATTGACATGCACGTACTTGACGCCGACGTTCGAATTCGTGATGTTGTTCAAGATCTGCGTAAGGTTCGTGATCGAGTTCGTGTTGTTCGTCACGCGCCCGTCGATGTTTGTCACTACATCGCCGACGCTGTTATACGTTTTGCCGTCGATGTAGTAGATCGGCTGGGTAATGGAGCCGTCCGGATTGACCGAGGTCCCGCCGCCCAGCGCATTGGCCACGGTACTCGCGAGGTTGTACATCTGGCCGCCGTTGATCGCGTCCGTGCTACTGGCCGCGACCACGCCGGGCGCGACATTACCCAGCCGCACCGGTGTCGTGGAACCGAACCCGCCCAACGTGACGCTCAAGTGGTTGGCATCGTCATACATCACGGCATTCGCGACGCTGCCGGCGACGATTGATTTCAGCTGGCTGACATTGACGCCGTCGGTATCTGCCGCGCCCGCCGCAACGTTCGTTATGCGACGCTCCTCGCCCGCCGACCCTACAGACACTTCACCCGCAGGCACTGCACCCGCCACCGTACCGTTGCCCGGTCGATACGCCGGCTGGCTGAGGTCGGCTGTCGTCGTCGAATTGGCACCGAGTGCGACTGAGTTCAGCGCGCTTGCCCGCGCGTTACCGCCGATCGCCACTGACTCCGCTCCGCTCGCCACCGCATCGGCCAACGTGGAGTTGGTCTGGAAATACTTGATGCCGGCGCCGTTCTGAATGTTGTTGACCACATTCATGACGTTGGTCACGTCACCGTCGATGTGCGTGATTGCATCCGCCACGTTCGTGTAAGTGTCACCCCCTACCGTGTAGGCAGGCGGCGAGATTGCGCCGTCAGGTGTGACCGCCGCGCCCCCGCCCATCGCATTGGCGACGCTATTCGCGAGGCCATACAGTTGCCCACCGTTGATTGCGTCCCCGCTATTTTCGGCGACAGCGCCCGCTTTCAGGTTCGAGACTCCGACTGGCACCTTCGCATCCGCGCCGCCCAGCGTCACGTGTCCTTTCGACGTGTCGTCGTAAGTCACAAACGCGTTGGTTACGTTGCCGTTACCGTCAGTGTTAATGCCAGCCTGGCGCAATTGCCACATGTTCACGGCGTCGGTATCCGCCGAGCCCGCAGCGACGTTGACCAGTTGGCGCTCATCGCCAGCAGCACCGATGGAAACCGTGTTCGCACGGTCAGCCAGCGCATTGGCGCCGAGCGCGACCGAACGATCAGCGGTGGCCCGGGCATTGCCGCCGATTGCGACGGCCTCCGGGCCCTCAGCGGACGAATCGTCGAGCGTCGAGTTCACATGCAGATACTTGATGCCTGCGCCGTTCTCGATGTTGTTGACAACATTCGTCACGTTAGTGACCGCACCGTCCACATGCGTGATCGCGTCGCCAATGTTCGTGTAGGTGTCGCCCCCAATGTTGTAGGTCGGGCCCGTCATGGTGCCGTCCGGATTGACGCTCGCGCCCCCGCCGATCGCGTCCGCGACGCTGCTGGCAAGTCCATGGAACTGGCCGCCGTTAATCGCATCGAGGCTACTTTCCGTGACAGCGCCCGCCTTGACGTTCGAGATGCCGACTGGCGCGGCCGCGTCAGCGCCGCCCAGGGTGATATGCGCCTTCGACGTGTCGTCGTAGGTCACGAAAGCATTGGTGACGTTGCCATTGCCATCCGTGTTCATGCCGGCCTGGCGCAATTGCCCCATGTTCACCGCGTCCGTATCAGCCGTGCCGGCGGCGAGGTTGACCAGTTGACGCTCATTGCCAGCAGCACCGATCGAAACTGTGTTTTCGCGATCGGCCAGTGCGTTCTCACCGAGCGCGACGGAGCGATCAGCCGTCGCTCTGGCATTGCCACCAATAGCGACCGTCCCTGCACCTCCGGCAGTCGAATCGTCCAGCGTCGAGTTCACATGCAGATACTTGATGCCTGCACCGTTCTCGATGTTGTTGACAACATTCGTCACGTTAGTGACCGCGCCGTCAACATGCGTGATCGCGTCGCCAATGTTCGTGTAGGTGTCACCGCCAACGGTATAGGACGGCGGCGTCATCGTGCCGTCCGGATTCAGGGCCGCTCCGCCGCCCATCGCGTTGATGACGTCCTTCAACTGCGTGACGTTCACCGCGTCGTTATTCGCCGTCCCCGCTGCCACGTTGACGATCTGCCGCTTCATCGTGCCGTTGCCCACCGAGACGGTGAACTCGCGATCGGCCACCGATGCAGCGCCAAGCGCCACTGCGTCATTCACGCTTGCAGAGGTACCCGCTCCTAATGCCAGCGACCGGTCGGCGCCGACCGCGGTGAAGGCATTCGAGCCAAGCACCGAAGAATCGTCGCCGTGCGCGATGGCGTCCGTTCCCACGGCCAGCGAATTTGCGCCGTATGTTCTGGCGAGGTAACCGATCGACACTGAGTTTTCGGCCCCCAATCCTGTTGTGGCGCTATTCCCGATCGCGGTCGCATTCAAGGCGAGCGCGCCCGCCGTCGAGCCGACAGCCGTCGCACCATCCCGGGCCGCGAACGACCCCGCTCCAATCGCATTGGAATTTTCGCCGACAGCGGACGACACCGGACCGATGGCCATTGCGTTCGTCGCCGAACTGGCGTACGTCGCATTGCCCTGCGTCACGTTAGGACTCACCGCAATGTAGACGGTCGGATCAGGTGCAGCCGTGAGCACTACCGGCTGTGCAACCGAAGCCTGCGCAGCCTGAGTACTGAGCAGGCCGGCGAGAACCGTCTGCATCTGTTTGCTGTTTGCCGTTTCCGCGGCATCGGTTGCCCAGGCCGCAGGCATGCACGCCATCGCACCCAGCCCGACCATCGCCACGGCCACTCCCGCCCGCCTCGATGCCTTACTACGTCTTGCCGTAGCGAGTTCAGATACAGCAACCCAGGTTTTCGTGACGTCGTTCCAGACGACGCGATGCGATTTATTCATTTGAGACCTTAAGACGAGTAATGACTGCCTGGCTGAGCGCCGGCTTCAACGCGGCTTGCCTGGATTGAAAAGCCGCACCAGATACACATCTCATTCGCAATCCGAAATGACAGGGAGATAAAAGAGATCATCAAGAGGCACACCGACATCCTGTGTGCTCAACGTCCCACTCCCCGCCCACGCGTTGCAAATGCGTGACGTGCCCGAAAGTGCCACTCCTACATGTCGGACAGAATTGCCCTACACATACGACAGTCGAATCCTACGAATCGGGTCTACTTCGAGATACAAGAAAACTCCCAAAATCCGGAATCGTGCTCACCGCCGGCCTGGTTTTCTGCGAGAATCAGTGACGCGCAGATTTCGCCTCATGGTTAGTCATCCGTATTTTTTTGAAGATTGATGAATATGTTTCCGCCCTTGTCCCTTGACTTTCTCGAGCAACACGTTCACTCCGGCGAACCCGGTCGCGCGTTCGACCCGCTCGTCAAGCTCCTCGCCCATCTACGCATGAAGCAAGGCGAGCTGGACGGCGATTTCTGCGCGTCGTCGATGGAGGGCCTTCCCGTTGCCGCGCAGCACGACCGCTTTCTGGTTCGTCTGGCGAGTGCCATTTCGGCGCTCCTGGTACATCCAGGCTTCGAGCCGACGCGGTCGCAGACCAGCGCACTTCTTGGTCTGCACGCGTGGATAGGTGCGATCTACGCAGCGACGGCTTTCGGCAACGCGGATCACGTCGCACGCCATATGAGCCCGTGCGGTGCCGGCGGCGACCTCGCTCAGCCAGACCCGGCAGGCGCAAAGCGCTGCCTGCTCTACTCGAACGAGTCAGACCTCGCGCTCGATCTCGAATCGCTCTGGATGCACGACAGGGCACTTGCCGCCGGCCTCGCACTCGCCCTGCTCTCGCCTGAGTTTCAGGGTTCGCGAACCGCGCACGACAAGCGGGAAGCGTTGCTCGCGTGGCTGCCCGGCAGGCTCGCCCAGATCGACGATCTCGATTCGTTGCCCACCGGGGTCCTGCACAACGTCTATATGTATTGCAGTTATGCAGATTCCCCCACGCGACACGCGATCAGGAAGGACATCAATGCGCTCGTGCGGCGCAAACTCGCGCAGCTCGGGCTGGACGACCTTCCACCGCCTCCGGTCGCATCGCGCGGACGGGTCCGGAAGAAGCCGTTAATGATCGTCGTCGTGGAATGGTTTTCGGGCGGGCATTCGATCTATCGGACGCACTCGCGCGCGATCGAAGCGGCGCGGCAGCATTTCGAGGTCGTGGGGTTCGGCTTTGGCTACGCCGTCGACGCCGCGGGGCGCGCAGTATTCGACCGGTTCATCGAGCTGGCGGAACCTGAATACATCGGCGAATGTCTGGCCACGATCCGCGAATTTGCCCGGAACGAACAGGCGGACGTGCTGTATATGCCGAGTGTCGGCATGTTCGTGCTCACGGTATTCCTGTCGAATCTGCGTGTCGCGCCGCTTCAGGTGGCCGGGCTCGGCCACCCGGCCACGACGCATTCCCGGCAGATCGACTATGTGAGCGTCGAGGAGGATTACGTCGGCGACCCGGAATGCTTCAGCGAAGAACTGCTGATCCTTCCCGCTGACGGGCAACCCTACCGGCCGTCAGCGGGCCTGCCCGGCATTGCGCCGCGCGTACCCGCACGGCGCGATGTGGTCGATATCGTCGTCACGGCGAGCGCAATGAAGATCAATCCGCGCTTTCTCGAAGCCTGCGGTCAGATTCAGGCGCGAGCGGGTGTGCGCGTGCAGTTTCACTTCATGACGGGAACACGCAACGCCTTGCAGCTCACGCATATGCGCAAGGTCATCGCGCGAGCCGTGCCGGACGCGCAAGTTCACGGCCTTCACGACTACGGTGCCTATCTCGCACGCGTGAACAACGCGGACATGTTTATCAGCCCGTTCCCGTTCGGCAATACGAACGGCATCGTCGACGCGCTGACAGCTGGTTTGCCGGGCGTCTGCAAAACAGGTCCCGAGGTGTTCGAACATATCGATGGCGCGATGTTCGCGCGCGCGAACATGCCATCGTGGACGGTGACGGAAACGGTTGACGCCTATATTGCCGCGGCTCTGCGCATGGCAACGGAACATGACGAACGCGAAGCGCTGCGCAGACGGCTGATCGAGGCGAAAGCGGTCGACTGCTTTTTCGCAGGACGTCCGGAGCAGCTGGGCGAGCGGCTGGCGCAGCACGTACAGCAGAGACGCGCAGCAAGCGCATCGCGCGCGACGCAGGACGCACTATGATCCGCTGGCGAGCACCTTTTCGAGCGCCATTGAGCGGGCCGCCTCTTCGGCATCTTCCGCCGTCTCGAACACACTTCCTGAGACGTGGACGTGATGCCACTCAGGCTGATCGGTAGCGTCGCGAAAAATGCGGAACCTGGCGCAGAAGCCTCGCGGGTTGACGGGCACGACGTCGATGTCCACCGACGCGCCTTCGATTTGATGTCTGACAAAGCCGTCCATCACGGGTCCTCCTGGTCGGCGATGTTTTTATCGTAGCACCGGCAGGCGCGCGTTGTCGGCTCTACAGTATCTATTCCGACGCTTCGCCCGCCGGACTGGCCAGATCGGATGGCGCGAGCCAGTGGAAGGCTGTCAGATCGAGTCCGGAGAATGTGCACTCGGCGGCAGCGGCGGTATAGACCTTCTTTTTCTTTCCCGTCACAGGTTTAGCCGGCGCGCCCGCCTCCACAGCACCGCTCGCCCCAGCAGCAGGTGCTGACGCAACTGAAGCAGCCGAAGCAGCCGAAGCGCCCGGCACACCCGCTGACAGGACAGCGCCGGAGGCCGAAGCAGAGCCTGCTCCACCCGGTGCCGGACCCGCCTGAGAACCCGCGCCAACGCGGGCCGCAGCCCCGGCGCCCGCATGCCCCACCACCACGCCCGAAGCCCCAGCCGTATCAGTTGCAACTTTTGGGGGCGCTTCAAACTGCCCTTCGACCACCACGCGCTCACCGCGAATGCCCGCACCTGTATGCGAGATCGTCAGCTTCTGCGGATACTTCTCAGCGAACTTATCGCGCGTCATCTGCTCGCATGCGTCCGAATTTTTGTAGACAGCCGTACATCCTGCCGAGAGCATCGCAGCAGACGTCGCACATGCGAGAGATAGAGTCCGAATCTTCATTGGTTTTCCGTTGTTCAGGCCGCCGGCAATTGTATCGTACGACCGCGACACGCATGCCCCGCCCGCGACCGGAATTGGCCTGCTACGAAAAACCGGTCTACCGGAAAATGGAAACGTAACCTCGTCAGCCGCGTGCCGCCTTCGGAGGAGCAAGCTCACCGACCAGATCGATCAGCCGCCTTAGCGGAGCCGGCTTGCGAAAAAACGCGGCCCATGGCACCACGCCGACGCCAGGCGGCGATGACGCCGAGACCAGCATCACCGGAATTGTCGCCAGTGCAGGCTGACGCTTCATCTGAAAACACAGTTCGACGCCGTCCATACACGGCATCTCCCAGTCCGTGATCACGACGTCCGGCCGCTCGCGCCGTGCTGCGAGCAGCGCGTGATACCCGTTTTCGACCGTCACGACCCGATGCCCCTCCTGTTCGAGAGCGAGCTTAAGTGCTTCGATGTCGTGGGCGTTGTCATCAGCCAATAAAACAGTGCACATGGAACTCCCGACGCCTTGATGCGTGCTCATACATAATCCTGTGTTAGCAACGACCGTTCCTGCGGTAGTTATTTACTTCCCGAAAACGCGCCGCCGGATTGCTGCGCCGCCACAGGCAAGGCTTCGCAGCACCCGGTGGGGGCGGTGAGGCCAGTTGCCGCTTTCCTCGACGAAACGCCCCAACCGGCTCCCGTTAAACCAGGGGCATGTCACAATGCATACACACGACCCAACGGCCGGACCGTCGTCGCCTCGCGATCACCATGGCGTTTGCGAGGCGGGCACGAACCGTGCAAACCCGATGCGAACCACGTGCGTACCTGCGCGAACCCCGTCCGCGCGTGGCGGTCCCACTTCGTGATCCTGTTCGAAACGCGATCTGACATGTGTGGAGCGGATTCATGGCTTTCCTGACAGAAGACCACGACTGTCCCGGCTGGCGAGGTGAAATGGCCGGGCGCATTCGCGCGTTCAACTGGTCGGATACCGAACTCGGGGCGATCGACACCTGGACGCGCAGCCTGAGCGCAACCGTGAAACTGCTGCTGGCCTCGCCTGTTCCGCTCGTGATGCTGTGGGGCCAGCGCGGCTACATGATCTACAACGACGCGTATGCGGAGTTCGCGGGCGGTCGTCATCCGTACCTGCTCGGCGCGCCTGTCGAACTGGGCTGGCCGGAAATCGCCTCATTCAACCGGCACGTGATGGACACCTGCCTCGGCGGCGCCACACTCTCCTATCACGACAAGGAACTCGTCCTGCTGCGTAACGGCCAGCCCGAAAACGTCTGGATGGACCTGTACTACAGCCCCGTCGCCGATGACGACGGCGCGCCCGCAGGCGTGATCGCGGTCGTCGTGGAAACCACGCGCCGTGTGCTCATCGAGCGTCACCGGCAGATCGCCGAAGCCGCGCTGCGTGACACCAACGAACGGCTGCAACTGGCGCTCAACGCGGGCGCCGTGCTGGGCACGTGGGTGTGGGACATCGAGTCGGACATCGTGCGCGGCGACGAACGCTTCGCACGCACCTTCATGTTGCCGCTCGACGCGACCACGCGAGGCATCCCGCGTGCCGGCATGAATCGCACGGTTCATCCTGGCGACGTCGACCGGATCGATCGCGCGATCCACGCGTCGCTCGAATCGGGTGAACCGTATAAGGTCGAATACCGGATCCAGCAGCCGGACGGCCGCTATCTGTGGATACAGGCCAACGGCCGCTGCGAGTTCGATCGCGAGGGCGCGCCCTATCGCTTTCCTGGCGTGCTGATCGATATCCACGAACGCAAGATCGCCGAAGATGCATTGCGCCAGCTGACCGAAACGCTGGAGCAACGGGTCGCTGATGCACTCGCCGCGCAGGCCGTCGCTGAAGAACAGCTTCGTCAGGCGCAGAAAATGGAAGCGATCGGCAGCCTGACGGGTGGCGTCGCGCACGACTTCAACAACGTGCTGCAGGTGATCAACGGCAATCTCCAGATGCTCGCGGCCACCGTCGGCGGGGACGCGGCCACGCAGCGCCGGATTCGCGCCGCGACCGACGCCGTGCAGCGCGGCGGCAAGCTCGCCGCGCAACTGCTCGCGTTCGCGCGACGTCAGCCGCTGTCGCCGGCGGTGGTGAATCCGCGCCGGCTGCTCGACGGCATGGACGAAATGCTGCATCGGGTGCTTGGCGAAACGGTGCGTATCCATACATCGCTAGGCGAGGACCTGTGGAATGTGCTCGTCGATCAAAACCAGCTGGAGAATGCGCTGCTCAACCTCGCGATCAACGGCCGCGACGCGATGCAAGGCGATGGAACGCTCACCATCGCGGCATCGAATGTCGTGCTGAGCGCCGAAGACTGCCGCGCGCGACCGGAAGCGTCGCCCGGCGACTATCTGACGTTTTCGGTTTCCGATACCGGTGTCGGCATGCCGCCCGAAGTGCTCGAACATGTGTTCGAGCCGTTCTTCACGACGAAGCCGGACGGTCGCGGAACGGGTCTCGGCTTGAGCATGGTGTTCGGCTTCGTGAAACAGAGCGGCGGCCACACGACGATCACGAGCGAGGTCGGGCGCGGCACGACGGTGAAGCTCTTCTTTCCGCGATGCGACGAGCAGGAATTACCGCTGTTGCCGGTTGAGGTCGCGGCGCCGGTCGGTGGCCGCGAAACCATTCTCGTCGTCGAGGACGATGCAGATGTGCGTCTGACCGCCGTCGAGATGTTGACGCAACTCGGCTACAAGGTACTAACCGCATCGGGCGGCGACAGTGCGCTCGAACTGCTCGATACCGGCGTGCATATCGACCTGCTGTTCACTGATGTCGTGATGCCCGGCACGATCCACAGCGCCGAACTGGCGCAGCGGGCGTCGGCGCTACCCACGCCGGTTCCCGTTCTGTTCACGTCGGGCTATACACGCGATGTGATCTTTCACCAGGGCAAGCTCGATCCCGGCGTGACGCTGCTCGGCAAGCCGTATCGACGCGACGACCTCGCGCGCAAGGTGCGCGGCGTGCTCGATGCGCACCGGCGGCGGCAGGCGGAACAGATCCAGGCGCCGCCTGCGCACGACGGCAACGCAGAAGCATCAGCGCCGGAGCCCACACGCGTAAACGGCACGGCGGTATCGGTGTTGCTCGTGGAAGACGATCCCGATTCACGCGCCGCGATGCGCGACCTGCTTGTTGCATTCGGCCTGCAATGCACGGCCGTCCATAGCGCCGAAGAAGCCATCGAACTCGTGCCCGCGCAGCGTTACGACGTGCTGCTGACCGACATCACGCTGCCGGGCATGTCGGGCAGCGATCTCGCGCGCACACTGCGTCGCGTGCAGCCGGGTATTCGTGTGGTGCTGGTGTCGGGATACGGCGATTCGACCGTGATCGGCGATGAAATCCCCGGTGCGCTGCTATTGCCGAAGCCAGTCGATATCGCGACGTTGCGTCGCGAGCTCACCGGAGCGGGCGGCTAGCGTCCCGCCTGCCGCGCACGCTACACGTTCAACGGCTCATCCCACCTGCCACCAGCGCGGCAGTAACTGCCGCACTTCGGCGCGTCGATAGCGGTCGTCGATCAGATGCACGACGCCCGCGTCGTCCTCGGTACGGATCACGCGACCGGCGGCCTGCACGACTTTCTGCAAACCTGGAAACAGATACGTATAGTCGTAGCCCCTGCCGAACTTCGCTTCCATGGTGCGCCGCATCTGTTCGTTGACGGCGTTCATCTGCGGCAGGCCGAGCGTCGCGATAAACGCGCCGATCAGCCGTTCGCCGACGAGATCCACGCCCTCCGAAAACGCGCCGCCCAGCACCGCAAAGCCGACGCCCTTTCCCATTGTCGTGAAGCGGGCGAGAAACGCGTCGCGGCTGGCTTCGTCCATGCCGGGTTCCTGCGCCCACACCGGCAGTTCGGGATGCCGCTCGCGCATCAGCGCGACCACCTGTTGCAGATAGTCGAAGCTGCTCAGAAAGCCGAGGTAGTTGCCCGGTTGGGCCGCGTATTGCGCGGCGATCAGATCGGCGATCGGCACGAGCGAGCGCTCGCGGTCGCGCCAGCGCGTCGACACGTTGCCCGCGACGCGCACCGTCAACTGCTCCGCGCGGAACGGGCCATCGACATCGAGCCAGCCACTCTCCGCCGGTAACCCAAGCGTGTCGCGATAGAAATGATGCGGGCTCAGCGTGCCGGAGAACATCACCGTCGTGCGCGCCGCCGCATAGCGTGGTGCGAGAAACGGCGCCGGAATCACATTGCGCACGCACAGGACCGAGTTGACCGTCGCGCGGCCCGCGTAGCGTTCGGTTGTGAGCGTGACGTCGAAGATCGAATGCGCGCCAAACTGCTCGACGAGCGACGTGAAATGCATCGCATCGAAATAGAAACGCAGCAGCGTTTCATTGCCATCGATCGTGTCGGGCGCTTCGGCCAGTTGCTCCGTCATCGCGCTGATCAGATTCTGCGCGGCCAGTTGCAGACGCGCGGGCACGGCCGCGTGGACCACGTAGTTTTCGGTTTGCGTGCGGTTCAGCGCATTCCATTCGCGCGACAGTTTTTCGAGCGGCTTTTTCAGCGCTGCGGGCGCGGTCTTACGCGCGATCCGCAATGCGGTCTGATCGAAGCTCGCGGTGTACATGCGGCGCGCGCGCTCGAGCAGGTTATGCGCTTCGTCGACGAGCACGGCCACGCGCCACGGGTTCATCTGCGTGAGCGCGTACAGCAGCGCGCTGCTGTCGTAGTAATAGTTGTAGTCGCCAACGACCACATCGCTCCAGCGCGCCAGTTCCTGCGCGAGATAGTACGGACAGACATCGTGCGCGAGCGCCGCCGTGCGCACCGACGCCCGGTCGAGTCGCCCGGATGCGAGCGCCGCGCTGCGTGCGTCGGCAAGCCGGTCGTAGAAGCCGCGCGCGAGCGGGCACGATTCGCCATGACAGGCCTTGTCCGGATGCTCGCAGGCCTTGTCGCGCGCGACGAGTTCGAGCACGCGCAGGGGCAGCGGATCACCCTGCTGACGCAGCGTTTCGATAGCGTCGAGCGCGAGCGCGCGACCCGGTGTTTTCGCGGTCAGGAAGAAGACGCGGTCGATCTGGTCCGCCGCGCACGCCTTCAGCAACGGGAAGATCGTGCCGAGCGTCTTGCCGATGCCCGTCGGCGCCTGCGCCATCAGACATGTGCCATCACGGGCTGCGCGATACACCGATACCGCGAGTTCGCGCTGACCGCTGCGAAACGCGCGATACGGAAACTGCAGCGCGGCCAGCGCCGCGTTACGCGCGTCGCGATGCGCTTCCTCTCTCGCGGCCCAGTCGCTGAAACGCTCGCACTGATCGACGAAGAACGCTTCGAGCGAAGCCGCCGTGTGGTGCTCGGTGAGCAGCGTTTCTTTCTGGCTCGCGATGTCGAAATACACGAGCGTGACGTCGAGCGACGACAACCCACGCTGCTGGCACAACAGATGTCCATACACGCGCGCCTGCGCCCAATGCAGCGCACGGTGGTTCGCGGGCATCGTATCGAGATCGCCGCGATGCGTCTTCACTTCTTCGAGACGGTTCAGCACGGGATCGTAGCCGTCCGCGCGGCCCCTGACGGTGAGGCCACGATGCGTGCCGGTCAGCGTGATCTCGGATTCGTATCCGCTCGCGCGACGCGCGGATACCGTGGCGTGACCCGCGATGCCTTCCAGCGCGGTCGGCGCAGGCGTGAAGCGCAGGTCGAGATCGCCGCGCTTCGCCGCGAATTCGCACAATGCCCGCACGGCGACGATGTAGGTCATGCTGATCCGTTGGCTCTGCCGGCCAGGTCGACCCGGTCAACGATGGGCGTTTCATCAGCCCCGTCGATGCAGACAGCCGGATCGGCGACATCCTTGCCCTCGAGCGGAACCACAGCGCCCGCTGCATCAACATGCCCGTCAGCCCATCGCACGTCGACTACGCGCACGGGCATCTCATGCTGCACGCAGTACTCCAGCCAGCGGATCTGGTTGTCCTGCAAACGGTCGCCGGGACCTTTCACCTCAATCAGTTCATATCGCTGTTCGGCGGGCCAGAAGCGGATCAGATCGGGCAGCCCCGAGCGGTTGCTCCGGATATCGACCAGCAACCGTTCGAACCAGCGCTTCAGATGCAGCGCCGGCAGGCAGTCGAGCGCGAGCGTCAGCAGTTCGGGCGTGAGCAGCCCCCAGAACACGAACGGCGACTGCACGCCGAACTTCGTCTCGAAGTGACGCAGGATCGTGCTCCGATACGCTGCGTTGTCGAGTTGCGCGAAACACGCATCGAACAGCGCGGCGCGACGCGACTGGAAATCGGCCGCGTGGAGATCCGCCGGACCGCGCTGGAACGGGTGAAAGAACGCGCCCGGAATCGCAGCGAAAATCGCGTCCCAGCACAGCAGCCCGAACAGCGAATTGATCAGCCCGTTCTCGACATAGTGGATAGGCGCGTCCGCGCAGCCAAGATGGTCGCGCACGACGTACTCAACTGGTCGCGGTTCGGAAGGTCGCGCCAGCACCAGTTCGCTGCGGGCAACCGGCCGCGCCCTCGCATTGCGCGCGACCGCCTGCCCCAACTGCCGCCGCAGCCGCGGCAACATCCGGGCGACGCGCTGGCTTTCCTCCTCGCTTTCGGGTTGGGTCGCCGCCTGCAACGCCAGCGCGAGCGCCTGATCGCACTGGCCGCTCCGCTCCAGCGCGCGCATACGTCGATGGCGGGCGCCAGGCCAGTCGCAACGCTCGTATACACAGAGCGCGACTGCCCAGTCGTGCCGGCGCTCTGCATGCTGGCCGATACGAAACAGCAGCTTCGCGCGACGCGTTTCGAGCCATGTGTTGTCACTGCGGCACGCCTCGACGGCCGACAGCAGGTTATCGAGCGCGTCGCCTTCGTTCAGGACATCGGGGAGCGTATCAAGGCTATCGCGGCACGCATGCAGCGCGAGAAACACCTCGACATCGGCCCGCTGCTGGAACGCGCGCGACGACGGCTCGAACGCGACGCGCTCGTACTGAAACACGCCAAGGTCTGCGAGCACGAATTCCGACCAGTCCTGGTGCAGGTTGCCGAAGAACATCAACCGCAGACGATCGCACAACGGCGCGATGGTGACACACAACACGCGCTCTTCGGATTGCAGATCCCACATGGAATACCGGCGTGCCTCGCCGTATCGCTCGCGCAGCGTAGCGAGCAGATCGGCCTTGCGGGTCGCGGATTTCACCGGAAGATCGGGAAACAGGCGGGCGAGTTCCGGACGCGTGACGAGACCAGAGAGTTCGTCGAGCGTCAGAAGCGGATCGGGATCGACCCAGCCTCGCGCGACGAGCGGCTGCGCGGCATCGAGCGGGCAGCCGATCTCGTCATACGCGAGCCGGCTCGAACGGAATAACGGCCCCTTGCGCATCAGCATGCGCACGAGCAGCGCCTGGGATGCTTCGGGCAGTTCGTCGAACGACCGCAGGAAATCCCGCCCGGCGGCATCGAGCAGGTCGTCGTAACGTTCCTTGAGCCACGCGAGCGCGCGCTGGAAGTTGCGCAGATAGTAGTGAGGATCGGGAGAAGCCGTCGGCACGGGCATGCGCACAAAAGCTGTATGTTTATACAGCCATCATATCAGGACCGCGACGGGACTCCGGCGCACACGCGCCACGCCCGCCATCGCAGGCGAAGCGCTCGAAACGTTTCACTGCCCCGTCGGCTGCACGTAAGTCCGCACGCCTGCGAGTGGCGAACCGTACCCGCCCGACTGTGTATTGTTCGGCAGACCATTGACGAGTTGCGCACGCGGATCGGTCGGATTCAGATTCATCTCACCGGCCTGCTGGTTGCCGTGCGATGGATACTCGCTGCCGAGCGGCGCGTGCGGCATCAACTTTGGACTGTTGGCGGGCAGGCTCATGTCGTCCTGCGCGGAAAGCCCCTGAGCGAAGGCCGATCCTGTCGCCGCGCACAACGCAGTGAAGAAGACCAAAGACAACAAACGGGGTGGTCGCGACATGCTCGACTCCTTCGAGGTCGTGTATCGACTCATCCAGTGTAGGCGATGGAAAACACGTGCGAGGACTACCTGTTTTCCTTCTGCACGTTTTAATCCGGTCACATGCGGGTGGATAATGAACAGCATGACACGCCATTCCCGACTCCCGTCCCCGTCCCCGGCTCGCGCATTCCGGCGCACCGCCGCAACGTTCTGCGCCGCGCTTATGCTCGCCGCATGCACGTCACCCGGCCCGACCTCAGGCACCGCATCTGCCGCGCTCGACACCGCGCTCGCGGGCCCGCAGCGAACCGACAAGGCAAAAGCACGCGACGTCTACCGTCATCCGAAGGAAACGCTCCAGTTCTTCGACGTTGAAACGTCGCAGACGGTGCTCGAAATCGCGCCGGGCGGCGGCTGGTACACCGACATCCTCGCACCGTATCTGCATGACAGCGGGACGCTCTACGAGGCGCAATACGAGAGCCCGTCGACCGCCGCCGCGGAGGAAGAGAAAGCCAACCGCGCCGCATTCGAGAAGAAGCTTGCGGCGACGCCAGCGGTCTATGGCAAGGTCGTGGACGGCACGTTGCGTGGCGGTCAGTTCAGCGGCTTTCCGGCCAGCGGCAACGTCGACCGCGTGCTCACGTTCCGCAACATTCACAACTGGATCGAAGACGGCGAGATCGACGCGAACCTGCGCGCCTTCTACGCGGCGCTGAAGCCGGGCGGTGTGCTGGGTGTCGAGGAGCATCGCGCGCGGCCGGACACGTCGGTGCAGACCATGATCACGACGGGCTATGTCACCGAAGCCTATGTGATCCAGCACGCTCAGGCGGCCGGGTTCGTGCTGGCCGCACGCAGCGAGGTCAACAGCAACCCGCGCGACACGAAGGACTACCCGAACGGCGTCTGGTCGCTACCGCCGACGTACGAGGGCGGCGACACCGATCGCGCGCGCTTTGCGGCGATCGGCGAATCGGACCGGATGACATTGAAGTTTGTGAAGCCGGCGCAGTAAGCACCGGTTCTCCCCCCGGAACCCACTGGGGCTAGCCGTGCGGCAAGCCGCTGGGGAAAGGTGGAGAAGCGCGAAAAATCGCGCGACGAAAATGATCAGTCGTCCCAGCTGTCCGGCAGTGTCTGCGTCAACGTCGACACGAAGCTGGCGGTTTCCCGCTGCCTCGGGCGCGTGAAGATATCGCGCGCCGGGCCCGATTCGATCACCGCGCCGTCGGTCAGGAACACGACATCGCGCGCAATCGACGCGGCAAGCCGCAGATCGTGCGTCGCCATCAGCATCGTCATGCCTTCCTTCGCGAGCTGCCGCAGCACATCGACCACTTCGGCAGCCAGGCCCGGATCGAGCGCCGATGTCGGCTCATCGCACAACAGCACATCCGGCGACGGCGCCAGCGCCCGCGCAATCGCGACACGCTGCTGCTGACCGCCGGAGAGCGTCGACGGCCACGCGTCCGACTTATGGGCAATGCCCACCTTCGTCAGCAGTTCATGCGCCCGCACGCGCGCGCGTTCAGCGTCCCACTTCTGTACGGTGATGAGCCCTTCCATCACGTTCTCGATAACCGTGCGGTGCGGAAACAGCTGAAAGTTCTGGAACACCATGCCGGTGCGCCGGCGGATGGCCAGCACGGCATCGCGCGAGGGCTTTTCCGTGCGGCTGAATTCGAGCCGCTGGTCGCCGAGTTCGAGCGTGCCGGCTTCGGGAATTTCCAGCAGGTTCACGCAACGCAGCAGCGTGCTCTTGCCGCTGCCGGACGGTCCGATCAGCGCCGTGACATTGCCCTGCGCGAGCGCGAGATCGACCGAGTTCAACACCCGATGATCGCCAAAATACTTTTCGATTTTCTGCAGTCTGATCATCAGTTACCGCCCGTGAAAAGCGCGTGGCGCCCGAAACGCCGTTCGAGCCTGACCTGCGCCGACGACAGCACCGAACTGAACACCAGATAGATCAACGCCGCTTCCGTGTACAGGATCAGCGGCTCATACGTCACCGATGCGATGCGCTGCGCGGCCTGGAAAATCTCCGGCACGGTCAGAACGGCGGCGAGCGACGTATCCTTCACGAGCGCGATGAACGAATTCGACAGCGGCGGCAGCGCGACGCGCGCCGCTTGCGGCAGAATCGCGCGACGCAGTGCCTGGCCGCGCGTCATCCCCATCGAGTACGCGGCTTCCCACTGCCCCTTCGGGATCGATTCGATCACGCCGCGGATGACCTCGGAATTGTAGGCGCCGACGTTCAGCGAGAAACCGATAATGGCCGCCGTCAGCGGATCAAGCACGATCCCGACATTCGGCAGGCCATAGAAGATCACAAACAGCTGCACAAGCAGCGGCGAGCCGCGAATCAGCCAGACGTAGAACCGCACGATAGCCACGGACCAGTTCGGTCCGAAGAGCCGGATCAGCGCGACGGCAAACGCCAGCGCGAGACCCAGCACGAAGGAAATCAGGGTGAGCGGCACCGTGAACACCAGCCCCGCGTACAGCAGGGGCCAGAGTGACGTACCCATCAAATGCAGCCATACCGGCATGATTCAGGCTCGCTTTTGAGGCTTTACTTGGATACGTCTTTGCCGAAGTACTTGTTCGAGATCTTGTCGTAGGTCCCGTCGGCCTTCATGTCGGCGAGCGCCTTGTTGATCGCAGCCTGCAGTTCCGGATTGCCCTTGCGGATCAGCACGCCCGACTGGTCGCTTTCAGAAGATTCATCCAGCGCGGCGATCTTCACCTTCGCGTCCGGCTTGTGCTTCTTGAAGTCGAGGTACGACAGCGAATCGTTCACCGTCGCATCGACGCGGCCCGACGTCAGCAGGTCGATCGATTCGTTGAAGCCTTGCACCGGCACGACTTCCGCGCCGTGTGCGGCCGCCATCTTGCCGAAGTTGCTGGTCAGCGTGTTCGCCGACTTCTTGCCCTTCAGGTCGTCGAAGGTCTTGATGGTCGTATTGTCCGAACGCACGATCAGCGCCGCGTGCGACGTGATGTACGGGCTCGAGAAATCGTACTTGGCCTTGCGTGCGTCGGTGATCGATACTTCGTTGATCACGGCGTCGTAGCGGTTGGCATCCAGGCCGGCGATCAGGCCGTCCCACTTGCCTTCGATGAACTCGGCCTTCACGCCCAGACGCTGCGCGATCGCGCGGCCGATTTCGACGTCGAAGCCGGTCAGCTGGTTCGACGCATCGTGGAACGTGAACGGTGCGTACGTGCCTTCGGTGCCGATCTTGAACACGCCCGCCGATTTGATCTGCGCGAGTCCGTCAGCGGCGAAGGCCGAGGTTGCGACGACAGCCTGCAGCAGGCCGACCAGCAGAATGGAGCGAATCGATTTCATCAAATAGTCCTCTTGGTGTTGTAGGTCCGGCTTCGGCGCGCTTTGCGTGTTTGCAATGCTACCGGTCCGAAGAGCGCAGCGGACTGTAGCAAAGACCCCTTATTTCCACAAAGCATTTCGATGGCGATTTATATTACTTATAGTTATAAAAAGGTAGGCTGAGCCGCAGGAAGCACGCGGCGGGCAGAATGATACTGCGGCGACGGAACGTTCGCCTATCGGGCCGTTGCTTTCAAAGTTGCTCCCGGATGTGTAGCGCGCCGCTTCGCTAACGTGACTGCCTACGGGCTATCGATCGGCGCTGCTGCGTAAAAGGCCGTCGCATAGTCGACGAACGCGCGCACTTTCGCGGGCATGAATTTGCGGTTGCTATACGCGAGCCGCAACTCAATATCGTTGTCGAGCAATTCGTAGTTTTCCAGCAGTTGCACGAGCCGGCCATCACGCAGTTCGTCTTCGATCAACGAGCGCGGCAATGCGCCCAGCCCGAAGCCAATCAGCACCATCTCCTTTCTTAGCGACGCGTTGTTGGACGAGATCTCAACGTTCAGATCGACGGTCGTTTCTTCGTCGTCGCGCCGAAAGCGCAGAGGCAAACCCTGAATCGACGGCGACAGCGCGACGAAATCATGTCGCACGAGGTCTTCCGGCGTGTCGGGGCGCGCGTGCGTCTTCAGATAGGCGGGCGACGTCACCACGACCATCGCGATGCGCGTGAGCGGGCGCGTGATCATCTGATCGCTCGTCAGCATGAACGGCAGCAGGATGCCGAGATCGTAGCCCTCCTCGATCAGATCGACGGGTCGCTCGCTCAGCGTGAGATCGAGATGCACCGTCGGAAACTCTTTCTTGAAGCCTGCTATCAGCGGCACGAGCAGGTTCACGGTGGCGGTTGTGTGCGCAACCACCCTGAGCACACCCGTCGGTTCGCTCACACCGTGACGCGCCTGCGCTTCCAGCGCATCGAGTTCCGCCAGAAGCCGCGAACAGCCCTTGAAAAACTGCTCCGCGACTTCGGTGGTCGAGATATGACGCGTCGAACGTTGAAAGAGGCGCACGCCGAGGCGCGTTTCGAGTTCGCTCACCGAGCGGGAAATGGCCGGCGTCGACAGACCGTGTACCCGCGCCGCGCGCGTAAAACTGCGAACTTCGACTACGGTGCAGAAGATACGCAGCGATTCGAGGTGATCCATGGGCGTCCTTTCTTCGACGCACGCAGGGGCGATTCATCTGCAGCCGTGACGTGAGGAATATCGGCGTCCCGATGCGGGCATACGTGCCCGATTATTGTATGCGTTGACGAATAAACGCGTTGCGGGCAGCGGACGTGCCCGGACTGGCGCGACCGGTGTGGTGTGCCCGCGGGCAGGATTGAGCCAAAGGTGGGAGAATCACGGCCCGGGCTGCGTCAGTTGCGGCCCGACGCCACGCAGGCGTCTTTCTTGCAGTGACTACGCAGGGTATACCGCCATGTTTCAGGGAACCGTCTCCACCGCGTTGCCAAAGCGCGATTTCTATATCGAGCTGGCCGCACAGGCTCGCGGACTGCTCGCGGACGAAACGAATCTCGTCGCCAATGCCGCGAACCTTTCCGCGCTGCTGTTCAACGCGATGCCGGACGTGAACTGGGCAGGCTTCTATTTTCTCGTCGAAGGCGAGCTCGTGGTCGGACCGTTTCAGGGCAAACCAGCATGCGTGCGTATCGCCATGGGCCGCGGCGTGTGCGGCACCGCCGCGCAAACCCGCGAGACGCAACTCGTGCCGGACGTCAACGCATTCGCGGGGCACATTGCGTGCGATTCAGCGTCGCGCTCAGAACTGGTGGTGCCACTCGTGATGCGCGATGGCGCGCTGCTTGGCGTGCTCGATATCGACAGCCCGCTCCCGTCGCGTTTCACCGAAGAAGACCGCGACGGCATCGAAGCGATCGCTGCCGTGCTGGTGGCGACGCTTACCCCCTCAGACGCTGTTCTATAACGAGCGGCGTCCACGCGCGTAAAAAACCGGATGCCACAAACGGACATCCGGTTTAATCGACGCCACACGGGCCGGTAGAGGACAACGGGCTTCAGGCTTTCGATCCTACTGCCCGCCCGACTGGGCCGAGCTGGTCGTACCCGCGCCGTAGCCCGTGTCGCCGGGTGCACCCGCGTGGTTTGCGGCCACTTTCGCCTCAGCGGTCTCAAGATCGACCGGATAATTCACCTCATTCATACCGGGGTGGTAGCCTGCCCGTTCGAGTTCAACAAGCTCGGCTTTCACCTGTGCGCGCGTGACCGTGTTGTTCGACTGCTGCGCATACGATGCGAGCGGCGCGGCGAGCAGCGTGGCAGCAGTCAGGGCAGCAGCGGCGACACCATATAGACGGGCTTTCATGACAACGACCTCCAGATCTTCCGTGTGAACCGCTTCAGACACCATGTATGAAACGCGTGAGATCAGGATAGTCAAAGCATTCGCCCGCTTAAATCCCTCCATCGGTAAAAGATAATCACAAAAAAAGTGAAGAATCGCGCACGCTCAACGCGCTACCGGCTCCACTGCCTTCAAACGATTGGCGACGCGCACCGCTTCGAAATATGCCGGGTTGGGTGGCCGCTTCAGATAGCGTCCCGCGCCGCGCTGCGCGCGCAGATCGCCATTGGCCCACGCCACGTGACCGCGCGACAGCGTATGCGTCGCCACGCCCTGCACGTTCATCCCTTCGAATACGTTGAAGTCGACGTTCTGGTGATGCGTCTTCACGGAGATCGTGCGCGTCGCCTTCGGATCCCAGACGACGAGGTCCGCGTCGGCGCCCACTTCGACCGCGCCTTTGCGTGGATACAGATTGAAAATCTGCGCGGCGTTCGTTGATGTCACGCGCACAAACTCGTTAGGCGTCAGGCGCCCCGTATTTACGCCGTGATGCCAGAGAATCGACATGCGGTCTTCGACGCCGCCGCAGCCGTTCGGAATCTTCGTGAAGTCTTCCCGTCCCATTGCCTTCTGTGACGCGCAGAACACGCAGTGATCGGTTGCAGTGGTGTGCAGATGGCCGCCCTGCAGCCCGCGCCATAACGCATCGCGATGCTCTTTCGTGCGGAACGGCGGGCTCATCACATGCGCCGCCGCACGTCCCCAGTCGGTATCGCGATAGACCGATTCGTCGATCACGAGATGTCCCGCGAGCACTTCGGCGAAGACACGCTGGCCTTCGCTATGCGCGCGGATCACGGCATCGAGTGCATCTTTAGCGGAAACGTGCACGATATACACGGGCACGCCGAGCACCTGTGCGATGCGGATGGCGCGATTGGCCGCTTCGCCCTCCACTTCCGGCGGTCGCGACAACGGATGCGCTTCCGGTCCTGTAAAGCCGCGCGCGAGGAGCTGGCGCTGCAACTGGAACACGAGCTCGCCATTTTCCGCGTGCACCGTCGGCAGCGCACCAAGTTCAAGCGCGCGTGCGAAACTGTTCACGAGGACCTCATCGTCGGCCATGATCGCGTTCTTGTAGGCCATGAAGTGCTTGAAGCTCGACACGCCATGCTCGTGCACGAGCGTCCCCATGTCGCGATGCACCGACTCGTCCCACCACGTCACTGCGACGTGAAAGCCGTAGTCCGACGCAGCCTTCTCAGCCCAGCCACGCCAGTCGTTGAACGCCGCCATCAGCGGCTGGCGCGGCGACGGGATCACGAAGTCGATGATGCTGGTCGTGCCGCCCGCGAGACCGGCAGCGGTGCCGCTATAGAAGTCGTCGCTGGCTGTCGTGCCCATGAACGGCAGTTCCATATGCGTGTGCGGATCGATGCCGCCAGGCATCACGTATTGCCCGCCTGCGTCGATCACGGTCACGCCCGCGGGTGCGTCCAGATCGACGCCAATCTGCGCGATGGTCCCGCCTTCTGCGCTGTCATGACACAACACGTCGGCGCGATATGTCTGGTTGGCGTCGACCACCGTCCCGCCACGAATCAGGGTTGCCATGCTGCAGTCTCCTTCGGTTGACTCTCAACGCTACACGCATCGAAACGGCCGGTTCAGGCGCGCGCGATACCCGGACTTGCACGCTTGCCGAGCTTCATCCACACGCCGTAGATAATCGCCGCCAGCGCCAGACCCACAAACCATGCATACGTATAGAGCGTGTTGAACACTTCCGGCACGTTCGGGAACGCAGCGGGAAACGCGGTATGCAGAAAGCCCGGCAGATTCGGCAACACGCCGATCGCCAGCGAGACGACCGCCGCCATGTTCCAGCCGCCCGTGTACGCATATTCGCCGTTTTCGTCGAAAAGTTCGTGATGATCGAGACGCGTGCCGCGAATCAGGAAGTAGTCGACCATCATGATGCCCGCTACCGGACCGAGCAGCGCCGAGTACCCGACGAGCCACGTGAAGATATAGCCCTGCGTGGTCGCGAGAATCTTCCACGGCATCATCACGATCGCGATGGTCGCGGTGATCATGCCGCCCGTCTTGTATGAAATGCCCTTCGGCCAGAGACTCGAAAAATCGTAGGCGGGCCCGACGAGATTCGCCGCAAGATTGCAGCACATCGTGTCGAGCGTCAGGATGATGAGCGCGATGCCCACGCCGACGCCTGTCATACGGCTCGTCAGGTCGATCGGATCCCAGATTGCCTTGCCGTAGATCACGACCGTCGCGGACGTCACCACCACCGAGATCACCGACAGCAAGGCCATTGGAACCGGCAGGCCGATTGCCTGACCGACCATCTGGTCGCGCTGCGTCCGCGCAAACCGCGTGAAGTCCGGAATATTCAGCGCGAGCGTCGCCCAGAAACCGACCATCGCCGTAAGACCCGGCCAGAACGTGACCCAGAAAAGACCTTCCTTCTTGCCGCCCGCAGCGAACTGCGAAGGCGTCGACAGCATCGAACCGACGCCGCCCGCTTTCGACGTCGCCCACCACACCAGCGCGATACACATCACCACCTTGATCGGCGCGGACCAGCTTTCGAGCCAGCGAATCGAATCGGTGCCATTGACGATGAAGTAGATCTGCAACGCCCAGAACGCGAGGAAACACGCGGCCTGCCCGATCGAAATGTCGATGAATGGCAGCGGCGTGCCCTGCAACGCATTGCCCGTGAGAATGTTGAGCAGCACGTAGATCGCGCTGCCACCCAGCCACGTTTGAATGCCGTACCAGCCACACGCGACGATTGCCCGCAACAACGCCGGCAGTTTCGCCCCTTGCGTGCCGAACGACGACCGCACGAGCACCGCATACGGAATGCCATGCTTCGCGCCCGCATGACCGATCAACAGCATCGGCACAAGCACGATGAGGTTGCCGAGCAGCACCGTCGCCACGGCCTGCCACGGCGACATACCCTGCTCCGTCAAACCGGCCGCGAGCATGTATGACGCGATGTTCATCACCATGCCGACCCACAGCGCGGCGAAGTGATACCACTTCCACGTGCGCTGCGCCTTGCCGGTCGGCGCGAGGTCGTCGTTATAGAGCGAACTGTTGCGTACGCCCGGTTGCAATAGCGAATCGCTGGTTCCA
Source organism: Paraburkholderia sp. GAS42 (assembly GCF_050436565.1). Classification (NCBI taxonomy): domain Bacteria; kingdom Pseudomonadati; phylum Pseudomonadota; class Betaproteobacteria; order Burkholderiales; family Burkholderiaceae; genus Paraburkholderia; species Paraburkholderia sp. GAS42. Next base: position 115,602 of record NZ_JBNDML010000003.1, on the reverse strand, counting down.
GCAGACTGATTCATCGAAGGCTCTCCCATCGTCGAAAAACTGGCGCATCGTCGTTAAGTGGTGAAGTGCGATGCGTCCAGCGTGTGTAGACCACTAGGCCGCGTGTGCGGATACAGGTGCTGGTGCTACGGTTTCGTCGGTTGTTGCTGTGACTGCAGAAGGATTGTTCGGATGCGTGGTCCAGTTCGAATACGCGCCCGCATCGACGCGCTCCATCGTGATGCACTGATCGACCGGACACACGTGCATGCAGAGGTTGCATCCGACGCACTGCGCGTCGACCACTTCGAAGTGACGCACGCCATCTTTCTCGCGGAGGATTGCCTGATGCGCGGTGTCCTCGCACGCGATGTGGCACAGGCCGCACTGGATGCACTTGTCCTGATCGATGCGCGCCTTGATGTCGTAGCTGAGGTTCAGGAACTTCCAGTCAGTGACATTCGGCACGGCACGTCCGCGAATATCGTCGAGCGTTGCATAGCCTTTTTCGTCCATCCAGTTCGACAGGCCATCGGCCATGTCGGAGACGATGCGAAAGCCGTAGTGCATCGCAGCGGTACACACCTGCACGCTGCCCGCGCCCAGCACCATGAATTCGGCGGCGTCGCGCCACGTCGTGATGCCGCCGATGCCCGAGATCGGCAAGCCTGGCGTTTCAGTATCGCGCGCGATCTCCGCAACCATGTTCAGCGCAATCGGCTTGACTGCAGGGCCGCAATAACCGCCGTGCGTGCCTTTGCCATCGACGGTCGGCAGCGGCGCCATTTCGTCGAGATCCACCGCGACGATGGAGTTGATCGTGTTGATGAGCGACACGCCGTCCGCGCCGCCTTTGTATGCCGCGCGCGAGCCGAGGCGGATGTCGGTGATGTTTGGTGTGAGCTTCACGAGGCAAGGCAGGCGCGAGCCTTCCTTGACCCAGCGCGTGACCATCTCGATGTATTCCGGCACCTGCCCCACGGCTGCGCCCATGCCGCGTTCGCTCATGCCATGCGGACAGCCGAAGTTCAGCTCGACCGCATCGGCGCCGGTGTCTTCGACAAGCGGCAGGATCCACTTCCAGTCACGCTCATTGCACGGCACCATCAGCGAAACGATCATCGCGCGATCGGGCCAGTCGCGCTTCACCTGTGCGATCTCGCGCAGGTTCTCGTCGAGCGGACGATCGGTGATCAGTTCGATATTATTCAGGCCCGCGATGCGCTGGCCATTCCACTGCACCGCGCCGTAGCGCGAGCTCACATTGACGACATGCGGATCGAGGCCTAGGGTCTTCCACACGACGCCGCCCCAGCCCGCTTCGAATGCGCGATTGACGTTATAGGCCTTGTCGGTAGGTGGCGCGGAGGCCAGCCAGAAAGGATTCGGCGACGTAATGCCGGCGATGGTGCAACGAAGATCGGCCATATCTGGCTCCGTGGGGTGATCGCTTTTTATCACTGCGCGTTGCATCGAGGCACGCGCCCTGCTCGTACCGTCGTTACGCTGCGCGCATCGCCGTGCGTGCGAACACGCGATCGATCGATGCCGCTGCGAGCTTGCCGTCCTGCACCGCCTGCACAGTCAGATCGAGACCGGTGGCCGCGCAGTCCCCGCCTGCCCAGACGTTGTCCAGCGACGTACGTCGTTCTTCATCGACTGCGATACGTGTGCCGTCCGTTGTCAGGATTTCAGCATCGAGTCCTGTCGCGACGAGTGTCTGGCCGATTGCCTTCAGTACGACATCGGCGGCGATGGTGAAGCGCTCGCCTGTGCCGACAAGGCGTCCGCCGTCTTCGTGCGTGCGCTCGAATTCAACGCCGGTGACCGTCCTGCCGTCACCCAGCAAACGCACGGGTTGCGCGTACAACACGATCGATACACCCTGCGTCTGCGCGAATTCGCGCTCTGCCCACGTCGCGCTCATAGCGTCGAGGCCGCGCCGGTACACCATCGAAACGCTTTCGGCGCCGAGCTTGCGGCTTTGCACTGCCGCGTCGATCGCGGTATTGCCGCCGCCGATCACCACCACGCGACGGCCGACCGGCAGCGTCGAAAGATCGTCCGCCTGACGCAGGCGCGCGATGAAATCGACGGCGTTTTCGACGCCAGCCAGCGCTTCGCCTTCGATCTGCAACGCCTTGACGCCCGTTAGGCCGACTGCGAGAAACACTGCGTCGTGTTGCTGGCGAAGCTCAGTGAGCGTCACATCTCGACCGAGCGCGACACCCGTCTCTAGTTCGATGCCGCCGACTGAAAGCAGCCAGTCGACTTCCCTTTGCGCGTATTCATCGACGGTTTTATAAGCGGCGATGCCATATTCGTTAAGGCCACCGGCTTTGGGGCGCGCGTCGAATAGCGTCACGCGATGACCGCCAAGCGCTAGCCGATGTGCGCATGCAAGCCCAGCCGGGCCCGCGCCGACTACAGCAACATGTCGACCCGTTTCCGCCGCACGCCTGAACAGCCTGAGATCACGCGCCATCGCCCAGTCGGTTGCATGACGTTGCAAAGCACCGATCGCGACGGGCTTTTCGTCCTGATGGTTGCGCACGCAAGCGCCTTCGCAAAGAATTTCCGTCGGGCACACTCGCGCGCACATACCGCCTAACGGATTCGCGGAGAGAATGTCGACCGCGGCGCCTTTTAGATTGCCGTTGCCGATCTTGCGGATAAAACCGGGAATATCGATCTGCGTGGGACACGCGTTCACACACGGTGCGTCGTAGCAGTAGTGACAGCGGCTCGCGGCAATCGCCGCCGCGCCGGGTTCAAGCAACGGCGCGACGTCGGTAAACTGACACGCGAGCTGGTCGGCCTGTAGTCGGCCTGCGGCGATATCGCCGGTTTCCTTCGTAGCCATGCGCGTTCCTTCGACAAGAGAAACAACACGAACCCGCTGGCTTTGGCTTAAGCCAGGCCAGCATCGAAATCAGGAAACAATCTTCAAAGAGCGTCTAGCAGAGAGGGGTTGGGCAGCGGCTACGAAGCGGGCTCACACGCTCGCTCCAGCATCGCGTGCAGCAGTACGTTCGCGCCCGCTTCGATCCATTCGATCGTGGCGTCTTCGATCTCGTTGTGACTGATGCCGTCGACGCACGGCACGAACACCATCGATGTCGGCGCAACCTGCGACAGATAGCAGGCGTCGTGACCCGCGCCTGACACGATGTCGCGATTGGGATAGCCGAAGCGTTCGGCAGCCGCGCGGACTGACTTGACGCAAGCCGCGTCGAACGCGACCGGCTTGTAGTAAAAGATCTGTTCGAGCTGCGTTTCAAGGCCGATTTCGCCCGCAATGCGCGCGACGCCCTCACGCAGCTCCGCATCCATCTGCGCGAGCACGGCATCGTCGGGATGACGGAAGTCGACCGTGAAGAACACGCGCCCCGGAATCACGTTGCGTGAGTTCGGATACACCTGCATCATGCCGACCGTCGCGCAGCCGAACGGCGCGTGATTCAGCCCGACGCGGTTCACGAGATCGACCACACGCGACGCACCCAGCAACGCATCGCGCCGACGCGGCATCGGCGTCGGACCTGCATGCGCCTCCTGCCCGGTAAGCACGATCTCGTACCAGCGCTGACCTTGCGCGTCGGTCACGACCCCAATCGTTTTGTGTTCGGCTTCGAGAATCGGGCCCTGCTCGATATGCAGTTCGAACGCAGCATGAACCGGCCGGCCGCCGCACGGAATATCGCCTGCGTAGCCGATACGTTTGAGTTCTTCGCCGATCGTCTTGCCGTCGACGTCCTTGCGCGAAAGACCGTAGTCGAGGGTAAACACGCCCGCAAACACGCCGGATGCAACCATCGCCGGCGCAAAGCGGGAGCCTTCCTCGTTGGTCCAGATCACGACTTCGACCGGATGCTCGGTCTCGATGCCGTAATCGTTGAGGCTACGAATGACTTCAAGGCCACCGAGCACGCCGTAGATGCCGTCAAAACGACCACCCGTAGGCTGCGAATCGGCATGCGAGCCGGTCATCACCGGCAACGCCGATGCATTGCGGCCCGCGCGTCGCATGAATACGTTGCCCATCTGATCGACGCTGACGGTGCAACCCGCCTCCTTTGCCCAGCTGACGATCAGGTCGCGCCCTTCGCGATCGAGATCCGTTAGCGCCAGACGGCAGACGCCGCCTTTAGGCGTCGCGCCGATCTTCGCCATCGTCATGAGACTGTCCCAAAGACGCTGGCCGTTCACCTTGATCGACACGTCGAGCCCTGCTTCCGTCACTGCGTTCATCAGTCTCTCTCCTCACCGAATCGGGACATTCAAATGGGCCATTCCGTACGCAAACGCGGTGCATCGCCGACACGTCGTGGGGCATCGCGCCCGCCTGCGGTGCACACGGCGAGCTTCACCGTCTACGTGTTTTCCCTGCTCAACCAATCCTGTCCAGTTGGACAGGTTGTAGACGATTACCGGCTATATTTCAATGACTTCTCACTGAGCGAAAAGCGTGCCATTGCGCTGCAACATGCCGGAAGGCACGTCGTTCGCCTGTGTACGACACTACGCGTTTGCAGGCCGCATTGCGACTACAATGAGGCGCGACGCGGCACCCGAGCCACACGAGGCCATGATGAAAAGCGACGATGCGCCAGCAATGACCGTCGAAGACGAAGAAGCGGCAAAGCCAATGCGGCGGCGCAAGGCACACATCCGCAACACGAACGAGGCGCATCTGCTCGCGTGCGCGGAAGCCGTTTTTGCAGAGCGTGGTCTTGAAGGCACTAGCACAGCGATGATCGCGGAACGTGCGGGTCTCCCTAAAGCGAACCTGCATTACTACTTCCCGACAAAGCTTGCGCTTTACCGACGCGTGCTCGATGACATCTTCGAGGAGTGGTACCGCGCCGCGGATACGTTCGACCGCAGCGACGATCCGGTTGAGGCAATCGGCGGCTATGTGCGCGCCAAGATGGAACTGTCGCGACGTCGTCCACTTGCTTCGAAGGTGTGGGCGAACGAAATCATTCGCGGCGCGACGCACATGCAGGACATTCTGTCGGGTCGCGTGAAGCCATGGATGGAAACGCGCGTCGTCGTGATCAACGACTGGATCGCGCGCGGGCTGCTCGCGCCCATTGATGCGCGCACGTTCCTCTTCATGATCTGGGCGATGACCCAGCACTATGCGGATTTCGACGCGCAGATCGAAGCGCTGGCCGGCAAGCGTGCGCTCTCGAAGAAGGCTTTCGACGAATCGACCGAACAGGTCGTCGCTCTAGTGATTCGGGCGTGCGGTGCCAAAGCGGCCAGCGCCAAATAGAAAAAGGGACGCGCACCTGCTCATGCGCGTCCCTTCCCTGCTGCTTCAGGTCAATCTCATTCGATCAAACCACCGCAGCAAGTCCCAGAGTAAAGGCTAAAGCGGTGATCGAAATGATCGTCTCGCAGACGGTCCATGTCTTGAAGGTCTGCGGCACGCTCATGCCGAAGTACTCCTTCACGAGCCAGAAGCCACCGTCGTTCACGTGCGACAGGATCAGCGATCCCGCACCCGTTGCGAGCACAAGCAGTTCGGGACGCACCCCACCCGTTGCAGCCGCGGCCGCTGCGATCGGCGCGATGATGCCCGCAGCCGTTGCCATTGCAACCGTCGCCGATCCCGTTGCGACACGAATCAGCGCCGCCACGAGCCACGCCAGAATCAGCAGCGGCACATGCGCACCGGTCGCCACATCGACAATCGCCTTCGACGCGCCGCTGTCGATCAGGATGCGGCCAAAGCCCGCGCCTGCGCCCACCACCAGCGTGATGCTTGCCGTCGGCGCCAGGCATTCGTTGGTGAACTTGAGGATCTGCTCACGCCCAAAGCCACGCGTCACACCAAACGTGTAGAAGCTCAGCAGCACCGCAAGCAGCAGCGCCATGTCCGGGTGACCGATCAGACGCAGTATGTTGTTCGCCGTCGACTTCGCCGGTGCAATGACATCGGCCCAGCTACCCACCAGCATCAGCAATACGGGCAGCAACACCGTCAGCAACGTGATGCCGAATCCCGGCAGTTCCTGCGTCGCACGTTGTGCGTCCTGCTCGATGAACTGCTGCGCCATCGGGTTGATGCCATCGAGCACGACAAAGCGGCTGATGAGCTTCGAGAACAGCGGACCCGCAATCGCCGCAGTCGGAATGCCGACAATCAGCGCGTAGAAAATCGTGTGACCGATATCCGCGTTGTATGCCGTCACTGCGAGCAATGCGGCCGGATGCGGCGGAATCAGACCGTGTACGACGGAAAGGCCCGCCACCATCGGAATGCCGACGCGAATCATCGACGTGCCCGTCCGTTGCGCGACGTTGAACGCAATCGGAATCAGCAGCACGAAGCCGACTTCGAAGAACACCGGCAAGCCGACCAGAAAGGCGATACACATCATCGCCCAGTGCACATTCTTAGGCCCGAACAGGCTGATCAGCGTGCGCGCGATACGCTCCGCCCCACCCGATTCGGCCATCATCTTGCCGAGCATCGTGCCAAGACCGACCACGATCGCAATGTGACCGAGCGTGCCACCCACACCTGTTTCGAACGATTTCAGAATCGACGTCATCGGCATGCCGACGGCAAGCGCCAGCGCCACCGACACCATCATCAACGTGATGAACGGATTCATCTTGAAGCGCGCAATCAGCACGACGAGCGCGATGATGGCGATCAATGCATAGACGAGCAACAGACTTCCCTGGACGGTCGCCATGTTTCTTCTCCTGATTGTGTAGAGCGATGAGCTGCCGCTGCGCACTGCATGCCTTGATGCGCTCAGCGCAACGAGCGGGGCTCTGTCCGTTTAGAACTTGTGGCGGATGCCGGCAACCGTCACGAACTGACCGTTGTTGCTCGACGCATTGGAGATGCCTTCAACCCATGCCTTCGAACCCGACGAACGCTGGTAGGTGCCGTTCAGGTACAGGTCCGTTGTCTTCGACAGGAAGTACTCGCCGCCAAGGCTTAACTGGTTGTAGTGGGCGTTCTTCGCGATTGCCGAACTGCTCGTCTGGTTCGTGTAGATGTAGCCGAGCGCGAGCAGGGTCGCGGGCGTCAGCTGGTAACGCGCGCTCGCTTCATAGTTCGTGAAATGCAGGCGGCCGCCCGAGTTCAGCTGGAACTGCGAGTTCGTGTACAGCAGCGCGAAGATCGCCGGGCCGAACACGTACTGGCCGCCCGCGCCCCACACCTGGTTGCGCGCGACGTTGCTGATGATCGAAGAGCCCGTGTTGTAGTAATTGTCCGACGGCGCCGCGCCGGTTGTGCTCGTCGCCGGATGGTCCGTCAGCGAGTACGCCGCGTCGAGGCGGACCGGCCCGTTCACGTAGTCGGCGCCGACGCTCCACGCGCGGTTGTTTGAGAAATCACCTGCCGCGTTCGAGAACGCGTACATCGCGTTAGCGGTCAGGCCGGCGATGGTCGGCGTCGTGTACTTGACCGCGTTGTTCGTGCGGTATGTGTTGTTCAGGTCGTCGTTATCGTAGACCGCGTTGCCGTACTGGCTCAGCGCGCCGACCCCGTTAACCTGCAGGTTCGAGAGGTAGTCCTGCACGCTGTTGTACTGACGGCCCAGCGTGATCGAGCCGGCCTTGTTGTTCGTCAGTGCAACCCACGCGCTACGGCCGAAGATGCGGCCGCCCTGACCTGCTGCACCCGTTTCGAGGCTGAAACCGTTTTCCAGCTTGAACGACACCTTGTTGCCGCCACCCAGATCTTCCGTACCGAGCAGGCCCCAGCGCGAGCCCTGCACATTGCCCTGCGTCGCCTGGAAGTTGCTCTTGCCCTTCTGGTTGTTCGTGTAGGTCAGGCCGGCGTCGACGATGCCATACAGCGTTACGCTGCTTTGCGCATGCGCGGCCTGCGTGGCGAGTCCAGCGGCGGCGACAGTGATCGCCGTACGGAAGATCTTGTTATATTTCATGGTTTCCTCAAGTCAAAAGAAAGCGAACGCCGGATGAGAATGGTCATCCGACTCCCTACGGAGTACTAAACAGACGAGTCAAGGCAGCACCGGAGATTTCCGGCGCCCGGTCAGGCAAACTTCAAGGGGTGAAAATCAGTGCGTCAGTCGGGCCAGTTCCTGCGTCCAGCCACACGGCGCGCGTCGCGCTGGTGGAACGGTGTCACGATGGGTTGCGGTGCGCTTCGCGCATGTTCGAGTTCGTCGACGATGCGCGCGAGCACGACCTGTTCTTCGCCCGGGTGCAGATTGCACGGGTCGAGGAAGAAGAAATGCAGTTCCGCCTCGTGGTCGCGCACGATCACCGGCGCACCGCCGCGCTGGGGACGCGCGAGCGCATCGGCGAGATCCCATGCGGTAATGCGCGCTTCCTGCGGATCGATATGCAGTTTCAGACGGTCGAGCGGATTGCCCGTCGGGTCGGGATCGAGCTGCGCCCACACGCCGGCAAAGCGGTTCAGCGCTTCGCGCCACAGCGTCAGGTAACCGCGTTCGCGTGCGCGGATCGCAACGTGATCGCGCGTCTGCCACGCTTCGAGCGCAGCGATCGCGCCAACGATGCCTTCCTTGCCGACTTTCATGCCCCGGCCAATGCCGCCGTTCTGGAAATATGCGGCACGTACCCGCGCTTTCGTGCCCGCGACGATGCCCGCCGTCAGACCGCCGAGGAATTTGTGCGCCGAATACAGCACGAGATCCGCGCCCGCTTCGATGAAACGCTTCAGGTCATATTCGGACGCCGCGTCGACGATCACCGGCACGCCCTTTCCATGCGCAACCGCGATGAATTCTTCGAGCGTGATCATGCCGAACTGGACCGTGTGATGCGAGACGACGTAAAGCGCCGCTGTGGTGCGCTCTGTAATGGCAGTCGCCAGCTGATAACCATGCGCTTCGGTTGCGGCGCCAACAGTTACCACGCGTGCGCCGGCAAGACGGATCGCCTGGTCGATGGGTGCGCCATAATTGACGAGGTGACCGGTCTGGATCACGACTTCATTGCGCAACCCGGTCGTGTCCGGAAGCTGCTCGATCAGGCCGTGATCGTCGCCCGTCATGGTTGCGGCGATGCACAGCGTGATGGCCGCGGAACACGATGCGGTCACGTAACCGCTTTCGCTTCCGCAGGCCGCGGCGATCGCCGTCGACGCTTTCTTCTGCAGATCGTCGATCTCGACGAATTGCGGCAGTATCTGCGCCACCGCCTCGATCACCGGTTCGCCGACGATGGACGCGCCAAGGCTCGTCATCGTGCCCGAGACATTGATGACAGGGCGTAAGCCAGATCGAGAGCGGATGTCCATTGCGACGCCTCCGGAAATTTTATTTCCTAGTTATGGAATATATGTTGTAATTGTGGATCAGTCTAACATACAATAACCCTGCGTCAACTGGCCAAAAACAATCCGATTCCAAGGAGCACGATGCCCCGCACGCCCCGCCCCGCCGAGCCTGAACACGCCTCGCAGCCGTCCGAAACGACCGCCGCCGCGCCGCGCACGCGCACCGGCGCGATCGATCGCGCCGTGCAGATTTTCGACGCGCTTCAGGAAGCGAACCACCCGGTCACCGCGTATGAAGTCGCGCGTACGCTGGGCGCACCGCTGTCGACGGTCTATTCGATCATTAACGATCTCGTGGAAAAGAACCTGCTCGCGCGCACGCTCGAAGGCGCGATCTGGTTCGGCTCGCGGCTCTACGGCTACGGGCTGACATACGCGAGTTCGCTCGATTACCTGACGGTCGCGAACGAGGAAATGCACCGGCTTTCGGCACAGGTCGAAGAAACCGTGCAGGTGTGCGGGCTCGAGGAAGGCATGATGGTCGTGCTGCAGATGGCCGAAGGTCCGGGCCATTTTCGTGTGACGTCGCGTGTCGGCAGCCGCGTACCGCTCAACTGGACAGCGTCGGGGCGTCTGCTGGTCGGGCATTTGCCGGACGCCGAGCGCGTCGCGTTCTTCCAGAAGCATGCGAAACCCTCGCCGACGGGTCGCTCGGAGACGCGTCCCGAGGTGCTCGCGCAGATCGCGCGCGATGCGTTCCAGTCGCGTCTGTCGATCCAGATCGGCGAATCGGATGCATCGGTGGCGTGCCTTGCGGCGCCGGTCCTCGATAAGGCAGGCGACTGCGTATTCACGATTTCGATCGTGATGCCGGAGTCGAAGGCGGAACAGGGCGCGGAACGTTTTGCCCACGCACTGCAGGACGTGGCCGCGCGAATCGAGGCGCGACTTGGCTGGCAGCACCGCACGCCCGAAGCGGCGCCTTGAGCCGGGCCTCTCTTCGACCATGAGTACGACGCGGCCCTTCCGCAGGCCGGATCGTCGGACACACCCGAACTACTGCCTTACGGCAAACGCTATCCCAGATGAACTGTTACGACCGGCTGCGCGCACGCGGCCTGACCCTCCCGCAGGTGCCGACGCCCATCGGCAATTTCGCCCACTGCACGCGCGAAGGCGATCTGCTGTTCCTGTCGGGTCAAGGCCCGCTGAACGAAGCCGGCACGCTGATGACCGGCAAGGTCGGCGCAACCGTCACCACCGATGAAGCCTATCAGCACGCACAACTCGTCGGTCTGAACCTGCTGGCCGTGCTGCATTCAGAACTGGGCGATCTGGGCCGCGTCAGACAGGTGATCAAGCTGCTCGGCATGGTCAACGCAACACCGGATTTCGCCGAGCATCCGCGCGTGATCAATGGCTGTTCCGATCTCTTCGTCGATATCCTGGGCGATGCGGGACGGCATTCGCGTTCGGCTGTCGGCGTTGGCTCGCTGCCGGGCAACATCACCGTCGAAATCGAAGCGATCGTCGCCGTGCGGGATTGACGGCCCGCGTGCGCCACACAACCGGTCAGGCAGCCATCGTGTCCCGCGACGCCCTACGCTCCCGCCGTTTCGCCAGATGCAGATCTTTGAAGTGAGCGCTTCAATCCCCTGCGGGGCGCGCCGCTGTGCGCCCCGCCCCGCGCTGGCCTGCGGCGAAATCCCGGCAGGCGCGTGCGATGGGCGCTATTGTTCCTCGTGCGCCCTCACGTCCTTAAAGGAGGAAAGCATGACCACGATTTCCTGGGTTGTTGTTGCGGACGGCAGTCGCGCCCGTATTTTCGAGACCCACGGGCTCAAGCTGGAACTGCGTGAAATTGAAGGCTTCACCGATCCGCAGGCCCGCACGCGCGACCCCGAACTACGCAACGGCGAGCCGGGCCAGAATGGAAAACCCGCGCCGAACAGCCCGAACGACACCGCACGCGACCAGTTTGCCCGCATGCTGGGCGAGTATCTGGACAAGGGTCGTATCCAGCAGCGCTTCCACCGGCTCCGTCTTGCGATCGAACCACGGTTTCTCGGCCTCGTGCGCCGGCATATGAGCGACGAGACCCGCAAACTGGTCTTCGAGGAGATTCCAGAAGACATCTCCAAGCTGGCCCCCAAAGACATCCAGCGTCATCTCGAACAGCACGGATAGACTCACCCGGGGCGCCCGCCCGGCGGGCGCATTGCTGCTTTCCCTGATCTAGCGCGTTTTTGCACCAATTCGCCCCCGACCGCGTCAACTTTCTGCCTACCTTGCCGTTATAATACGCATGGCTTTCAACGAGGTAGGCAAGTGGGCAGCATCGGTTCAAATAATGTGTCGGCACGCACCGACACGGTGCATCAAGGTAGGCCGAGCTTCTCCGAACGCTTCTCGCGTGCGTTCGGCGCGTCCACTATCCAGCGGCTGAAATCACTCCCGCTGCGACGCATCGCCGTTCCCGCGCTTGCGCTTGTCGTCTGCACCATCGTCCTGCTGGTCATCCAGCATCTGTCGAAAACCATCGACTATCACTCCGTCGTCCGCAGCCTGCGCCATCTGTCGCCGCAGGCGCTCATCACGTCGCTCGTCGCGACTGCCGCCAGTTATGTTGTCCTCGTCGCCCGCGATGCGGTCGGCCTGCGCTCGCTCGGCGCGCGCGTCTCTCGTCCGGTGTTGTGGATCGGCGCCACGGTCGCGTCTGCGCTCGGCAACGCGACCGGTTTCGGCGCGCTGACCGGCGGCGCCGTGCGCATCCGCATCTACGGCGCCGAAGGCATCAAGCCGGCGCAGGTCGGCAGGCTCACCCTGTTCACGAGCGTCACGCTGGGTCTGTCGCTGGTTCTGCTCTCCGGTCTTGGCATGCTGTACGCCGCGCCGTCGATGAGCCGCATGACCCATCTTTCGCCAACGCTGCTGGTCTGCACCGGTCTCGCCATCGTCGCGCTCTTCGCGCTCTTGATCGGCGCGTGCCGGCCGGTTGCACGCCAGATCCAGATCGGCCCGCTCAAGCTCGATGTGCCTGCGCGCCGCGATCTGGTCGCGCAGCTGGCGCTCGCCGCCGCCGACGTCGCCGCCGCCAGCATTGCGCTGTGGGCGCTGTTGCCGCAGACGGACATCGGCTTTGCCCACTTCATCGCGATTTTCTCGGTGGCGATGCTGCTCGGCATGATCGGCCACACGCCGGGCGGTCTGGGCGTGTTCGAAGCATCGATGGTGTTCGCGCTCGGCGGCACGATGCCGACGCCGGCCATGGTCGCCGCCCTGCTTGCCTATCGCGTGATCTACTTCGGCGTGCCGCTGCTGGTGTCTTCCGCGCTGCTGGCCGGTTTCGAAGGACAGGCGCTCAAGGCGCGCTTTGCGTCGCGCAACTCGCAGCACATCACGCAGCTCGCGCCCCTGTTTCTGAGCGTCATCACATTTGCGGTCGGCGGCATGCTCGTGATTTCCGGTGCAACGCCCGCGTTCGGGCGCCGTCTCGCGATGTTGCAGACCGTGCTGCCGCTGTGGGTGCTCGAAGGCTCGCAACTGCTCGCGAGTCTGCTCGGCGTGCTGCTGCTGTTCGTCGCACGCGGTCTGCTGCGCCGGCTCGACGCCGCATGGTGGCTCACGATGCTGCTCGCGCTCGCCAGTCTCGCGCTCTCGCTCACCAAGGGCCTCGCGTTCGTCGAAGCCGGCGTGCTGAGCGTGCTGATCATCTTGCTGGCCACGACGCGCCAGCGCTTCAACCGTTCGTCGTCGCTCTTTAGCGAGCGTTTCACGGCGACGTGGCTGGTGTCGGTCGGCATCGTGATGATCGTGGCGTCGTGGGTGCTGTTCTTTGCCTTCCGCGATGTGCCGTACAGCCGCGACCTGTGGTGGAATTTCGCCTTCGACGAACGCGCGCCGCGTGCGCTGCGCGCGACGCTCGGCGCGTGTCTGTTCGCGACCGTCATCGCCTTCTGGCAACTGCTGCGTCCGGCCGCCGGGCGTTTCGTCATGCCGCCCGCGGTCGACCTCGCCGACGCCGCGAAAATCGTTCGCGCGCAGGAGCGCAGCGACGCCGGCCTCGCGCTGATGGGCGACAAGAGCTTCCTGTTTTCGAAGTCGCGCGAAGCGTTCCTGATGTACGCGAAGCACGGCCGCACATGGGCCGCGCTGCACGATCCGGTCGGGCCGCGAGAGGAATGGGTCGAACTGATCGGCGAGTTCATGGCACTCGCGCATGCGCATGGCGGACGCGCTGCGTTCTATCAGGTCCGCGCCGACGCCCTGCCGCTCTATCTCGACGCGGGCCTTTCGCTGATGAAGCTCGGTGAGGAAGCCCGCATCGTCCTGAGCGATTTCGAACTGGCCGGCGCGCACCGTACGCATCTGCGCTATGCGTTAAAGCGCGGCGAACGCGATGGTTTGACGGCCGAGATGTACGAGCCGCCGCACGTGCCCGGCCTGCTGCCGACGCTGCGCGGCATTTCCGATGCGTGGCTCGACAGCCGTTCCGCGAAGGAAAAGAGCTTCTCGGTGGCCGCTTTCACCGACGACTACCTGGCCGCGCAATCCGTGATGCTGGTGCGTCAGCAGGGCACGCCGGTCGCGTTCGTCACGTTCATGACGACCGACCTGAATCTGGACGCGACCGTCGGCGTGATGCGTCACGCGCCCGACGCGTCGCCGTATGCGATGGAATATCTGTTCACCAAGCTCGCGCTGCATCTGAAGCAGGAAAATTTCCGCAGCCTGAGTCTTGGCATGGCGCCGCTGTCGGGCATGAACCCCACGCCGCTGGCTTCACCGTGGCACCGTCTCGCCGGTCTGATGTGGCGTTTTGGTTGCCGCTTCTATAACTTCCGCGGTCTGCGGGGCTTCAAGAGCAAATTCCAGCCCACCTGGGAGCCGCGTTATCTCGCGGCCTCGGGTTCGGTCGGCGTCGTGCTGACCCTCGCCGACCTGTCGCTTCTCGCCGAAGGCTGGCGTTCATGAAATTGTTGAAGATTGCACTGGCCCTGGGATTGTCCTCGGGCCTTTTTGCTTCCGTATTGCCGGATGCTGATGCCGCCACCGGCACTGCCGCGGCCGCTCCTTCCGGCGCCAGGGTGAGCGCTATTGCGGGTTCCGTCACGACGGTGTCGGGCGGCCGCTTCGGCGACGTTACCGTGACCCGGCCGACGGGCCCGATGCGTGGCCTCGTCGTGCTTTTCTCGAAGGCTGACGGCTGGCGCCCCACCGACCAGCAGGCCGCCGATGCGCTCGCGAAAAACGGCGCCATGGTCGTCGGCGTCGATACGGCGCGCTACGCCGCGACGCCGTTCACCAAACCGGAGGTCTGCCACAACCTGGTCGGCGACGTGGAAAACATCAGCCACCAGTTGCAGCGCGAAGAACAGTCGAGCCGCTACTTCCTGCCGATGGTCGCCGGCACGGGCGAAGGCGGCCTGGTTGCTACACGCATGCTGTCCACGGCGCCGTCGAACACGCTTTCCGGCGCGGCATCGGTCGATCCCGACGCAACGCTCGACGCGCGTTTCAACTCATGCCCGCCCGATCCGACGATCAGCCGTGGCAACGGCCTGCCGGGCTTCGTCGAAGTCGCTTCCACGACGACGGCTGCCGTCGACGCGCCCGCGCCCATCGGCGGCAAGCCGGTGCCGGTACGGCGCTTCGCAGCAAATATGTCGACGGCCGACACAATGGTCGCCCTGCTCTCGCCGCATCTGCGGCCGCATGATGCGGGCGAACAGGATGTGTCGGACCTGCCGCTGATCGAGTTGCGCGCCGCACATCCGACCGACATGCTCGCGATCGTCATTTCCGGCGACGGCGGCTGGCGCGATCTCGACAAGACGATCGCCGAAGCGCTGCAGAAGAAAGACGTATCGGTGGTCGGCATCGACGCGTTGCGCTACTTCTGGAGCACGAAGTCGCCGGAACAGACAGGCCACGATCTCGCACGCGTGATGCAGGCGTACGGCGCGCGCTGGCATACGCAGCACGTTGCACTGATCGGCTATTCGTTCGGCGCGGACGTGATGCCGTTCGCGTACAACCGCCTGCCGGAAGCACTGCGCGCGAAGGTTTCGCAGATGGCGCTGCTCGGCTTCGCCCATGACGCGGACTTCCAGATCCGCGTGAGCGGCTGGCTCGGCATGCCCGCCAGCAGCGAAGCGCTGCCCGCGATGCCAGAAGTGGCAAAAGTGCCGCCGGCCATCGTGCAGTGCATCTACGGCGAGGACGAAAAGGACACGCTGTGTCCGGCGCTTGCGAAAACGGGCGCCAGCGTCATGCGCACGCCAGGTGGGCATCACTTCGGCCACGACTACAACAGCCTCGCGGATACGATTCTAGAAGGCTGGCGCAAGCAGATTGCAGCGCGTGAATGCGCGGCGGGGAAGGCCTCGGCGAATGGCGTGCCGAATCCGGCGTGCGCTGCTACAAAACAAGGCTCGCTTTAACGACGCATTCGCGCGGCACGCTACAAAGACATCGGGGCCACATTCATCAAGAATGCGGCCCCGGTGCTTATCTGGCTGCTTATCGGGCTGCTTGTCTGGTTGATCATCGGCCGCTAACCCACGCGGCCGGACGAACTCATCCCGCTCACCCGATTTTTGCCACGCTCTGCTCCTCCGGCGCGGCCACTTCGCTGCGCTCGCGCGCGAGCACGGGCGCCAACGCGCGCCCCGTATGGCTCGCGGCGACCTGTATCAGCCCTTCCGGATGTGTCGCCGCGACGATCGCGCCACCGCCGACGCCGCCTTCCGGTCCGAGGTCGATGATCCAGTCCGCTTCGGCGATGACGTCGAGGTCATGCTCGATCACCACCACGCTATGCCCCGCATCGACCAGCCGGTGCAGCACACGGATCAGCTTCGCAACGTCGGCCATATGCAGACCGACCGTCGGTTCATCGAGCACGTACAGCGTGTGCGGCGCCTTCTGCCCGCGACGCGTGATGTCGTCGCGCACCTTGCTGAGTTCGGTGACGAGCTTGATGCGTTGCGCCTCGCCGCCTGACAGCGTCGGCGAGGGTTGACCCAGCGTCAGATAACCGAGCCCCACGTCCTTCATCAACTGCAGCGGATGCGCGATGTTCGACAGCGGCGCGAAGAACTCGACGGCTTCGTCGATTTCCATCGTGAGCACGTCGCCGATGTTCTTGCCGCGCCACGTGACGGCGAGCGTCTCGGGATTGAAGCGCTGACCGTGACAGACATCACAAGGCACCTTCACGTCCGGCAAAAAGCTCATGCCGATCGTGCGCACGCCCTGGCCTTCGCAGGCAGGGCAACGACCGTCGCCCGTGTTGAACGAGAAACGCGAAGCCGTGTAGCCGCGTGCCCGTGCTTCGAGCGTATCGGCGAACAGACGCCGGATCGTATCCCACACGCCAATGTACGTCGCCGGACACGAACGCGGCGTTTTGCCGATCGGTGTCTGATCGACTTCGAGCACACGGTCGATGGTTTCCCAGCCGGTCATCGAATCGCAACCTTGCCACGCGTGCGTCACGTTCAGCGACGGCCGCGGCGCGCTGCGTGCCAGCACGCTCGAGCGCCGGTTCGTTGCGGGTTCATCGGTTTGCGCTGCCTTGCGCGCACGCTTCGTCGCCGGCGACGACAGCACCGAGCGACCCACGGCATCCAGCATGTTCGCCATCAGCACGTCACGTGCGAGGGTCGATTTACCGGAGCCGCTGACGCCCGTCACAGCGACGAGCCGCGCGAGCGGAATGCCCACCGTCACGTCACGCAGGTTATGCAGCTTGCCGCCGTGCACGGTCAGCCAGTTCTCAGGCACCGCCGTGTTCCGGCGCGCCGGCACAACCGGACGACGCGGCTGCAACGGATGCGTAATCGGGTGCGCGAGGAACTGCCCGGTCAACGAGTCAGACTGTGCCGCCAGGTCCTTCACGCCGCCCTGCGCAACAAGACTACCGCCACGCTTGCCCGCACCGGGACCGATATCGATGATGTGATCGGCACGCCGGATCGTATCTTCGTCATGCTCCACGACGACCAGCGTGTTGCCCTTCTCCCCCAGCTTGCGCAATGCGCTCAGCAGGATCTGGTTGTCACGCGGATGCAGCCCGATCGTCGGTTCATCGAGCACGTAACACACGCCCTGCAGGTTGCTGCCGAGTTGCGCCGCGAGCCGGATACGCTGCGCCTCACCGCCTGAGAGACTCGGCGCCGCGCGATCGAGACTCAGATAGCCGAGCCCAACCTCTTCGAGGAACTGCAGCCGGCTGCCGATTTCGCTGACAACATCACGCGCGATGCCCGCATCGCGTCCTGTGAGTGCAAGCGAATCGATCCATTGACGCGTATCCGACACCGTCCATTGCGCGACATCGACAATCGCCTGGCCATCGAACGTCACCGCGCGCGCGACCGGATTCAGCCGCGTGCCGCTGCAATCCGGACACGGCTCGTCACCCACGCCTTCCGGTTCCTGCTCTTCCGACGGCAAGCTCTGCTCGCGGCCGCGATTGTCATCGACGATCACAGTGTCGTCGTACGCCGCACGCTGTTCGCGCGTCAAGGCGAGACCCGTGCCGACGCAGGTCGTGCACCAGCCGTGCTTGCTGTTGTACGAGAACATCCGCGGGTCGAGTTCCGGATAGCTCGTGCCGCACACCGGGCACGCACGCTTCACCGACAACACCTTCACTTCGCCGACGTGCCCGTTGACGCCACGGCCGTTCATCGCGTCATGCAGACCGTCGAGCGGCGCGAGCAGATGGATCACGCCCTTACCGACTTCGAGCGTCTCGTCGAGCGCGCGACGCAGCTGCGCCTCGTGATCCGCCGAGACCACGATGTCCGCGACCGGCAGTTCGATTGTGTGTTCACGGAAGCGGTCAAGCTTCGGCCACGGGTCCACCGGCACGAACTCGCCATCGACACGCAGATGCGTATTGCCACGCGCCTTCGCC
Organism: Paraburkholderia sp. GAS42; assembly: GCF_050436565.1. Taxonomy (NCBI): domain Bacteria; kingdom Pseudomonadati; phylum Pseudomonadota; class Betaproteobacteria; order Burkholderiales; family Burkholderiaceae; genus Paraburkholderia; species Paraburkholderia sp. GAS42. The sequence goes on along the minus strand of NZ_JBNDML010000003.1, from coordinate 97,453 downwards.
CATTTCGCGAGATCGGTATAGACGCCCTTCCGGTTCACTACCAGCGGCGCAAGCAGCCCGACGTGCTGGCCCTTGTGATCGCGCAGCAGTTGCGCGGCGATTGATTCGACGCTTTGCGCGGTGACCGGAGTGCCGTCGTGAATGCAATGCTGCAAGCCGAGCTTCACATAGAGCAACCGCAGGAAATGCCACACCTCGGACGTAGTCGCCACCGTACTCTTGCGCCCACCGCGCGACAGACGCTGTTCGATCGCAACGGTCGGCGGAATGCCGTACACGGCGTCGACTTCAGGACGCCCCGCCGGCTGCACGATCGAACGTGCATACGCGTTCAGCGATTCCAGATAACGGCGCTGGCCTTCGTGGAAAAGAATATCGAACGCGAGCGTCGACTTGCCCGAACCGGACACGCCCGTAATCACGTTGAACTTGCCGTGCGGAATATCGACGTCGAGCGACTTCAGGTTGTGCTCGCGCGCATTCACGATCCGCACGACGTCCTCGCCTTCAACCGCGCGACGCGCACGCGCCGCCGTCAACGCCGTTTGCAGCGGCACGCCTTGCGAAGCCGGCGTGACTTCCACGCCCATCGATTCGTCGTATTGCAGCAGTGCCTGGCCGGTGTGCGATTCCTCGCACTGTTTGACTTCGTCGGGCGTACCGGCGCACAGCACACGGCCACCGCCGTCGCCACCTTCGGGTCCGAGATCGATCAGCCAGTCGGCCGCGCGGATCACGTCGAGGTTGTGCTCGATCACGATCAGCGAATGGCCGCCCGCGAGCAGCTTGCCGAACGCCTGCATCAGCTTCGCGATGTCGTCGAAATGGAGGCCTGTGGTCGGCTCATCGAACATAAAGAGCTTGCCCGCCGTAGCGGCCGCCTGCTTCGCGCCGCGCGGCGTGCGCGCCTGCGCCGTCTCCGCGAGAAAGCCTGCGAGCTTGAGACGCTGCGCCTCGCCGCCAGACAGTGTCGGCACCGGCTGCCCGAGCTTCACGTATTCAAGACCCACGTCGACGATCGGCTGCAACACGCGCAGCACTTCGGCATCGGTGGCGAAATACGCGGTCGCCTCGTGCACCGTCAGTTCCAGCACATCCGCGATGCTCAACGCGCGCGCCGGATTGCCGCGCTCGATCTTCACTTCGAGAATCTCGGCGCGATAACGGAGCCCGTCGCAATCCGGGCAACGCAGGTAGACGTCGCTCAGGAACTGCATTTCGATGTGCTCGAAGCCGGAGCCGCCGCAGGTCGGGCAACGGCCGTCACCCGAGTTGAAGCTGAACATGCCCGCCGTATAGCCGCGTTGCGACGCGAGCGTCGCCTTCGCGAACAGCTTGCGGATTTCGTCGAATGCGCCGACGTAGCTCGCCGGGTTCGAACGCGCCGTCTTGCCGATCGGCGACTGGTCGACGAACACGACATCGCTGACCTGGTCAGCGCCCTCGAGCCGCCGGAACGCGCCCGGCGTTTCTGTCGCACGACCGAGATGCCGCGCCATCGCCGGATACAGCACGTCCTGCAGCAGCGTCGACTTGCCCGAACCGGACACGCCCGTCACGCAGACAAGACGTCGCAGTGGAATCTCCACCGTCACGTCGCGCAGGTTATGTTCGCGCGCGCCTTCGAGCACGATGCGCGGCGCGTTCGCCTCGACCGGACGGCGCGACCAGCGCGACGCGTCAGCCACATGCCGGCGACCACCGAGGTATTCGCCGGTGAGCGTGCCCGCGGAACGGATATCGTCGGGCGAGCCGTCGTAAATGATCGTGCCGCCGCGCTCGCCAGGGCCTGGACCCATGTCGATCAGACGATCCGCCGCGAGCATCACCGACGGATCGTGCTCCACCACCACGAGCGTATTGCCCGCATCGCGCAGACGATGCATCGCTTCGACAATGCGGTTCAGGTCGCGCGGATGCAGCCCGATGCTCGGCTCGTCGAGCACGAAGAGCGTCTTGGTGAGCGAGGTGCCGAGTGCGGTCGTCAGGTTGATCCGCTGCACTTCGCCGCCGGACAATGTGCGGCTCTGGCGATCCAGCGTCAGATAACCGAGGCCGACATCGCACAGGTATTTGAGGCGCGTGCGCACTTCGGCAAGCAGCAGCTTCAATGCATCGTCGAGCAGCACGCTCGGCAGCGTGATTTCATCGAAGAAGCGCCGGATGCGCTCGATCGGCAGCAGCATCAGGTCGTGCACTGTGAGACCCGGCAGCGCTTCAAGCTGCGCGCGCGACCAGTCCACACCGCGCGGCAGGAAACGGCGGCCTGCTTCGAGCACGGCGTCGGCGTTCGGCTTCGTGCCGAGCCGCCATAACAGCGATTCCGTCTTCAGCCGCGCGCCGCCGCATGTTTCGCACGGCGTGTAGCTGCGGTACTTCGACAGCAGCACGCGGATGTGCATCTTGTACGCTTTCGATTCGAGGTACGCGAAGAAGCGCTTCACGCCGTACCACTGCTTCTGCCATTTGCCGTCCCAGTCGGGCGAGCCGTTGATGACCCAGTCGCGCTGCGCCTCCGACAGTTCCGACCACGCTGTATCGCGCGGAATGCCGGCCGTTGCCGCATAGCGCATCAGATCGTCCTGACACTCCTTCCACGCCGGCGTCTGCATTGTCTTGATTGCGCCGCCGCGCAGCGTTTTGCGCTCATCGGGAATCACGAGGCCCAGGTCGACTCCGATCACGCGCCCGAAGCCGCGGCACGTTTCGCACGCGCCATACGCCGAGTTGAACGAGAACAGCGCCGGCTGCGGATCGGCGTAACGCAGATCGCTATCCGGGTTGTGAAGCCCCGTCGAAAAGCGCCAGATCTGCGGCTCGGCGCTCTCTTCAGGTACCTGCGGCAGCACGTACACATTCACGCGCCCGGCGCCGCGCTTGAGCGACGCCTCGATTGCTTCGAGTGCGCGCGCCTTCTCGGTCTGCTGCAGACGGAAGCGGTCGGCGACCACATCCAGCACCTTGCGCGGACCGGTGGGCGACACCACTTCGCGTTGCGCCTGCACGCGCGTGTAGCCGCTCGCCGACAGCCACTGCTCGACTTCGGCTTCCGTTGCCGTTTCGGGCAGTTCTACGGGAAACGTGACAGCCAGCCGCGGATCCGTGCCCGCCGTGCGCGCCATCAGATCGGCGTAGACCGTCTCCGGCGTGTCGTGCCGCACCGGCTGCGCGGTCTTGCGGTCGTACAGTCCGGCCGCGCGCGCATAGAGCAGCTTCAGATGGTCGTTGAGTTCGGTCATCGTGCCGACCGTCGAGCGCGAACTGCGGACCGGATTGGTCTGGTCGATGGCAATCGCCGGCGGCACGCCGTCGACGCGGTCCACCTGCGGCCGGTCCATGCGGTCGAGAAACTGCCGCGCGTACGCGCTGAAGGTTTCGACGTAGCGCCGCTGCCCTTCGGCATACAACGTATCGAACACGAGGCTCGACTTGCCTGAACCGGACGGCCCGGTCACGACGGTCATTTCGCCGGTATGCAGGTCGAGGTCGAGGTTCTTGAGATTGTGCTGACGGGCGCCGCGGATGCGGATCGTTCCGCGGTTCGTACCATTAGATGACAATTTATCTGTCCGTCTGAATGAGTTTAGCCAGTGTCGCGGCCAGCGTGCGCCGCCGCGCGAATGGAAGTGCGTGCCGCCTCGGCGGAGGTCCGGCAAGACGGGCTTCGATCGCACACTATACTGTATATTTATACAGTTTTCCAACCTGCCGACAGTGGCTGCGTGCTCGCCTTAGGTGCCGCTCATGGGCCGCTTATGGGCCGGGAATCGCCAGCCGCAGCAGCCTGGGAACCCCTTCAGAAAGAACCGGCCACACGTCGACTTCGCAGGATAGCGCGTGACGGTGGCCTTCGCTGGAAGCGCGTTGACGCGCCCAGTTCAGACTTCCTTCGTGTCGATCACCAGCAGTTCCGCACCGGCCTGCGCGAAGTTGGCGAGATCGCCCGCGGCGGCCTTGCCTTCGGGCGAGCCGAGCCCCTGCATCAGGGCATCGGTCGAAGCGAACTCCAGCAGGGCAACGAGGTGGTACGGCGACTCTCCCCCGAGTAATTTGACCGGCCCCGTGCTGATTTCGTATTTCTTCAGCCCGGGCACTTTCTTCGCGATCGGCACGTGGGTGGATTCGTAATACGCGTCGAACGCCGCTTTGTCGGTCGGGTTTTTGTACAGTACGACGAGTTTTGCCATGATCCTGTCTCCGTGGTTAGTCAGTTAAAACCGCTTGCCGCAGCCGCGACGTTACGCCTTTTCTGCATCAACGTTTCGCGACGTCACGGCTTTTCAAGTTGAAGATACAGCCGCTGGACGTTCGCCGGCTGCGCAATCGCATAGAGCCGGTATCGCGTGAACGACGGTGCCTGGACGGTCCGCATCGCCTCCGTCAGCCCCACGCCCGAAGCATAGGCACGGCGCACGCCCGCATCCAGCTCGCGCAGATAGGCGCCCGTCTGCATGATGTCCTGTCGCTGCACGGGCGGCCCAAAACCCGGCACGACAAGACGCGTATCGAGCACCGCGAGTTGATCGAGCGCAGCGAGCCAGCCGGGAATGCTTTCGTTGCGCAATTCGGGAATTCGCCCGATGCTGACGAGCCCGCCCGCGAATAGCACGCCCGTCGACGTATCGAGCACCGCGAGATCGCCTGGCGTGCTGGCCGGGCCGAAATGCAGCAACTGGAGTGCACGACCGCCGGAATCAATCGCCGTCGTGCCATCGACCGTGCGATCCGGCACTGTCACACGCGAGCCTGCCATCTCTTCCTCGCCGAGCGTGTGACGCAGGTTCTTCAGACAGATCGCGCACCGATCGCGGATCAGTTCGGCCGCGCGCTGATGCGCGAGGATCGGGATATCGCGGTCACGAAACGCCGCTGCGCCGAACACGAATTCCGGCGCCTGATGCGTGATGATCACGAGCTGGATCGGCAACGGTGTGATCGTGTGGATCGCCTCGATCATCGCGCGGCCGTAGCGATACGACGAACCCGTGTCGATCACTGTCACGCCGCCCGATCCGACGATAAAGCCATTATTCGCGACGATGCCGCGATTCGCAGGCGCAACCGCGTCGCCGTTGCCTTGCATGACGTAGACGCCCTGGGCGACCTGTACCGGCGCTGGAACCACCAGCGAAAGCGCCGGTTGCGCGGGCAACGCGTCAGCCGCCGCGGCTTGCGCAATGCGCGCGGCCACGAGCACTGCGCACCCCAGCACCCAGGCGCGCCCCCGAAACGACCCTTTAACCATCAGGGCGTCGTCGCAGACGTCTGCTGCACGGCCGGATGCGGGCCGATTGCGACCTGGCTGTCGAACTGTTTATTCTTCGTGTCCTCGATGTGCGCCTTCAACAGGCCGCCATCACGCGGCACGAAGTAAAAGCGGAAGTTCGGATTCTCGCTGATCGAAAAATTCACGTTCGCGGTCATCACGGGTTTGTCCACGTACGTCACCGCCACCTTGCGCACGAAGTACGCGGAGGAATACAGCCGCGTTATCTGATTCATCGCCATGCCGGTGCGATTCGGGTGCCGGACCATCAGCTGCACGAGTTGCGGCTTGCCGGGCGTCGACTGCCCTTCCGGTTGCAGCCGGACGGCACCGGCGCTCGCTTCGGCGACAGCATCGTCCTTGCCCGCCGGTGCCGAACAGCCACCCGATGCCTTGATAAACCGCACCGCGCTATAGAGATGTCCATCGTTCGTTTCGGCGATCACACGCATATACGTGTAATCCTCGACACGCACACGCGTTTCCAGGCTCGCGAGCCCGGACTCCGGCGTGAACTCGAACCACCCCAGATACGGCTCCGGGTTTTCGTCGATGAACATGTAGATCTTCTTGATGTAGTGCGTCGGCGTCTGTGGAAACTGCGCGGTGATCGCGATCGGCACGACGGCTGCATCGGCAGCGCGGGCGGGTGCATCAAACTTGATCACGGCGTCGCCATGCGTATCGATCGGGCGATCCTTGAACGTGCCTTCCTTGAAATCGAGCCAGCGGGCCACCTTGTTGGGATCGTCGCCCGGTTGCACAGCGTAGACCGCATGCATGGCAAGCGCCGCCAGCACCGCCAGCAAACCGTTCATCGCGGTTCGCGTTGTCGTTTTCATGATGTCCCTCCGTGCTTCCTTGCCCTACTGTTCCCACTCCAGTTCGACGTACGCGGCGCTCACGTTGCGCTGGTGGTAGATATCGAACAACCGCCATTTGCTTCGCTGATCGAGCCCTATCGTCTCGATCGCCTGCTGCATCGTCGTGCCCTGCCTGATCGCTGCACGCACATCGCGGACCAGACCGGCGAGATACGCTTCTTCGGCGTCGAGCGCGGGGCGCCACGGCGTATCGATCGGCCCGTGCCCCGGCACCACGCGACGCGGATTCATCTGACGGATCGTCGCGATATCGGCGAGCCAGCCCACCACGCTGCCATCGATCACCGGAATGCACTGCACAAACAGCAGATCGGCGAGCCAAAGCGTGCCACTACTCTCATCGTAGACCGTCAGGTCGTTGTTCGTATGGGCTGTTTTCCACGTCTGTAACTTCAGCACACGATTTCCGATATCGAGCGTCATGCTGCCGCTAAACGGCAGCGTGGGCGGCACGATGGTGCTGCCGTCAGCGAGTGCGCCGAGTTCGCGATGCAGCACGCGCAGATAACTCTCCGCATGAGACATTTCCGCTTCACCGAGCGTCGCGCTGCCGACGAACTGCGGATGATCGCGCTCGAACGCAACGTTGCCGAAAATGTGATCCGGATGCATATGCGTGTTGATCACGTAGCAGATGGGCAGCGGAGTCACCGCGCGGATCGCGGCGCGCAGCGCGCGGCCTTCCTGCGCCGTTCCGCCGGTATCGATCACCGCCACGCAGCGTGTGCCGACGACAAAGCCAATATTCGCGATGTCGCCTTTGTTCGCACGCGTAGCGACGTCATCGTGGCCCCGATGTACATAGAGGCCCGGCGCGATTTCCCGCACTTTCAGCGCGCTCACCGCCTGAGCTGCCTGAGCCGCCTCGGCCTCGTGCGCCGCTGTCGTGAGCAGCGCGAAAGCGAAGCCCAGCCAGGCGGCCGCCGCGATCACACGCCGGAGCGCACCGTTCATTTTGTACGGCTCGGATCGACCGGCACCGTTCCTTCGAGTATCCGCTCAGCGGCGCGCTTCGGCGGCCTGAACGCAAACTGCGCGTATTCCTTCTCGAGAAACGGCTCCGCGTGCTCGAGCAAAAACCGTCGAAACGCGAGACAGGTCGGCGATAACTGCTTCGAGCGCGAATGCACGAGTTGCCACGTCCGTTCGATCGGCGTGCCATTCACATCCAGCAAGGCGATTTCGCCGGTGCGCAGTTCGAGCGCAAGCGTGTGCAGCGAAATAAGGCTCACGCCCATCCCGGCCATCACCGCCTGCTTGATCGTTTCATTGCTGCCGAGTGTGACCGTGCGCGCCGGCACGAAGAGATGCTGGCGAAACGTGTGCTCGACGACGGCACGCGTGCCGGAGCCCGGCTCGCGCAGCAGAAACGTATCGCCCGCCAGCTCCTGCAGATCGAAGCGACGCGCATCGCGCAACGGATGCGACAGCGGCGCGATGATCACGTGCGGGTGATACGCCATCGGCTCGGCGGTCGTGCCGAGTTCAGGCGGCGGCCGGCCCATGATCGCGAGATCGGTTGCGTTGTCCTGCAACAGGCGCAGCAGCGTTTCGCGATTGCCCACTGAAAAGTGCACGTCCACTTTCGGATACTGCTGCGAATAAAGCGCCAGCAGCTTCGGCGCGAAATAGGTCGCCGAACTCACGATGCTCACCGCAATCGAGCCGCTATCGGCCTGCGTCAGCGACGTCATCGCATCTTCGGCATCCTTGATCTCGCCGATGATGCGGCTCGCGTGATGCGAGAAACGCTCACCGGCCTCGGTCAGCGCAAGCTTGCGTGCGACGCGCTCGAACAGCGGCAGGCCGACCACATCCTCGAGCTGCCGGATCTGCATCGATACGGCGGGTTGCGTCAGATGCAGTTCCTCGGCCGCGCGCGCAAAACTCGGATAGCGGCTCGCGACCACGAAAATCTGCAACTGGCGCAGTGTCAGTGAGCGGATGAAGTTCATGTCTAGCGACTCGCACGCGGCGCCTGTGGCGATTTAACCGGCGCGGGTTGACCGGGCTTCGACGGCGCGGCGAGGCTGTGCAGCGCGCCGGTGAAACTCAGGGTCTCTGTCTGCAACGGATGCGCAAAATCGTTGTTTGCGCCCGGCACCTCGGTGCGAATCGACATGACGCGACCCGGCACCGTTTCGTCGGCGATGATGAACGTGTAGCGCTTGCCCGTGTATTGCGCAAAACGCGCTGCGTTAGGGTCGTCGAGGTAGGGCTGGATCACGATCTTCTGCGCCTTGACCGGTTTTCCGCCAACCTCGGTCACAACCGGCGTGATCGGCGGACCGGCTGCGAGCGCGAGACGCACGCGGCGCTGGAAATAACGGCGCTGGCCGCCGGTGAGCTGCTCCATCTCGGCGATATCACGCTCGAGAAAATAGAGGATTACGGGATTGCACGGCAGGCCTTCACCGGAGACGTTCACGTTACCGCTGCGATCGGTGATGTGCGCGTCGCTCTTCGCGTTGCCCGGACTGACAACGAGCACGCGAACCGTATCGTTGATCTTCGCTGGCGGGCCGGACAGACTGAACGCGTAATCGAGTTCCGTCTGCGCCTCGATGCCGGTCATATGCGTCGTCATGAAAATGAGCTTCTCCGCGGGCGCGATGTCGTCTGGGGTGGTGGCGTTCGTGGCGGTGCTCGCCGCGAACGCCGCGCCGCCCAGGCACACATATGCGACGAGGAGGCCGCACGCGACGCGCATCGCGTGCCGCATGCGGCGGCTCATTGCGCAGCAGCGGTCGGCGCGCTCGCGACCGGCAATAGCGGCACTTCGTAACTCGTGAGGATTTTGTCGATCTTTGCCTGATTGTGACCAATCCACTGATCGACCTTCGTCGTCCACGTTTTCTCGCCGTAACGGGTGCCCATCGAGATTTCGAAATCGAAGCGGATGCCGGGCGTCGGCGGGAATGGCACGAGCTTGACCTTGTCGCCGGCGCGTTTTGCGAAATACCCCGCAATCGGTCCCCACAGAAAGACGACATCGACAGTCCCCGACGCCAGGTCGTGTTCGATCATTTCGCCGGGAAACGCAGCCGGGTCGCCGCTCTGCGCCTGATACGACACCGCCTGCTCAATCAGGTTATTGCTGAGCAGCCAGTCGACGGCCGGCGTCTGCGAGAAGATGCCGAGGCGCAGCTTGTGGAGTGTTTCGGGCGGCAGCTTTAACAGGTCAGTGGGCGTGTTGATACTCGCCAGATCGGGGCGCTTCGTAAACACCATCGCGTACGTGGAGTGCAGATACGGACGCGTCGTCGCCGTCATGTCATAACCCTTCGGTACGCCGATGATCAGATCGCACTTGAAGTTCTCCGTGTCGGGCACCTTGTCGCGCAGCGTGCGCCGCACGAAGCCCATGCGCTGCGGAAAATACGTGTATTCGAGCTTGTAGCCGAAATCGCTCGCCATCTGGCTGGCGATCTGGTTTTCGTAGCCCTCGCCCTTGTTGTTCGACAGCGGCATGTTGTTAGGATCCGCGCAGACGCGCAGTACACCGTCGTTGCCGTCGTTATTCGGCAGCGGAGGATCGGCGTACGCGGCGTGCATCCCCGAACCGGCACAGCACAACACGGCGACGCGGACGAGCGTCGCGAGAGTCAGCTTGCGATCAGACATCGATACCTCCGGAAGAACGGGACGCGCGGCGCACGATGCAGGATACGAAACAGCACACACTCCACGCGCGCGTTGCGTCGCGTGTCGCCTCATTTTGCATCAAGGGCCTGCAGATCGCCGGGATTGATCTTGCCGTCGGAGCGCCCTTTCAGATACGCATACAGGTTTTCCCAGTTCTTCTGCATCATCGTGCTGGAGCTGAAATCGGGCATGCCCTTATCCACGCGTCCGCCGAATACCGTGCGGTGAAATTCGTTCTTGTCGAGCGTCTTGAACGCATCGACGAGTGAGGGACCGACCAGCCCCTCCTGCTTCGCGCCATGACAGCGCTCGCACGCAAGCGCGCGCCACGTCTTCCATCCCTGCAGGGTCTCGGTATCGACCTTGTTGCCATCGACGACCTTGTAGGTCACCGGCTTCATCTGTCCACCGCTGGTCTGGGCAAATGATGAGGGCAGCACAACGAGTGCTATCGCGAGCGGCAAGAGTGATCGGCCTTTCATGCGTTCGTCTCCATCAGTTTATGGGTTCCGCTCACATGACGCTTTGCGCCACGCATCGCGAAACGAAAATACCTTTCCTGCAGCAATAGTCATGCCGCTGACGGGACGCCGCCGCGCGGTCCACGCGCGACGTGCGTCTCCTTGACTTCATACGGCCGGAAAATCAGCCTTTGCCGCCGGGAATGGCGAACACGAAGAGTGTTCCGCCCAGCGCCGTGTACTTCGCCAGTTCGCGATAGCCACCGACTGCGCCCAGGCCTTCCGTCGGCTTCTCGAGACCCGCTGCCATGCCGATGCCCGCCCAGCCGCCGATGCCGGAATAGACGCCGACGAACTGCTTGCCCTGGTACTCATACGTGAAGACGTTGCCGATGATTCCGGATGGCGTCTTGAACCTCCACAGTTCCTTGCCGTCCTGGATCCGCACGGCCTTGATATAGCCTTCGAGCGTGCCGTAGAACGCGATGCCGCCTGCGGTCGCGAGCGCGCCGGACCATACCGAGAATTTCTCCTTCTTCGACCATGCGATCTTGCCCTTCGCCGCATCCCACGCGATGAAGTTGCCCATCGCGCCGTTTTCGTTCGGGCCTGGATACATCGACAGCGTGGCGCCTACGAACGGTTGACCGGATACGTATTCCACCTGGAACGGCTCATAGTCCATGCAGACGTGATTCGTCGGTACGAGGAAGAGTTTCGAGGCGGGATCGAAGGCCGCCGGCTGCTGGTCTTTAGAACCGAGCGCTGCCGGGCAGATGCCCTTGACGTTGTGATCCGGACCGGCTTTCTGCGTCGAGTAGGTGGCATTGCGCACCGGCAGACCCGACTTCACATCGACGCTATCGGCCCAGTTCACCGCCGGGTCGTATTTGTCGGCGACAAGCAGTTGTCCGGTTACACGATTCAATGTGTACCCAAAGCCGTTACGGTCGAAGTGGACAATCGCCGGTGTCGTCTTGCCGCCGATCGGCAGGTCGACAAGAATCATTTCGTTGACGCCGTCATAGTCCCATTCGTCGTGCGGGGTCATCTGGTACACCCACTTCGCCTTACCGGTGTTCAGATCGCGCGCGAAAATCGACATCGACCATTTGTTGTCACCGGGACGTTGCGTCGGGTTCCATGTACCCGGATTACCGGTGCCATAGTAGACAAGGTTGAGCTTGGGATCCCACGCGTACCAGCCCCACGTCGTGCCACCGCCGGATTTCCACTGGTCGCCACTCCAGCTTTTCAGCGACGAATCCGCGCCGATCGGCACCATCTTGCCGTCCGTCCACGTCATCGTCTTGTCGGGGTCCATCAACATTTCTGCGTCGGGACCGGTGCTGTAGGCCTTCCAGACTTCCTTGCCCGTCTTGATGTCATAAGCGATCAGACGTCCGCGTACGCCGAACTCGCCACCCGAGATGCCGGTGAGCACCTTGTCGCCGAATACGTGCGGCGCGTTGGTGTTGGTTTCACCTGCTTTCGGATTGCCGTTCTGCGCGGTCCAGACTACTTCGCCTGTCTTTGCATTCAGCGCGACGAGTTTTGTATCGGCCTGCTGGAGAAAGATCTTGCCGTCGCCGTAAGCCAGGCCGCGGTTGACCGTGTCACAGCACATCACCGAAATCACCTGCGCGTCCTGCTTCGGTTCGTATTGCCAGATGAACGTCTGGTCCTTCAGGTTGATGGCAATGACCTTGTTAGGAAACGGTGAGTGGATGTACATCGTGTCGCCGATGACGAGCGGTGAGCCTTCATGACCGCGCAATACGCCAGTCGACATCGTCCAGGCAACCTGCAGTTTGCCCACATTGCTTTCGTTGATCTGCTTGAGTGGACTGTAGCGGTGATTCGAGTAATCGCCCGCCTGTGCCGCCCAGTTCGAGGGGTTCTTGATCAGCGTGTCGAGCTGCGAATCGGCCTGTGCAACAAATGAATTCAGTGCCGTCGCCGCCACCACCGCCAGTCCGAGAACCAGGGTGCGTACGTTCATGTCTCCTCCAGATTGATGAAGCCGTCCGATTCGTCAATGACCGCGCTACCGTGTTGCACCGAGTGCGCCTGTCTCGAATGCGGGTAACGACCGTGCTTCGCCTGATTCATTGCCAGGTTCTTGCTCCCGAAGAGCGTTTGCATATTCCATGCCGGAAAGGGACATGGCACGCGGCGCTGGCTTCCCGACGGGAAATGACACAACGGCTCCGCGCGTGCGACACATGATCCTTCGGATTGCGACACATACTGTGTCAAATCCGCGATACGTGATGCGCCACGACCCGGCCGCGTGCGCATGCTGTCATGACGCGACGCAGCATGACCCGCGCGTCGCAGCCGTGCGGGCCTGATGCGGCGGCCCGGTTTCCGCATCCATGGCGCATCATGGAAAACGCCATCGAAGCCGCCTAAGCTTTCGGAATACTGGCGCATTGCTTGCAGCTTTACTGGATTCAACGTGAAGACCAGACGGAGACCGCCACCATGACTCAAGCTGAACACGTGTATTCCGACGAGGAAATCCAGCAGCGTCTGCAGGGTCCGCTGCAGCACTGGTATCTGGAAGAAGGCTGGCTGCGTCGCAAGTTCAAGACCGAGAGCTGGAAAGGCACGCTGATGGTGGTGAATACCGTGGGCCACCTTGCCGAAGCCGCCTGGCATCACCCGGATCTGACCGTCTCGTATGCGTTTGTCATCGTGAAGCTGAAGACGCATTCGGCGAAAGGCATCACCGATAAGGACTTCGCGCTCGCGACGAAAATCGAGGAAGTGATCCAGTGGCAGCCCGGTCGGGAAGGCGGCCCGCTCGAAGGCACGCCTGCCGACGACCAGCGCTTTCGCTACATCAAGTACGACGCGCCGAAGGGCTGAACGCCGGCCGGTTGAGCCTGCGCAGGAACGCGTCTGGTACGGCTCTTGCCTTGCACTCTCCGGCGTGCCACCCGCGTGACAGGTGGCATGCGCCGTGACCCACGCCTGGCGCGGGTCTTCGACGACCTTGATGCCTTTTGACGCCGATCCATGCCGGGCCAGCGTCCGCGAACGAGGAACCCTCGCGATGCAGATCCATTCCGGTAGCCTTGCCCCGCTATCGGCCGTGACGGTCGACGCGCCCGCGCGCCTGCACCTGGGCTTCCTCGACCCGAACGGCTCGCTCGGCCGCGCGTTCGGCAGCGTGGGCCTCACCATCGACGAGCGCGGCACCCGAATCACGATGCGGCTGGCGGACGCACTGCGCGTCGACGGCACGCGCAGCGATGCGGAACGCGCGCGCGTCGAAGGCTACGTGGAAGCGCTCTGCGCCACGTGGAGCGGGCCGCCGGTCTCAATCGACGTGCAGCACGCGCCGCGTGCGCATACAGGTCTCGGCTCGGGCACGCAGCTCGCGCTGGCGATCGGCACGGCTTACGCGCGTCTCGCCGGCAGATCGTCGGGCAGCGCGGAAATTGCACGCATTCTCGGGCGCGGCGCACGCTCGGGCATCGGCATGCTCGGCTTCGACCATGGCGGCTTTCTTGTCGATGGCGGACCGGCGCATCCGGGGGAAGGCAGCGGCCACTTTCATACCGACGTGCCACCGCTGCTCTTCCGTCAACCGTTTCCCGACGCGTGGCGCATCCTGCTCGTCGACGATACAACCCGCGAAGGCCTGCACGGCGACGCTGAAAAACGCGGCCTCGCATCGCTCGCGCCTTTTCCGCAGGCACTTGCCGCGCATCTGTGTCATCTGGTGCTGTTGCGCATTCTGCCCGGCATCGCGGAAAGCGATTTTGACGCGTTCGCCGACGGCATCACCGAAATGCAGCAGACGATCGGCGAATACTTCGCGCCCGTGCAGGGCGGTGTGTTTTCGAGCCCGACCGTCGCCGCGACGCTCGAAGCCGTCGCCGCCCGGCAGACGGCCGGCATCGGCCAGACATCGTGGGGACCGACCGGGTTTGCATTCGTGCGCAACACCGAAGAAGCGGCGCGCGCACTCGCCGCTGCGCAGGACGCGAGCCGCGGCAAGTCCGGCATCGCCTGTTCGATTGTCACGGGCCGCAATCGCGGCGCCTCGCTGCGCGCCGTCGATCTGCAGCAATGCGGGATCGATGCGCAATGACACAGGCCCTGCCCACGTGCGCCTCACGCGCGCTGCTGGCGCCGCGCCCAACCTGTTCCGTCGTCCCGCCACCCGCGTGACGCCAACCTGAAATGAGCCTACGCCCATGCCCGAAGCCACTGAAAGGCCCTACATCCTGCACATGTTCACGGCAACGCCGCAGATGAGCCCGTTCGACGTGAACATGGCCGCCGACGCCGGTTATCAGATCGTCGTGCCCTACTGCAACGTCGGCGAGGAAAGCGTCGTCCAGCTGACCCAGGACGCGATCTTTTCGCGCGGCCCGAAGGGCGTCTCGCGCACGGGCGTCTTCATCGGCGGCCGCGACGTGATGCTCGCCGCCGATATGCTCGATCTCGCGCGCCAGGCCATGGTGCCGCCGTTCGAGGTGTCCGTCTTCGCCGACCCGAGCGGTGCCTACACGACAGCAGCGGCGCTTGTCGCGCTGGTCGAATCTCATCTGAAGAAGGAACACAAGGCCGAATTCGGCGGCAAACGCGTGCTGATACTCGGCGGCACGGGCGCGGTGGGCCGCGTTGCGGCAGCGATGGCAGCGTCGCTCGGCGCGGACGTGCAGATCGCGAGCCACACAAGCCGCGCGCGCGCCACGCAGGTGAGCGACGAAATCAATCGCCGTTTCGATATCGCGACCTCGGGCGTGGCCGCCGGCTCGCCCGACGAACTGCACGCTGCGCTTGCGCGTGCGGAGATCATATTCGCAACGGCCGCGGCGGGCGTGCAGTTGATGACATCCGCGGATCTCGCGCACGCAAAACATCTGCTGATCGCCGCCGACGTCAACGCCGTGCCGCCGGAAGGCATCGCGGGCGTCAACGTGATGGACGACGGCAAACCGCTCGCCGGCGCCGCGCGCCACGATGCAATCGGGATCGGCGCGCTCGCGATCGGCAACGTCAAATATCAGGTCGAGCATCGCCTCTTCCTGCGGATGCGCACCGGCGGCAAACCCGTCTATCTCGGCTTCCCCGAGGCGTTCGACGAAGCCCGCGCGATCACCTCCGGCAGCGCGTGACGGTGGGACGTCGTCCATGTCATCGCTGAGGTCATCGGTGAAGTCCGCACAGCCCGCGTCGTCGCGCGCGCCGTACGTTGCGGTGGTGGGCCAGTCGGCGAGGATGCTGGCGCAATCGGCCGCGCGTGCGGGGCTGAACGTCGTCGCACTCGATCTGTTCGGGGATCGCGATACGCTGCACTACGCCCGATTCTGGTTCGACGTGGGCGAGGGCAGCGGCGCGCTGAAGATCGATCGCGAACGGATCCTGGATGCACTGGAGCGCGTGGGGCACATTCCCCACATGCTGGGGTGGATCGCCGGCAGCGGACTGGAGCCGCTTGTGGAAGACCTCTATCGCACACCGCATCTGCCTCGCTGGATCGGCAACAGCGAAGACGCGACGACCGCGGTGCGCGATCCGCAACGCTTCTTCGCGCTGCTCGATGAGCTCGATATCGCGCATCCGGCGGTGTCGTTCGCGCGGCCTGCTTTCGATCCGGCTGGCTGGCTCGTCAAGTACGCAGCGGGTTGCGGCGGCACGCATATCGAGTCTCTTGATACGTGGGGGCAGAACGAGGCCGCTCCGCAAGTCTATTTTCAGCGCGTTGACCCCGGGCAGTCGATGTCGGCGCTTTTTATCGCTGCGCATCAGGATGCCGTCGTGATCGGGTTCGCGAGACAACTCACGGTGAAAGCAGGCAATCTGCCCTTCGTGCATGCGGGATCGATCGGTCCTGTCGATCTGCCTGATGGCGTCGTGGATAAACTCCACGCGGCGATCGACGCAATCGTTTCGCGCACGGGGCTGACGGGCCTGAACAGTATCGACTTCCTGCTCGATGGCGAGTCGTTTCAGGTGCTCGAAATCAACGCGCGTCCGTCATCGACGATGGCGCTTTACGAAACCGTATGGCCTGAGCAATGGCCGCGCGGCCTGATCGCCTGCCACATCGACGCGTGCCTGAACGGCAAGCTCCCCGACGCCATGCGCCGCCAGACGGCGCCGCGGCGCCGCGCCGGGCAGCGTGTACTGTTCGCGCCGTACGACTTCACGGTCACGCAGGCATTCAGCGATGCATGCCTCGACGACTCCGTCTGTCACGACGTCCCGCAGCCCGGCACGCGCATCGAAACGGGTCAGCCGGTCTGCACGCTCGTCGTGACCGCACCTTCCGTGGAGGACGTGCCGGACGCGCTGGAACGCGAACGTGAGCGTCTTCTGCACCGCATCGAAATCAGCGACGAGTCCCACCATGACGCCATCCCCGGCTAGTTCCCCCGGCACCGCACCATTGCCCGCGCTGAGCGTGAACGCACTCAGCGCGCCGCTCGTCGCCCAGCTCATCGACGAAGCGGCGCAGCTGCGTATCGCGCATTCGCGCACCGACGAAGGCACCGTCATCGTCGATGCGGGCGTGGCGGCGCCGGGCAGCATCGACGCGGGCGTGCTGGTCGCCCGCATCTGCATGGGAGGCCTTGGGCACGTCACGACCCGCATGAGCGCGGAGGCGGACCCGTTGTGGCCCGTCACGATCGACGTGCGGACCTCGTCGCCGGTGCTGGCCTGCCTCGGCAGTCAATACGCGGGCTGGAGCCTCTCGGCGACGAAGGAACAAACCGGCGGCAAGAAGTTCTTTTCGCTCGGCTCAGGCCCTGCCCGTGCGCTCGCGGGCAAGGAAGACCTGTTCACGGAACTCGACTATCGCGACCATCACGACTGCGGCGCACTGGTGCTCGAAGTGGACCGCATGCCGCCGCACATCGTCATCGACAAGATCGTGCGTGACTGCGGCCTCGCACCCGACCGGCTGACGCTGGTCATCACGCCGACACACTCTGTCGCGGGGACGGTGCAGGTCGTCGCACGCGTGGTCGAAGTTGCGCTGCACAAGACACATGTGCTCGGCGTCGATCTGCGCGAAATCGTCGAGGGGAGCGGCTCTGCGCCCTTGCCGCCGCCCGCGCCCGAAGGCATTCAGGCGATGGGCCGCACCAACGATGCGATCCTGTACGGCGGCCGCGTTCATCTCACGGTGAAGCAGGACGCTGTCGCGCGCCGGCTGGCGGCGGAACTGCCTTCGTCGAATGCACGCGATTACGGGCGTCCATTCGCCGACATCTTCGCGTCGTTCAACTATGACTTCTACCAGATCGATGCAGCGCTCTTTGCGCCCGCCGAGGTGTGGGTCAGCAGCCTCGAAAGCGGCGCGACGTATCACGGCGGACGCGTCGATGCTGCGTTGCTGCAGGCCCAATGGGGCGCGGGGAGCGCGCCGTGAGTGGCGACGAAAGGCTCGATACGCGCGCTATGACGCCATCGGATGGCCTGCGCGTCGCGATCATGACTGACGAAACCGGCTGGCACACCGCGCGGCTGAAGCGCGCGTTTCGCGCGCGCGGTGTCGAAGCCCGTTGCGTCGATCTTGCCGACTGCCGCATCGATACGACGTGGGCGCCGTACGGCCTTGCCCTGCCCGGCTTCGGCCATGCGCTGCCCGATGCGGTATTCGTGCGCGGCATCGCGGGCGGCACGTTCGAACAGGTGACACTGCGCCTCGGCATCCTGCATGCGTTGCGCGAATGCGGTGTGCCCGTCTACAACGACGCGCGCGCGATCGAGCGCAGCGTCGACAAATCGATGACGAGCTTCCTGCTCAACCGCTACGGCGTGCCAACGCCGCCGACGTGGGCGGGCGAATCGACCGCATACGCGCAGCGCGTGCTGATGCGCGAAGCCGCTCTCGGCCGTCAGGTCGTGCTCAAACCGCTATTCGGCTCGCAGGGCAAAGGCCTGCGCCGGCTCGGCGCCAGCGCTCGGACAGCAGCCTCGGCCACCAGCATGCTCAAGCCGCTACCGTCGCTGCGTACGTATCAGCATGTCGCGTATCTGCAGCGCTATGTCGACGGCGGAAGGCGTGGCTTCGACTGGCGCGTGCTTGTCGTCGGTGGGCGCGCGGTGGCGGCGATGCGGCGCGTCGGCGGCAAGGGCTGGATTCACAACTTCGCGCAGGGCGCCGCATGCGAACCTGCCGCGCTCGACGACACCCTCGCCGACAGCGCCGTGCGCGCCACCGAAGCGCTCGGCCTCGACTACGCAGGCGTCGACCTGATTCCCGATCCTGACGATGCAGCCCGGCCGCTCGTGCTCGAAGTTAACGGCGTCGCCGCGTGGCGCGGCCTGCAATCGGTCACGTCACTCGATATCGCCGACGCGCTGGTCGCCGATCTGCTCGACCGCAAGCTCGCCGCTTCACGCGCTGCGTCGATTGCGCCTGCGCCGCTAGTCGGTGGCGGCCATGCAGGCGGCTGACAGCACCACGCTCGCACGCGCACGCGCGGCCTTCCTGCGCGCCTGCCGGCTCGATGTCGAAACGGCGAAACCGGGCAACGTCAGCGTGGAAAGTGCGGGACACGGCATGACGTCCGCGCAGTTCATCGCGAGCGCGGACGCGGCCGCGAACGCACTTTTCAGGCGCAGTGCAGCAATCGGCCAACGCATTCTCGACGCGGTCACACTGACGCGTGAAAGCGTGGGCTGCAATACGAATCTGGGAATCGTGCTGCTGGTCGCGCCGCTCGCAGCCGCGCTCGACACGCTACGTGATCCTCCAGACGCAGCAGCATGGCGCGCCGCGACGGAAAGCGCGCTGTCCAGGCTCGATATCGAAGACGCCCGCACCGCATACCGCGCCATCGCACTCGCCAACCCGGGCGGCCTCGGCGACGCGCCGGAGCAGACCGTCCACGGCGAACCCACGGTCGACCTGCGCGCTGCAATGAAACTTGCCGCCGCGCGCGACAGCATCGCGCGTCAATATGCCGAAGGCTTTTGCGATGTATTCGACACATACATCACCACGCTAAGCAAATGGTCACGCGAAACGCCGCCGGCCATCATCACGCTCGACGTCTTCCTCACGTACCTGGGCCGCAGGCCCGATTCGCACATAGTGCGCAAGCACGGTGAGACGGTGGCGCAAAGTGTCACGCGCGAAGCACAGCGGCAGCACGCGCTGTGGCGCGCCTCACTGGCGGATCCGGAAAGCGGGATCGACGGAACGCCCGGGAGCGGAATCGCACGATGGGACGCCGAACTCAAGGCGCGCGGCATCAATCCGGGCACGAGCGCCGATCTGACGGTCGCGACGCTCTTCGTCGGCGGTGTGCTAAACGGCGTCTGAAACGAACCCGTGACGCGCGGCGTCAGGCACTCGGACCTGCATTGGCACGGAACATGTTAGGAACACCACGCTTAGCTATCCGCTCATCCACGTCTTGCGCGGCCGTAGTCGCGGCTTCGCGAGTGAACGCAGTCCGACACACCCGTACACAATCACCGGAGGAACAGCATGGCCAAGATCAACCGCGTCATGGTAGGAGAGTCGCTGGTCGGCGAAGGCAACGAGGTCGCTCACATCGATCTGCTGATCGGACCGCGAGGTTCTGCTGCCGAGACTGCGTTCTGCCACGCGCTCACCAACAACAAGGACGGCTTCACGTCGTTGCTGGCTGTCGTCGCGCCGAACCTGCTTACCAAGCCGAACACCATCCTCTTCAACAAGGTAACGATCAAGGGCGCGAAACAGGCCGTTCAGATGTTCGGGCCGGCACAGCACGCCGTCGCATTGGCGGTGGCGGATAGCGTCGAAGACGGCACGATCCCGAAGGACGAAGCCGATGACCTGTTTCTCTGCGTCGGCGTCTTCATCCACTGGCAGGCCGACGACGACAAGAAGATTCAGGAGTTCAACTACAAGGCAACACGCGAAGCCATCCAGCGCGCGATAGCCGGAGAGCCGAGCGCGGCGGAGGTTGTCGCGAAGAAGGCCACCGTGGCGCACCCGTTCGCGCCTAACTAACTCGTTGACTGACTCGCGACGCGAGGTAGCGACGGCGAGGTGCGCATCGAGCCTTGCCGTCGCGAACGCAGATCGATGCATTGACAACGAGGTTCCGGCATGACTTCACGATGTCGCGCGCTGCTGGTTCTTGCGTGTTGCGCGCTGGCCCCGACTGTGTCGCTCGCGCAGGATGCGCCTGCCACTGCCGGCAATCCCGCACAAGGCCACGACTATCCCACGCAGGGACGTGTCGAATACGTGCTCACTTGCATGGACGACAACGGGCACGACTTCGCCAACGTCTACAAATGCTCATGTGCCATCGACCATATCGCCGCCGTGCTGCCCTACGACGATTTCGTCGAGCAATCGACGTTTGCGAAATACGCGACGCTCGGCGGTGAAGGCGGCGGGGAATTCCGCGTCGATCGTGCGAAAGCACAGTCGAAGAAATTCCTCACGTTGCAGGCCGAGGCGTATCGCGCCTGTGGCGTCAGCAAGACTGCAGCCGCGGGCGCCGCCGCGCCTGCGAAATAGATCGCCTTGGGCTGGGCGGTCAGCAAACCGGCGCGGCGCTTTCCGCACCGCGTCCTTGTTGCGCGTCGCAATGCATTCAGTCAGGAATCAGCCCTTCGCCAAGCGAAGCCCACGTCGCGTGAGCGGTATACGCTTCTTCGCGCCGGCGCTCGATCAGCACGCCCACTGATTCGACGTCGTCGAATTTAGCGGGTTTCGCGAGCGAAACCCGCACCCAGTGCGCGCCGAAATCCGCGATCACCAGCTGCGCGACCTTTTCCGCGAGCGCTTCAAGCAACTGCACGCCGTGCGATTTGAGCAGGCCGTGCAACGCTACGCGTACCGCCGCATAGTCGATGGTGTCTTCGATACGATCGGTCACACACGCGCGAATCGACGGAACGCCAATCGTGAGACTCATGCGAACAGGCTGAGGCGCATGCAATTCCGATTTGTCGATGCCGATCACGGTCTGGCCCGTGAATCCCTCGATATAGACCATATCGAGCGGCGCCGGGCGCGCGTCAGTCGCGGAAAAACTGAATGCGGCATGCTGCACCGCCGCATCGGAAACCGGGGAAACTGCGGAAAAACCGCTATGGCGAATCGCGTCGAAACGGTCCATGGTGTGTCCTTTAGCGTGTGACAGTCTGCGCGTTCCGGCAGACCAGGCGGCCTTCGGGCGTGACGCGAACATAGTGCGCCGGATAGGGCGCGTATCGCTGGATCGTCCGTCTTCCGAAAGGGTGTTGCACAGCAAAGCAAATTCAGGGCGCAGATGCGTATCTGACGTGACTATTTATTGAATACGGGCGCTATCGGTTGTAGAGTTTTGAAAGGGTGGAGTGTGATGTTTGCAGACAGCGGCTGCAAACGTCACACTCCACCGGTTGTCGCATGACAGGATGGGCCTGATTCAGGCGTATGCGCGCTTCCAGAAAGCGCAACGCAAGGGGAAACATACACAGATACGCGCCGGGGAGGCGCCACGAACCTTGTGGTGCATGCGCCGGACGCCACGGAGACAACGCCCCATGTCGTCGCTTGCAGACATCAATGCGCATGTCAGGGAAGTACTCAGTACCGTCAACAACCAGTTGGCGACGCGGCCCACCAGCGCCTCGGTGGCCCAGTCATGGACGCGCTGCCTGAACGAATTCAGGCTCGATCCCGCGCATTTCGTGATGCCGCCCATTCTCACGCAGCAGGAACTGGCCGCGCGACGCGAAGCCGCGAGCGACCTGATCGCCTGCTCGAAGCTCGAGATGACCACGCTGTATCAGCAGCTCGCCGATCCCGAACTGGCCGTCGTGCTCGTGGATGCGGAAGGCGTGATCGTGCATCAGGTGTCGTCGGTGCCGTTCGGCGAAGCCGTTGCCGCGGATGGTCTGCGCGTCGGTGCATTGTGGAGCGAGCGCGAAGCGGGCACGAACGGCATGGGCACCTGTCTTGCCGAACGCGAATGCATCGCGGTTTACCAGCATGAACACTTCTATCCGCGTTACACGTCGCTGACGTGCTCCGCTGCGCCGATCTTCGACGATCGCGGCGTGGTGGCGGGTGTGCTCGATGTCACGAGCCACTCGAAGCTGTTGCAGCAGCATTCGCTGGTGCTCGTCGGCATGTCGCGGCAGATGATCGAAAACCGCCTGATCGACGCGCGTTACCGTCGCGCGCACATGATCCACTTTCATAGCCGCCCCGAGTTCGTCGGCACGCTGCACGCGGGCAAGCTCGCTGTCAGCGATGAAGGCGTCGTACTCGCCGCGAGCCGCAGCGCCCTCTTCCAGCTCGATTTCCGCTCGCACGCGGAACTGGTCGGCAAACGCATCGAGGAAGCGTTCAACTCGTCGCTCGAAGACATGATCGCGCGCAGCATTCGCGGTTCGTTCCATCCGGTGACCGTGTACAGCGCGAACGCCAACAACCGCTTCTTCCTGATCGCGCAGACGCCGCGCGACGCCACGGACACGGCGACGCGCATCCTGATGACCGATCCGACCGCGCGCGATTTTTCGTCCGCGGCACGCAGCAGGAGCATCAAGCGCGATAGCAGGGATAACCGCAATGCCCGCGATACGCGCAATATAAGCGACGCCCGCGACCAGACCAGCCGTCTCGACAAACTCTCGCATCTGGAGTTCGGCGATCCCGGCATCGCTTCGCAGATCCAGCTCGCCGCGCGCGTGATCCAGCGAAAGATTCCGATCATCCTGCGCGGGCAGACAGGAACCGGCAAGGAAGTGTTCGCGACTGCATTGCACAGCATCAGCCCGAATAGCGCGGGCGCGTTTGTCGCAGTGAATTGCGCGTCGCTGCCGGAGAACCTGATCGAAAGCGAACTGTTCGGCTATCGCGCGGGCGCGTTCACCGGCGCGCAGCGTGAGGGACGACGCGGCAAGATCGTGCAGGCGAACAGCGGCACGCTGTTTCTCGACGAAATCGGCGATATGCCGATGGCGCTTCAGGCGCGGCTGCTGCGCGTGATCGAGGAGCAGGAAGTCACACCGCTTGGCGCGGAAGTCACCGTCAAGGTCGATTTCCAGCTGATTAGCGCCAGCCACCGCAATCTGATGGAACTCGTGCAAAACGGCCAGTTCCGCGAAGACCTGTATTACCGGTTGAACGGCATCGAGATTAACCTTCCGGCGCTGCGCGATCGCGCGGATGCGCTTGCGCTCATCCATCATATTCTGGAAAGCGAAGCAGACGATCCGCCAGCGCTCAGCGCAGAAGCTGAGCGTGCACTGCTGAGCTATGCGTGGCCGGGCAATATCCGGCAACTGCGCCATGTTCTGCAGATGGCCATGGCGTTGTGCGACGGCGCGGAAATTCGTTGTGCGCACCTGCCGGTGGATATCGGCCGCGGTGCATCCGGCGCGACGGGCACCGCAGGTATAACAGGCGCCGCCAGCGTGGCGCGCGGGTCGGGGGTATCGAACGCCGCCGCGCCCTTCCACCTTGCCGACGAGGCGGACATCTCCACGCTCAACGCAATCCAGCTGAAAGAGCGCGAAACGGTGCTGGCACTCCTTGACGAGCATCGCTGGAATGTCAGCAACGTCGCGAAAGGTCTTGGCATCAGCCGTAACACGCTGTACCGGAAGATGCACAGACTGCACATCCGTCTGTCTCACGACGGCTCGCCGCCTCCCGCCGACACATGAATGCACCCGTGCCCGCTCGCCGGCTCGACGAGTTCAAGCCCGACGCGCGGTTCGCGTGGTGCGTGACCGGCTCGGGTCACATGCTCGAAGAATCGATCGACCTCGCCCGGAAACTGCCGGGCGTGGACCTGTTTTTGTCAGCGGCCGGCGAGGAAGTGCTGCCGCTCTATGGCTGGACGATTCCGAAGCTGCGTGAGCATTTTCGTGTGGTACGTGATAACAGCGCGAGCAGCGTGCCCGTCGGCATGATCTATAACGGCGAATACCACACGGTCATCATTGCGCCCGCAACGAGCAACACGGTCGCCAAATGTGCGTTCGGCATTTCGGATACGTTGCCGACGAACCTCTTCGCGCAGGCCGGCAAGCAATGTGTACCAGGCATTGTTTTCGCATGCGATACGGCACCGAGTGTCATTACGCAGACGCCGCACGAATGGGTCGAGGTGCGCCCACGCACGATCGAACTCGAGAATGTGGAGCGGCTCGCGCGGATCGAGTTCACGACGGTGGCGCGCTCGCTCGATGAACTCAAGGCGGCGCTCGAAGAACGGCTGACCAACCTTAAGCTTGCATGGACCACATCGTCTTCCTGACCGGCAGACTGGCCGAGAAAAGCCTGAAGCAGGTGCTGGAAGGCATGGCGCCCACGCCGTTCACGTGGGAAATCCGCGAAATCGGGCTACAGGTCGCGGGTTTGATGACAACCGACCTGATTCTGCGTCGTGTGCAGACCCCGCTCTCCGCGAGCCGGATGATCGTGCCGGGGCGATGTCGCGGCGACCTCGATGCGTTGCGCGCACATTACGGCGTACCGGTCGAACGCGGCCCTGACGAGGTGAAAGATCTGCCGCAGTTCTTTGGGCGCGAAGCACAGCACTTCGATCTGTCGCACTATGAGACGGAGATCTTCGCGGAAATCGTCGATGCGCCGCGGCTCGATCTCGACGGCATCGCGGCCCGCGCGCGGCTCTATGCGGATCAGGGCGCGGACGTGATCGATATCGGCTGCCTGCCTGAGACGCCCTTCCCCCATCTCGACGACGCTGTGCGGATGCTGAAGGAACAGGGCTATCGCGTGAGCGTCGATTCGATGCAGACCGACGAACTCGTGCGTGGCGGCCGTGCGGGCGCCGACTATCTGATGAGTCTGAACCTCGATACGCTGTGGATCGCCGATGAAGTGCCTTCAACGCCCATTCTGGTCGCACGTGAGCCGCGCGATCCCGCATCGCTCGATGCGGCAATCGATGCGATGAGCCAGCGCGGCCGCGCGTTCCTCGCCGATCCGATTCTCGATCCGATTCCGTTTGGGCTCGCGGCATCGATCGCGCGCTATGTCGGGTTGCGCGAGCGTTATCCGCAGATCGGCATCATGATGGGCATCGGCAACGTCACAGAACTCACCGAAGCGGATACGAGCGGGATCAATGCGGTGCTGCTGGGCATGGCCGCGGAGTTGCGCGTGAGCGCGGTATTGACGACATCGGTCAGCCTGCACGCGCGGCGCGCGATACGCGAAGCGGACGTCGCGCGACGTGTGATGCACGCGGCGCGTGAAGCGCAGGTGCTGCCCAAGGGCATCTCTGGTGACCTTTCCGCGCTACACGCAAAGCGACCGTTTCCGTATGACGCGCACGAAATCGACGAGGTGGCGAGCGCGGTGCGCGATCCGAATTTTCGTGTACAGGTCGCGGCGGATGGCATTCACGTCTATAACCGGGACGGGCATCAAACGGCTCAAGATCCGTATGCGCTTTACCCAGGGCTTAAGCTCGAAGCCGACGGCGGTCACGCGTTTTATATGGGCGTGCAGCTGGCGCGCGCGGAAATTGCGTGGCAACTGGGAAAGCGCTTTGATCAGGACACGGCGCTGGACTGGGGCTGCGAGGTTGACCGCCCTGAAGAAGATCTGAGCGCTTGGCACGCGCCGGGCGTGACGCTTAAGAAACGGTGAAGGTCATGGCGCCATTTTCCATTTGATCGAACAGCCCATCGCCGGATACTGTTGATCCGATACGACGCCCACTTTTGCGATTTGCCGCATCGCCTCGAACAGATCGCGTCGGGCATCAGGGACGGGCGCGCTCCGCGACGCGTCGACTCGCCCGCGATAGCGCAGCGTCAGGTCCGCATCAAAGCCGTAGCATTCGGGCGTACACACCGCGTCGTATGCGTGCGCAATCTGCTGGGTTTCGTCGTACAGGTAAGGAAACGGAAGCTTCCATTCCGCTGCGAATTCCACCATGTGCTCAAACGAATCTTCCGGATAGGTCAACCCGTCGTTCGAACTGATTCCGACCACGTTGACGCCGATCTCAGCCAGCTCGCGTGCGTCCCGTACAAGATGCGGCAGCGCACCCCGCACATACGGACAGTGGTTGCACATGAACACCACCACGAGGCCGCGCTCGCCGCGAACGTCGTCGAGTGAAAGCGTGCGTCCGTCGGTAGCGGGCAGGGAAAACGCGGGCGCCTGTGTGCCCAGTTCACCAGCGGGAGATTCGGTAGCCATCGTGCGCTCCTGAAACCGGCGACTTCAATAGCCGCCGTCTTGATCCGCCAGCATACGCCCAGCCGCGAATTCGTTCACGCCGGCAAGTTCATCACGCATCTGGCGCACCCTCCTCGTGAAAAACATGAAAGCGTCTGCTGGCTGGCGCGCTCAGTGATACCGCCGCGCCATTGCATCGAGTGTCAGCGGCTTGATGCGATCCGCCTGCCCCGCACAACCGAACGCCTGAAAGCGTTCAATGCAGAGCTCACGTGCCGCCACGGTCGCCGCTTTCAACGCGTGCCGTGGATCGAATTCCGTGCGTGCCGATGCCAGCGCCCGGCGCATTGCACCCGTCATCGCGAGACGGATATCCGTGTCGATATTCACCTTTCGGACACCGTTTGCGATGCCACGCTGGATCTCTTCGACGGGCACGCCCCATGTCGCGGGAATGTCGCCGCCGTATTCGCGGATCGTCGCGAGCCATTCCTGCGGCACCGACGACGACCCATGCATCACCAGATGCGTGTCCGGCAGCCGCTTGTGAATCTCGACGATGCGGTCGATCGCGAGAATATCGCCGGTCGGCTGACGACTGAACTTGTACGCGCCGTGCGACGTGCCAATCGCAATGGCGAGAGCGTCAACACCGGTTGCTTCCACAAACGCGTGCGCCTGTTCCGGATCGGTCAGCAGGTCCTCGCGCGTGAGTTTGCCTTGCGCGCCTACGCCATCTTCTTCGCCAGCCTCACCGGTTTCAAGCGAACCGAGACAGCCGAGCTCGCCTTCGACCGACACGCCGACCGCATGCGCCGCCTCCACCACGCGGCGGCTCACCTCGACGTTGTACTCATACGCGGCCGGCGTTTTCTGGTCCGGCAACAGCGAGCCGTCCATCATCACCGAGGTAAATCCAG
Organism: Paraburkholderia sp. GAS42; assembly: GCF_050436565.1. Taxonomy (NCBI): domain Bacteria; kingdom Pseudomonadati; phylum Pseudomonadota; class Betaproteobacteria; order Burkholderiales; family Burkholderiaceae; genus Paraburkholderia; species Paraburkholderia sp. GAS42. The sequence goes on along the minus strand of NZ_JBNDML010000003.1, from coordinate 70,139 downwards.
AACGGATCGCCTGCTGGCATACCGACGGACTCGCCCCATGATCCTGATGCAGCACGACGGGCAGATCCGGATGCGCTTCGATCGCGGCCAGCACGAGATGGCGCAGGTACGGCTCTCCCGCGTATTTGCGCGCGCCTGCCGACGCCTGCAGGATCACCGGGCTGCGGGTCGCATCGGCGGCCTGCATGATCGCCTGAATCTGCTCCATGTTGTTGACGTTGAATGCGGGCACGCCGTAGCTGTGCTCCGCGGCGTGATCCAGCAGTTGACGCAAGGCGATGAAAGCCATCACAGACTCCTTGAGGTCGATCGGAAACGGGTTCGTCAGGCGCGCGCGCGGCGATCGATCAGCTGCAGGATCATCGGCGTGAAAATAAGCTGCATCGCAAGCCCCATCTTGCCGCCGGGCACGACGATCACATTCGGGCGTGACATAAACGAGTCGTGCAGCATCGTTAGCAGATACGGAAAGTCGATGCCTTTAGGCCGCGCGAAACGGATCACGACAAAGCTTTCGTCGGCGTTCGGAATCTCACGTGCAGTAAAGGGATTCGACGTATCGACGGTCGGCACGCGCTGAAAATTCACGTGTGTGCGCGAAAACTGCGGACAGATGTAGTTCACGTAATCCGGCATGCGCCGCAGGATCGTGTCGACGACCGCTTCGTGCGAATAGCCGCGCATCGTCTGGTCGCGATGCAGCTTCTGGATCCATTCGAGGTTGATGATCGGCACAACGCCGACCAGCAGGTCCGCATGCCGCGCGACGTCGACTTTCTCCGTAACCGCCGCGCCGTGCAGGCCTTCGTAGAACATCAGGTCCGTTTTCTCGGGAACATCCATCCACGGCGTGAAGGTACCCGCGTCCTGATTGCATGCCGCCGCTTCCGCGTCGTCGTGAACGTAGCGGCGGAACTTGCCGTTACCCGCCTCGCCGTAACTCGCGAACAGCTGTTCGAGTTCTTCGAGCAGGTTAGCCGCTGGACCGAAGTGACTGAAATTGAGCTCACCGTCGCGCTCGCTTTGCTTGAGCGCTTCGCGCATGCCTTTGCGGTCATAGCGATGAAACGCATCGCCCTCAACGATCTGTGCATTGATGCGCTCCCTCCGGAAAATATGCGTGAAGCTCTTCATGACCGTGGTCGTGCCTGCGCCGCTCGAACCGGTCACGGCAATGATCGGGTGTCTGACTGACATGCGCGTCTCCCTGAGTCTGCTATCTGCCCGTATGATGCTCAAGCCCGTTGAAGAACGCGTTATGCAGGCGTTTCCGGCAGAAACAGCGAGCGTTCGTTGAAGAGCGGCGACGTGAATGGCTTGTCTTCGCCGCGATCGTATTCGCTGTGATAGCGGCCAATGCGCGCCACTTCGTTCTTCGAGCCGAGAATCACCGGCACGCGCTGATGCAGTTTCTGCGGGACGACATCGAGAATCCGCTCGCGTCCGGTGATGGCCTGCCCGCCCGCCTGCTCGACGAGAAAACTCATCGGGCTGGCTTCATACAGCAAACGCAGCCGCCCTTCCATCGCGGGCGTTTTGAAATCGCGCGGATACATGAAAACACCGCCACGCATCAGAATGCGATGCACCTCCGCGACCATCGATGCAATCCAGCGCATGTTGAAATCGCGCGTGCGGCAACCGCTGCGGCCGTCCTTGCACTCCTGTACATAACGACGCACGGGTGGCTCCCAGAAACGTTCGTTCGATGCGTTGATCGCGAACTCGCAGGTATCTTCGGGAATGCGGATATCGGAATGCGTCAGGACGAAGTTGCCGACGTCACGTTCCAGCGTGAAGCCATGCGTGCCGTTGCCAACGGAAAGCACCAGCATCGTCGAGGGTCCGTAGATCGCATAGCCCGCTGCGACCTGTTCATAGCCGGGGCGCAGGAATTCGCTCCCGGTTATCAAGGCGTCGCGTCGTCCGTCTTTAACCCGCAGCACGGAAAAAATCGACCCCACCACACCGTTGATGTCGATATTCGATGAACCATCGAGTGGATCGAACGCGAGCAGATACTCGCCGCGCGGATACGCTTCTGGAATCGCGTAGACCTCTTCCATTTCCTCCGACACCATGCCCGCGAGCAAACCGTCCCACTCGCAGTGCTGCAGGAAGATGTCGTTAGTGGTGAGGTCGAGCTTCTTCTGTTCCTCGCCATGCGTGTTGACGGTTTCCGCCGAGCCGTAGTTTCCGCCTAGCGCGCCTTTGGTGAGTGCTGCGGAGATCGTCTTGATCGATGCCGCAACATCGATCAACAACGCCGACAGGCCCGCCGCCGATACAAGAGATGGCTTGCGGTCGAGCGTGTCGATGAGGAACTTCGAAAGCGTGGTGCGTCCGTCCTGCATGGCAATCTCCTCGGGAAACGAATCAGGTCGGCTCGGGCGGTGCGTGCACTGCTCCGTTAAATACGCGGCTTGCGCGGATATCCGCGGCGGTTAGCAGCGTTAGCGCAACGGCATCCGCGGGCGCGCCCCCTTTGAGCGCATCCGCAAAGAGACGGTTCGCCTGACGCAGTCGCGATCGGTCCAGCGCATTGCGCACCGAGCGCGCGTTTGCGAAGTTCGGCTGATGAATGCGGCGATCCAGGTATTCGCTGAAGGCAAGGCGTGACGCGCCGTCGAGGCGGTAATGCATCGTCGCCAGCATGCGTTCGGCGATGTCGAGCAGTTCCGCGGCGTCGTAGTCGGGAAACGTAATGTGATGCGCAATCCGCGACCGGAAACCGGGATTGCTCTGAAAGAAGGTCTCCATTCGCGATTCATAGCCCGCGAGAATCACCACGAGGTCGCCACGCTGGTTTTCCATCGTCTGCAGCAGGATCTCGATAGCTTCCTGACCGTAGTCGCGCTCGTTTTCGGGGCGATACAGGTAGTACGCTTCGTCGATGAACAGCACGCCGCCCATTGCGCGCTTGAGCACGTCACGCGTTTTAGGCGCGGTATGGCCAATGTACTGGCCGACGAGATCGTCGCGCGTTACCGAAACCAGATGATTGCGGCGAATATAGCCGAGACGATGCAACACTTCGGCCATGCGCAGCGCAACAGTTGTCTTGCCGGTGCCCGGATTGCCGGAGAAACACATATGCAGTGTCGGCGCACCGCTTGCGATGCCAAGCGTTTCGCGCGCACGTTCGACCAGCAGATGCGCGGCAATCTCGCGAATGCGGGTTTTCACCGGCACAAGCCCGACCAGATCCCGATCGAGTTCGGCGAGCACGTCGCCGATGCCCGAATCGCGAAAGAGACCAACAAGGTCGACCGTGGCATGCGTTGCTGGCGGGCTGGTGCGAGGCAGCTCATTGGGCGCCTCATTGCCCACCTCATTGGCCACCGCAGCCGGCAGATCGAGTTCAGCTTCGACGGTCATCGGTGATCTCCCTGTTGCATGCACGCGTCGAAATTCACTGCGAATCCACGTAGCGCTCGCCCGAAGGACGATCCGACGCGTAGCTCCTCATGCTGTAGCGCTGCACCCGCCCCTGCGCTTCCTGTCGATCGAGACGGAAGCCCGGCTCAACCGCCGGCCGGTTGACGATGAACGACATGCGCATCGTCTCGAAGCCGCGCACCGAATCGAACGCGTTGATCTTGATGTAGTGCTGCGGATACGATTTGCGGCACGCGTTCACCTCCTGCAACACGCCCGCGGCGTCGTGAAGATCGAACATCGGCAAGCCCCACATTTCCCAGTACGTGTTGCGCGGATGCGGGTCGTCGGTGTATTCGACGGAGCATGCCCAACCCTCGCGTAATGCGTAGTCGATCTGCAGGCCGATTTCCTCGTCGGTCAATTCCGGCAGAAATGAGAATGTGCCTTGAGTGATGCGCATGGTGGACCTCTTCGTTCGAACCAGCGATGAGTGATGCTTAAGCCGCAGTCGGCGTAGCAGCGAAATCGGGTGTATCGGTCGACGCATAGTTGAACGTCACGTCGCGCCACGTATCGAGCGCCTGCTTGAGCGGCGTGCACCAGCGCGCGGCGGCTTCGAGCAGTTCCGGCCCTTCGTTGACGATGTCGCGCCCTTCATTGCGCGCTTTCACGATCGCTTCGAGCGCCACGCGATTCGCCACCGCGCCCGCCTGAATGCCCGCTGGATGCCCGATCGTGCCGCCGCCGAACTGAAGAATCGCGTCGTCGCCAAACAGATCGATCAACTGGTGCATCTGTCCCGCGTGAATGCCGCCCGACGCCACCGGCATCACCTTGCGCAAACCGGCCCAGGGCTGGTCGAAGAAAATCCCGCGCGACAGATCGACCTCGTTATGCGACGCACGGCACACGTTGTAATAGCCCTGCACGGAAAGCGGATCGCCTTCGAGCTTGCCGACCGCCGTACCCGCGTGAGCATGATCCACGCCCGCCATGCGCAGCCACTTCGCGATCACGCGAAACGAGATGCCATGATTGCGTTGGCGCGTGTACGTGCCATGCCCCGCGCGATGCAGATGCAGGATCATGTCGTTCCTGCGTGCCCATTTCGACATCGACTGGATCGCCGTCCAGCCGATCACCAGGTCGATCATCACGATGCACGAGCCCAGCTGCTTCGCGAATTCAGCGCGTTCGTACATGTCTTCCATCGTGCCGGCCGTCACGTTCAGGTAATGGCCCTTCACTTCGCCGGTTTCGGCCTGCGCGCGGTTCACCGCTTCCATCGAGAACAGAAACCGGTCGCGCCAGTGCATGAAGGCCTGCGAGTTGATGTTCTCGTCATCTTTCAGAAAATCGAGCCCGCCTTTAAGCCCTTCGTAAACGACGCGCCCGTAGTTTTTGCCCGACAGCCCAAGCTTCGGCTTGACGGTCGCGCCAAGCAGCGGACGCCCGTACTTGTCGAGCCGCTCGCGCTCGACGACGATGCCCGTCGGCGGTCCCTGAAACGTCTTCAGATAGGCCACCGGAATGCGCATGTCTTCGAGCCTCAACGCTTTCAGCGGCTTGAAGCCGAACACATTGCCGATGATCGATGCAGTGAGATTCGCGACCGAGCCTTCCTCGAACAGATCGAGTTCGTAAGCGATATAAGCGAAGAACTGCGGCTCCGCTGCGCTCGACGCAGGCACCGGTTCGACCCGATACGCTTTCGCGCGATACATGTCGCACGCAGTAAGCCGGTCGGTCCAGACGACTGTCCATGTCGCCGTCGACGATTCGCCGGCCACAGCGGCCGCGGCTTCTTCCGGTTCGACACCCGGTTGCGGCGTAATGCGAAAGAGCGCGATAACGTCGGTATCTTTCGGTGTGTAATCCGGTTGCCAGTAGCCCATCTCGCGATACTTCATGACACCGGCCGCATAGCGGGAACGCGGATCCGCTCTATTGCGTTCGTGCGATGCGGGCTCGATGGCGGCCTTGCTGAAGTCGTTCATGAAATGTCCTCGGTGGTTGGATACGCGCCAGGCGAAGCAGAAGGGGCGGCGGCTGTCAGCCTGCGTCCATGTCCGCAATGTAGGCGCGCCCCTCGTCGAAGGGAATTCACGAATTTCTTTGCCATCCCTAAGCGATTCTTTGGCTCACGTTGAGATCAGTGCGTGCACAACTGCCAGAAACTCGTATGATGGTGAAACACTTTGCTGCGTTTCTGCGACAGTAATCCGTGCAACCCGTGGCGTTCGCAGCGAGGTTCCAGTGTCCGCTTCACTGTGCTGCTTCTGGCACGGCGCTTGCGTGATTTCCGGTGCTGATCCGTTCCGGCGCGGCTCGATGTGTCGGCGGCGAAAGCCCCAACCAACCTTGGAGGATGACTATGCAGTGGACGACACCGAGTTACACCGATATGCGTTTTGGTTTCGAAATCACGATGTATATCGCAACCCGTTAATCCCGCACGCGCCGCCTTCGCGCGGCTGCCGTGCGGCAATGCTCCAGCCAGCAGAGCGCTGGCAACCCCGCCGGCTCGTAGTACGCCGCAACGTTCAGCGTTCCTCGCCATGATTTACGAAACGATCGTTACGACTGTGGCGCGCGACGGCCGGCCTCACATTGCGCCGATGGGTGTGCGTTTTGAAAATGGACGCGCAATCCTCGCGCCGTTCAGACCTTCCACCACGCTCGACAACATCCTCGCCACCCGCGCCGCTGTCATCAATTTCACGAACGACGTGCGCGTCTTCGCCGGCTGCGTCACAGGCTATGCGTTTGACTGGCCCACATCGCCCGCTACGCGCGTGGCAAGCGTGCGACTCGACGGCGCGCTTGCGCACACGGAACTCGAACTCGACGAAGTGCGCGACGATGGCGAGCGCCCTGCGTTGCACATGCGTTGCGTGCACCAGGAAATGCACGCGCCGTTTCCCGGCTTCAATCGCGCCCAGGCAGCAGTCGTTGAAGGCGCGATTCTCGTCAGCCGGCTTTTCATGCTGCCTGCCGCGAAAGTGGACAACGAAGTCGCCTATCTGAAGATCGCCATCGACAAAACCGCGGGCGACGCTGAACGCGTCGCGTGGGGCTGGCTGATGGACGCAATCGCGCGTTATCGCGCACAGGCGGGCACGTCGCCGGCTGCATCATCGAAAGCCTCGTCGGACCCGTCGCCGAACCCGTCATCGAATACGTCACGCGCCGCCTGACGCGTTGCAGCAAAGCCGCCCTTTTCTGGAGACTTCCATGACCGCACTGCTCGCGAGCGTCCGCTCCTATGACGAAGCATTCGACGCCGCGCAGGCCGGCGCCGAACTCATCGATCTGAAAGAACCGCGCGATGGCGCGCTCGGTGGCGTACCGGTCGACGAAATTGCGCGCATCGTGCGGGCACTGCGCGCGCACTATCCGGTGAAGCCGATCAGCGCGGCGATCGGCGACGTGCCGAACGACGCGCTCGACGACATCGCCGCACGCGTGATTGGCGTGAGCGACACCGGCGTCGATTATGTGAAGGTAGGCGTCACGGCGGGATCGTCGGCGCGCGCGTGCCTTGCGCATCTTGCGAGCCTGCCCGCGACGGTGGTGCCAGTGCTGCTCTGCGATGAAGGCGTCGATGCGGCGCTCTCCGACTATGCGGCCGGGCTGGGCTTCGCGGGCATCGTGTTCGATACGGCGAGCAAGGACGGCCGCACGCTATTCGACCGCGTCGACATGGCGACGCTGGCGCGCTGCCTTTCCGTGATCGCCGCGCGCGGCGCAATGACGGGCGTCGCAGGTTCGCTCGGCTGGGCGCAGCTCGCGCAGATTCACGCGCTCAAGCCGGATATCGCGGGTTTTCGCACGGCCTTGTGTGCCGAAGGACGCTCGGCCCGGCTCGATCCCGGCTACGTCGCGCGGTGGGCCGAGGCGCTGCATCATGCGCCGCGCGAAACGCATGTGATGTGACAACGCGCGTCAAGCCCCGCAGACCGCTGAACATTGCTCTGCCTACGCGGCCGGTACGTGCAGTAACCGGTCGCGCATCAGCGCCACATCGCGCCGGTTCAACAGCTCGACGACATAGTTTGCGTCGCTGACGTAGTTCACGAAGCGCGCGTCGAGCACGCCATCCAGGCTCAGCGAGGCCAAAGGCGTGCCCGCCTCCACCTCACACGATTTCACGACGATCAGGCGCTCGGCGTTGAGCGTCGTCGAAAGCCACGCGGCGAGGCTGTCCGATGTGGTGTCCCAGTTGGTCGTCGCGTCGGGCGTGTCGCGCATCAGGCCGGTCGGCACCCACACGGCGACCTGCCCGTCACGCAGCGCGCGGCGGATGCGCTCCTCGTTGGCGGCCAGGACCAGTTCGGGCAAAACGCCCTGCATCAGGATCGCGTATTGTGTCATCGCCAGAAGGCACATGTTGTGAGCCGCGAGGTCGTCGAAGTGCCACTCGCTCTGATACTGGCGGACCTGGTCGGCGAAATCGCCGCCGCCCGGCACGATCACCACGCGCCCGCCGCCGAGCTCCCAGAGCTGCGTCAACCATTCGCGCAGCAGCGGGTCGTGACTGAGGCTTCCGCCGATTTTCACCACCCACATGACCGATACCCTCGCTCCAGGTTGACGCCATCGACGGCTCCTTTTCTGCTTCGGGCCGACGCGCTCCGTGTTGTGTCCCGCAATCCCGTTTCACGCAGTCTGGGCGGCCTCCACGCGCGCCCCCGAGTGCGCCAGCAGTGCTACCGCGACGCTCGGCGCGCACGTCGCGACCCATTCGGCCAGTTCAGCGTTCGCAGGCGGCACGCCGGCCAGCACGGCGAAATCGATATATCCGCGCCCGTCCTGCTGCGCGAGCGCCGTCGCGAGAAAACGTCCGCATCCCGCGCCGACGAGTGGCGCTGCCGCCAGGGCCGGGTGCGCAACCCGCACGCGCGCGAGGTTCGTCGCGATGGTCGAGAGCTGCTCGTGACGCCAGCGCTGCGCGAAGCGCCGCCATTCGGTTTCGGTGGCGTCGGCGGCGTCACGGCCGATCATCCTCGCGATCCGCACGCGGCTGGCCGCTTCGGTCTTCGGGCCGTTATCCGCGCTCGGGTGCTGGTCGTGCGCGGGCCACAGTTCACCCGTCAACCGGTAGACGTCGGCGGTGGTAGCAAACCATTCGTTCATGACGTTTGTCGTCTGGTCGCGAAACAGGATCTGGTGCGCGACGCCGCATAGCGGCGTGCGCACCACGCCCTGATAGACCAGTTCACCGCTGACGAGCCGCGCGGCATCGTTTGCGCCTTGCGCCGCCACCCGGCCGCCGACGACAGGAATGATGTCCGTGGTCGTGCTGCCGATATCGATGAGTACTGCGTCGGGCACGCGCGTCGCGAGCCATTGCGCCGTCGCCAGCCAGTTCGCCGAGGCCACCGCGCGCCACTGGCCCGCGCAGGCGGCGGCGTCCAGCCAGCCCTCGGCGCCTGCAAAAAAGCGCGTCTGCGGGCCGAGACGTGCCGCGAGCGCGCGGGTCAATGCACGTACGCCGGTTGCGCGATCGGCGAACAGATCGACCATTTCGCCCGTCATCGTCAATGCGTGCTGCGCAGCAGCAGCGCCCGCGTCGGGCCAGCGTGTGAAAACGTGATCGATCGCGCGCTCCAGGTGATCGAGCCCCTGCCACAGCGGACACGCCCATTGCGCGACATCGCACAACGCACCCGATGTGTCGATCATCGACACCTTCACGTGCGCGCCGCCTACATCCCAGCCAAAGGTCGGCGCGTGAACGGGCGAAGGGATGTGCACGCCGTTCATGACGCGACCCTGCGCTCGCCCATCCCGGCATGGCGCGCCGAAACGGACGCCGCGTCAACGCCGGCAGACCTCACCGTCACGCCATGCGATTCCAGCAGCCAGCCCGCGAGATTGCGCCCGAGCCGCGCCGACAGCCCCGCATAGGCCGCCGTCAGACGCGGATTAACCTCAATCACGACAGGACCGCGCTGCGGATGCCACACGAGGTCGATCCCCACGAAGCCACGCAAGCCCGGCAACGCGGCGACAACACGTTGCGCCAGCGCATCGAGTGCACGACCCTGCTCGCCTCGACGATCGATCTGGTCGACCTGTACGCCGCTGAACTCGATCACGCGTTCAGCGTGACCGGGTGAAGGCATATCGGGTATGCCGATCTGCTGCCGGTTGATGCTGATGAGTTCGGCACGGTCCTCGCCGCAGATCAGCGAGAGGCTGAGCGGTTCGCCCTCGACCCACGCCTGAAGCACCGGGTTGCGCCCGGATGCGACGCGTGCGTGATATTCGGCGCAGGCGTCGTCGAAGCGGTCGAAGAGAAACGTATCGAGGCCACCCGCGCCGTCATCCGGCTTGACGACCCAGCCGCTTCCTTCCGATGGCGCAGCGTGTTCGTGTTCAGGGGCGAACGCGGGTGTCACAGCGATGCCATGCGCCGCGAGACAGGCCGCCGTCGCGCGCTTGCTCGACGCGATGTCGATCGCCTGCTCCGTGCAGCCAAGCCAGCGCGCCGCGCCCACGGCATCGTGCAACTGACGCAGCAAGCCATCGCATTCCGGCGCGATCACCCACGCGTAATCGTGCTCGCGGGCCACACGCGCAACAAAGTGGCTCATGGTTTCGCCAGGCGCCGCGCGGCAATGCGCGACTGACGCATCGATGTGCTCGAAGCGCGAACTCGCGAACGTCACGTGCACGCCTTCGAGTTCGCGCAGATCGGCGACAAGCGCATCGCGCATTGCGCGGCCTTCGACGATCAGCGCGCTCAGGTCAGCGAGACTCCCCTCGCCGGCCAGGTCCGGATCGATGCCGCCGCCGGTCAGGTACTCGTACACAAATAGCTTGGTCACGGGAGGTCATCCATGCAGGTGAGATCCGGGGCGTGTATGGCGCGTAGATCCGCGCGTCACGCCGCTCTGGGCCCAGCGCCTCTGCACGACACAATATCCGTGCCACGCGGGCACGGAACAATCCAGGTGTAATGCGTTGGCAAGGCGGGGTGTTGCAGCGCGCAGCAATCGGGTGACACAGTGTTTCAGAACGAAGCACATACTGTGCTGTGCGGACGTGCTGCTTCTGCGCGCCCTTGCACAGGGCACGTTACGGCAGACGATCGTCGATGCCGAAATGTGAACGGCCCGTGATCCGCATCTCGCGCGGATCCGTTCGACACGCGATACTGCGAACCGCATGCGGCGCCGCAGCGCACGCAAACCGGCACGGTCCTTGCTGAAAACGCCACCATGCACCGTTCGTCCACCCATCCGTCGAGTGCCGGCCAGACGGGCGCGTCCGCGTCCGTCACGTCCGACTGGACCTGCCCTTTCTGCCCGCTGCTCTGCGATGACATCACGGCAGGCGTGAACAGCGACGGCAGCCTGAGCGCGCCCGCCACCCATTGTCCCCGGCTTGCCGGGGCGCTCACGCTGTACGGCGCAGCCGACGCGAGCTGCAAGGCGTCGATCGATGGACAGGAAACCGACCTCGACACTGCGCTCGCGCGTGCCGTCGATATTCTGTCGGGTGCGCGCAGGCCGCTGTTCGGCGGCATGGCCACCGATATCGCGGGCGCACGGGCGCTATATGCACTCGCTGCCGGGTGCGGCGCGATCGTCGATCATCTGCATGGCGACGCACTCGTGGCGTCGACGCTTGCGCTGCAGGATCGCGGCGCGTTCTTTACGACACTCTCCGAAGTACGGGCACGCGCTGATCTGGTTGTGGTGTTCGCGTGCCAGCCGTCCGCCCGATATCCGCGCTTTTACGAGCGCGCGTTCGGCGCGACGGACAGCGACGTCCCGGCACGCACGCTGAAATTCGTCGCCTGTGAAATCGATCCAGCGGTGAACACGGGCGATCATGTCAGCGCATCCGTCCTCGGCAATGCGGATCTGTTCGACCTGCTCGCGCTATGGTCAGCATTGCTGGAGGGCCGCAGCGTCGAAGCGCTACACGACGGCAGCGGCACCGCGCGCGAACTGGCGACGCTCAACGAAGCCATTCACGCCGCGCGTTACACCGTGTTCGTGTATGAACCCGGCGCGTTGCCCGGGCCGCATGCTGCGTTGCTCATCGAAGCGCTGAACCGCATCATCAAGGCCGTTAACCGGACCTCGCGCGCCGGCGGCCTGCCGCTCGGCGGCGACGATGGCGCGCTGAGCGTCAATCAGACGATCACGTGGCTATCGGGCTTCCCCTTGCGCATACGCGTCGGGATGCCGGGACGTCTCGCGGAACAGCCGTCGCTCGAATACGACCCCACGCGCTTTCGCACCGGGTCGCTGCTCGCAGATCGGGAGATCGACGCGTTGCTGTGGATATCGAGCTTTTCACCGCAGCCGCTGCCGGACACGCTCGATCCCGATGTACCCGCCATCGTGCTGGGCCATCCAGCAACGGCCGCAACAGTCGGCAGCGCCCGTCGCGGACCGACGGTCTTTGTTCCTGTGGCGACGCCAGGCATCGACAGCGGCGGCCACCTGTTCCGCACCGACAGCACCGTCGTCGTGCCGCTCTTCGCCGCCCGCGACGCCGGTCTGCCGACAGTCGCCACGATCGCCGCGCGTCTTGCGGAAGGCCTGAACGACGTCAAGCGGAGCGCGCCATGAGCCTCACGCGGCTAACCGGCGGCATCGTCTACGATCCGGCGAACGGCGTCGACGGCGAACGACGCGACCTCTATATCCGCGACGGCCGCATCGTCGCGCAACCCACTTCCGGCGCGACGGTCGATCACGATTACGACGCCACCGGCATGATCGTGATGGCGGGCGGCATCGATCTGCACTCACACATCGGCGGCGGCAAAACGAACCTGTCGCGACTGCTGCTGCCGGAAGATCATCGCAACGACCCGATCCGCGATGCCGGTTACGAATCGGCAACGGACACCGAGGGCCGCTATCTGCGCATGCCGTCGTGCGGCGTTTGCGCACCAGGCACGCTCGCGACGGGCTATCGATACGCTGAAATGGGCTACACCGCAGCGTTCGAGCCGGCGATGATGCCTTCGAATGCGCGTCACACGCATCTGGAAATGGGCGACACGCCGATCATCGATCACGGTGCCTACGTGATGCTCGGCAACGATGAACTGCTGCTGCAAATGCTCGCCGCGCGCGATGATTTCGAGCGTCTGCGCGATTACGTCGGCTGGACCTTGCACGCGAGCAAGGCGCTCGGCGTGAAAGTGGTGAATCCGGGCGGCATCTCGGCGTTCAAGTTCAACCAGCGCTCGCTCGATGTCGACGAAGCGCACGTGCACTATGGCATCACGCCGCGCGACGTGCTGCGCACCCTGTCGCGCGCGTTGACCGAACTGCGCGTGCCGCATCCGCTGCATGTGCATGCGAGCAATCTCGGCGTGCCGGGCAATATCGCTTCCACGATCGCCACGATGGACGCCGCCGACGGCCTGCCCATCCACCTGACGCACATCCAGTTCCACAGCTATGGCATCGAAGGCCCGCGCAGGTTTTCCTCCGGCGCACGTGCCATCGCAGAAGCCGTGAACGCGCGCCCCAACGTATCGATCGACGTGGGTCAGATCATTTTCGGGCAGACCGTCACCGCTTCCGGCGACACGATGATGCAGTTCAAAAACGCGCCGCTCGCTTCACCGCGCAAGTGGATCGTCGGCGATATCGAATGCGATGCGGGCTGCGGCATCGTGCCGTTCCGCTATCGCGAGCAGAGTTATGTGAATGCACTGCAATGGATCATCGGGCTGGAGATCTTTCTCCTGATCGACGACCCGTGGCGCGTTTCGATGACCACCGACCATCCGAACGGCGGCCCGTTCACGAGCTACCCTCATCTGATCCGGCTTCTGATGGATAAAGGCTTTCGCGACGAACAGATCGCAAAGCTGCATCCTGAGGCGCAGGTGGCGAGTTCACTGCCCGAGCTCACACGCGAACTGTCGCTCTACGAAATCGCGATCATCACGCGGGCCGGTCCGGCGCGTCTGCTGGGCCTGAAGGATCGCGGCCATCTGGGCGAAGGCGCGGCGGCGGATATCGCCGTCTATCGCGACGCGGCGGATCGCGAGCGGATGTTTTCGTCGCCCGCCTATGTGTTCAAGGACGGCCAGATTGTCGCGCGCGACGGCACGTTAGTGGCTACACCGACAGGCGGCATTCACTACGTGTCGCCCGAATTCGATCGCGGCATCGAAAAGACGCTGCGCGCGTATAGCGACGCGAACCTCGTCGGCAATTTCGCGCACGCCGCGATCAGCGACGACGAAATCTGCGCGTGCTGTCGCGGTGGCCGCCTGCTGCCTGTCGAATGCCTGACGGCGGTGAACCCATGACGACCGCTTCGACCTCAACGCCCATGGAGATCAACGGCACCCTGATCGACGACACCTTCGCGGAAGCGTTCCCGATGAAGGCGACGCGGCTGGTCATCACCGCGCACACTGCGGTCTGGGCGAAGTACGCAGCACAATCGCTGACCGGATTCGCAACTTCAGTGATCGGATGCGGCTGCGAGGCCGCCATCGAGCGTGAACTGACCGGCGGCGAAACGCCGGACGGACGGCCCGGTATCGCGGTGCTGCTGTTCGCGGTGTCGTCGAAGGAACTGGCAAAACAGATTGAACGGCGCGTCGGCCAGTGTGTGCTGACGTGCCCGACTACCGCGATCTATAGCGGCATCGACCCCGCTACGAGCCGCGCGCCGCTCTCGGACGCCGCTGCGCTCGGCAAGAATCTGCGTTTCTTCGGCGACGGCTGGCAGATTTCGAAGATGATCGGCAACACGCGCTACTGGCGCGTGCCGGTGATGGATGGCGAGTTCGTCTGCGAGGAAACGACGGTGACGGTGAAGGCGGTCGGCGGCGGCAATCTGCTGCTGCTCGGCACTGACATCGACACCGCGCTCGCCGCCGCCGAAGCCGCCGCCGCCGCGATGCGGGCGCTGCCGAACGTGATCATGCCGTTTCCAGGTGGCGTGGTGCGCTCCGGCTCGAAGATCGGCTCGAAATACGCGGGCGCAACGGCATCGACCAACGACGCGTTCTGCCCCACCCTCACCGGCCTCGCGAAAAAAAGCGAGCTGACGGCGGAAGTGGGTTGCGTGATGGAGATCGTGATCGACGGCCTGACCGACAGCGACGTCGGCGCGGCGATGGCGGCCGGCATCGCAGCCGCCACCGCGCGCGGCCGCGCTGCCGGCGTGCTGCGGATTTCGGCGGGCAACTACGGCGGCAAGCTCGGCCCCTATCACTTTCATCTGCGCGAACTGGCGACGGCCGCCGGGCGGAGCCCCGCATGAGCGCGACCACGACCACGCTGCGCGTAAAGCACGCGCCGGGTTTTCGGGTCGATGCCGCGCGCCTGCTGCCCGTGGCGCTCGCCGCGTTGCCGGTCGCGGAAGTTGCCCGCATCCGGTTGCCCGCCGGCAACGAAACCTGCGTGGTCGGCGATCTGTTCGACCTCGCGCGCGCGGACAGCGAACACGTCGCGCTGGAAATCGAAGGCGACGCGTGCTGGCTCGACCATGTCGGCGCGCATCTCGCGGAAGGCGCCCTGACCTTGCACGGTTCGTGCGGCGATTACACCGGGTTCCGGATGAACGGCGGCCTAGTGCGTATCGAAGGCGATGCGGGCCGCTTTACCGGCTGCGAGATGAGCGGCGGGCGCCTGACGGTAACGGGCCACAGCGGCGACTTCGCTGCGGGCGCGCTGCCGGGCGACATGGAAGGCATGACGGGCGGCACGCTGACGATCCATGGTAATGCGGGCGCGCGCCTTGCCGACCGCATGCGGCGCGGCCTCGTGCTGGTCGGCGGCGATGCGGGCGAATGCGCGGCGTCGCGGATGGTGGCGGGTACCGTGGGCATTGCAGGGCACACGGGCGCGCACTGCGGTTATGGGATGCGGCGCGGGACCCTGCTGCTGATGCAAACGCCCGCGCAGCTGCCGCCGACGTTCACCGAGGGCGGACGCGGCTTCGATGTTTTCTGGTCACTGCTGGTGCGTTCGTTCGCGCAGGAGATCGCGCCGTTTTCGACGGCGTTGCGCAGCGCAGCATTACCGCGGCGCTATGCGGGCGATCTGGCGGTGGATGGCAGGGGCGAACTGTTGATCGTCCGGTAGCGTCGACGACGATCAGGTGGAACGGCCGGGCCCTGGGTAAAACCCGATAGCACCCGACGCGCGACAGGAACAAACAGAAAGTGGGCGACGCGTTCGTCAAGGCGACGTCCAAGAAGAACAAATGGAGGCAGGCATGAACACTGCGCATTCGCCAGGTGCAACACGGAATCTCCGTGCACACGGGCCGCGCTTTGCGCCGTCGCTGATCGCGCTGCACTGGCTGATCGGCCTCATCATCATCGCGATGCTGGGCGTCGGTCTGTATATGGTCGGCCTGCCGAAAGGTCTGCCTTTCAAGGCGACGCTGATCAACTTCCACAAGTCGCTGGGGATGACAGTTTTCCTGCTGGTGCTGATCCGCATGGGGGTGCGCAGGGCCGTCGGACGACCGGCCCTGCCGCCGATGCGAGCGTGGCAACGCGCCGCCGCGCGCATTACGCAGGTTCTTTTATACGTGGGGATGATCGTGATGCCGCTAAGCGGTTATCTCGGCTCATCGTTCAATTCATACGGCACGCGTTTCTGGGGCATCCTGCTACCGGAGTGGGGCTGGGACGATAAAGGCCTGCGCAGCTTCTTCTTCGGCATTCATGGAATCTGCGCATGGACCATGATCGCGCTGATTGCACTGCATATCGCAGGTGTGCTCAAGCATCAGCTGATCGACCGCGATGGATTGATTGCGAGGATGCTGCCATGAGGGCTCGTTATATGCGTTCAGGTGCATTGCCGCAGCATGGAGGCGCCCGATGAAAATCCGCGTACTGGGTTCGTCGGCGGGCGGCGGCTTTCCGCAATGGAACTGCAACTGCCGCAATTGCGACGGCGTGCGTCGTGGCACGTTGAAGGCGACGCCACGCACGCAGTCGTCGATCATCGTCAGCGCGAATGGCGAGGACTGGCTGCTCGTCAACGCGTCGCCGGATATCCTCGCGCAGATTGCCGCGCATCGTGAACTGCAACCGGCGCGCCGCGCACGCGACAGCGGCATCGCCGCGGTGCTGACGATGGACGCGCAGATCGATCACGTCACCGGCCTCCTGATGCTGCGCGAGCGCGATACGCCGTTGCCGCTCTATACGACCGATGTCGTCTGGCAGGACCTGAGCACGGGTTTCCCGGTGACGTCGATCCTGTCGCATTACTGCGGCGTCGAGCGACACAGCGTGCCTTTCGAAGGCGACGGGTTCTCGATTCCGGCGCTGCCCGGTGTACGCATCGAAGCGCTCGCGCTGTCGAGCAAGGCACCGCCGTATTCGCCGCATCGCGAGGCGCCGCAGCCTGGCGACAACATCGGTCTCTCCTTCGTCGATTTGCAAACGGGCAAGCGCGCGTTCTATGCGCCGGGCCTCGGCGCGATCGAGCCGCATGTGCTGGCGGCGATGCGTAGCGCCGATCTGCTGCTGATCGATGGCACCTGCTGGACCAATGACGAAATGATCCAGCTCGGTCTTTCGAAGAAAACCGCTGCGGACATGGGGCATCTCGCGCAGAGCGGCGCGGGCGGCATGATCGACGTGCTCGATTCGATCGTTACCCCCAACGTGCGCAAGGTGCTGATCCACATCAACAACACGAATCCGATTCTTGTCGAGGATGGACCCGAGCGTCGCGTGCTGGCCGAACACGGCATCGAAGTCGCCTTCGATGGCATGGCATTCGAACTCTGACGCATGACACGTGAACCGATTGATGGAGACCTGCCCGTGAATACAGTGCCCTTCCCTTCCAGCAGAAACGTTGACGCCACGCACGACGCCAACGCGAAACCCGCCTGGTCGCGCGAGGAATTCGAAGCGCAGCTGCGCGCGAAAGGCGCGGGTTATCACATCCATCATCCGTTCAACGTGAAGATGAACGGTGGCGGCTGTTCGCATGAACAGATTCGCGGCTGGGTCGCGAACCGCTTCTACTACCAGATCAACATTCCGCTAAAAGACGCCGCGATCATGTCGAACTGCCCGGATCGCGAAACGCGTCGGCGGTGGGTGCTGCGCATTCTCGATCACGACGGCTATGGCGAAGACGAAGGCGGTATCGAAACCTGGGCACGTCTCGGCGACGCAGTCGGCCTCACGCGCGACGAACTCTGGTCGCTCGAACACGTCACACCTGGCGTGCGTTTTGCGGTGGACGCATACGTGAATTTCGCGCGACGCGCGCCGTGGCAGGAAGCGGTGTGTTCGTCGCTGACTGAAATCTTTGCGCCGCAGATTCATCGCGACCGGCTCGCGACGTGGCCTGAACACTATCCGTGGATCGAGCCCGCTGGCCTCACGTATTTCCGCTCGCGCATCTCGCTCGCGCAGCGCGACGTGGAGCACGGTCTTGCGGTCACGCTCGATTACTTCAAGACGCGCGAACAGCAGGAACGTGCGCTGGAGATTCTGCAATTCAAGCTCGACATCCTGTGGAGCATGCTGGATGCCATCGAAAAGGCCTTCCCGACATGAACGACAACGCCTCCTCAGCGAACGACATGCAGGCCACGGGTAACGCGTGGCATCCGCGGCTGAAAAAACTGTTTCGCCTGCAATGGGAGCCGGCACAGGATGCGCACGTGCTGCTTTACCCCGAGGGCATGGTGAAACTCAACCCGAGCGCCGCACAGATCCTGCTGCGTTGCGACGGCACGCGTGATCTGCCGACGCTCGTCGCCGACCTTGAGCAGGCGTTCAACGCAACCGGCCTCGCACCCGAAGTGCAGACCTTCGTCGACCACGCGCAGACGCGTGGCTGGCTGGAATAGACAGCATGACCGACCTTTCCCGTCCCGACACGATCGCGCAGACCGCAACACTATCCGAAGCGGGCGCACCTGCGGTCTCGCCGCCGCTGTGGCTGCTGGCGGAGCTGACCTATCGCTGTCCGCTGCACTGCGTGTTCTGCTACAACCCGACGAACTACACGGATCACCACAACGAACTCGACACCGCGCAGTGGATCGATGTGCTGCGTCAGGCCCGTGCGCTCGGCGCAGCGCAGCTCGGGTTTTCCGGTGGTGAGCCGTTATTGCGCGACGACCTCGAAGTGCTGGTCGGCGAAGCGCGGCAACTCGGCTTCTATACGAATCTGATCACGTCGGGCGTCGGTCTGACCGACGCGCGCCTCGATGCATTGAAGGCGGCGGGACTCGATCACATCCAGCTGTCGTTTCAGGACTCGACCCAGGAACTCAATGACTTCCTCAGCAGCACGCGCACGTTCGATCTGAAGAAGCGTGTGGCCGCATCGATCAAGTCGCACGGCTTTCCAATGGTGCTCAACTGCGTGCTGCATCGATTCAATCTACCCCACGTCGATAAAATCATCGACATGGCGCTCGCGATGGGCGCCGAATACCTGGAACTCGCGAACACGCAGTACTACGGCTGGGCGCATACGAACCGCGCGCAATTGATGCCCACCGCGGAGCAGTTGCAGGAAGCCGAAGCGGTCGTGAACCGCTATCGAAAAGAAATCGGCGACCGCTGCACGATTTACTTTGTTGTGCCCGACTACTTCGAGACGCGCCCGAAGCGCTGCATGAATGGCTGGGGCTCGGTATTTCTCGGCATCGCGCCGGATGGTGTGGCACTGCCCTGTCATGCCGCGCGCTCGCTGCCGGGTCTCACGTTTCCAGCTGTCACCGAAATGCCGTTGCGCGAGATCTGGTACGACAGCGACGCCTTCAACCGCTTTCGCGGTTTTGGCTGGATGAAGGAGCCTTGCCGCAGTTGTGATGAAAAAGAGCGCGACCTGGGCGGTTGCCGATGTCAGGCATATCTGCTGACGGGCGACCCGGCGAACGCCGATCCCGTCTGCGACAAGTCGCCGGAGCACGAGCGTGTCGTGCGGATCGTGCGTGCTGCGGCAAGGCGCGCGCCGGACGATCGCACGAACGAACAGCCCGTGCTGTTCCGCAACGACGCCAATTCACGGCAGCTCGCGGGACAACCCGCAGGACAACCCGCTTTGGCAGGCGATGGCCCCCCACCGGACCGCCCGATCCGTCGAGGAGAGCGCATATGACGACCGCCCCCATCTCCGTCCTGCTGGTGGACGATCACGCTGTGGTCCGCGAAGGTTATCGCCGGCTGCTCGAACTCAGTCCCGATGTGCAGGTTGCGGGCGAGGCCGGCGACGCCGCGCAGGCCTATCAGCGCTTCTGCGCGTTGCAGCCGGATGTCGTCGTGATGGACCTTGCGCTGCCCGGCGCCAGTGGCATCGAGGCGATGCGGCGCATGCTCGCACGCGAACCCGATGCGCACGTGCTGATCTTCAGCGTGCATGAGGAGACGCTTTTCGTGCGTCGCGCGCTCGATGCCGGCGCACGCGGTTATGTGACGAAGGCGAGCGCGCCGGATGTGCTCGTGGAAGCGGTAAGGTCGGTGGCTAAACGCGTGTGTTATCTGAGCGCCGATGTTTCGCAGGCGCTTGCGTTGCGTACGACGTTCCAGGAAGGGCCGCCCGGACGGCAGCTATCCGCCCGCGAATTCGAGGTGCTGCGGCTGCTCGTACAGGGCTACACGCTGCCGAGCATCGCCGAACGGCTGGGCTTGAGCCAGAAGACGGTTGCCAATCACCAGTCGGTGATCCGGCAAAAATTCGGCGCGGACAATGGCGTGCAGCTCGCGCAGATGGCGAACCGCCTCGGCCTTCACTTTTCTGAATTCGCCGCTGCGCCCGCAGGAACGCCTGGCCCATTCGGCTCAACGCGGCTCGCCTGAGCGGGCACACGCGCGCAAAACAGAAAGCCGCCTGCTGGCTGGCTCGCGATGTGAAACTCGCCGCCGAGCGCCTCGACGCGCTCGCGCATGCCGATCAGGCCCAGGCCCTTGCGCGGAATCGACAGATCGACGCCCGGACCGTCGTCGGCCATCGTCACGACAATCTCGCCGGCCTCGCCCACCGTGCGCACCAGATAGATCTCCACCCGTGCATTGCGCGCGAACTTCGAGACGTTGGTCAGCCCCTCCTGCACCAGACGGTAGAGCGTGATGTTCTGCGCGTCGGTGAGTGCGGAGAAATCCCCTTCTACCGTCAATGTGAACGACGCGCCCGGCAGCCGTTCGCGCCAGCCCTCGACGCAATGTTCCAGTGCACCCGGCAGGCCGAATTCATCGAGTCCAATGGGACGCAGCTTGCGGATCATGCCGCCGATCTCGCGATACACGTGATGCGCGCTTTGCATCAGCGTCAGCGACACCCGGTGGATCTCCGGTTCGCGCTTCGCCGACAGATCGCGGATACGGGCCGCGTCGAGTGAAATCGCGTTCAGGTACTGCCCGAGTTCGTCGTGCAGTTCGCGTGCAAGATGACGCCGCTCGTTTTCCTGCGTATCGATGCCCTGACTCGCAAGCCGGCGGTTATCGGCGAGGAGCCGTTCGGCTTCTTCTTCCAGCGCCCGGCCTCGAATCAACTCGCGTTGCGATTCGCGGTAGCGCCGCCACGCGAACCACGCGAGGCCGCTCGCCAGCACGAATAATGTGGGCGGCAGTTCGTCCAGCTGGAAGCGTTCAGCACTGCGCGTCCAGCGATAGAACAGTTCGCCGAAATCGAAGATCGCGCAAAGCGCCGCCGCGACAGCAGTGATCAGCGCGACGCACGCCAGATCGCGCCGCACCGTCGAGTGAGGCGAAGCGCCGTTGCGTGCAGCGGAGGGAGGGAGGGGATCGGGTGACATCACAAACCTATTCTACTCATCGAACCCGCATGCAACTGCATGCGCGCGCAACGGAAATGGCATTTGGGAACGCTTCCCAGCACGATCGGGAGAACTTCCCGGGGCATTCGCGATCGCCCTGTGCGACGCTATCTGTACGGTTCCGAGCCTGTGTCTCGCGCTAGCGCCCGAGCCGCATGAAACACGAAACACGATACCGGCAACGATAGCGAATGCACCGGCAGGAGACAACGATGACGAGCATGCCGCACAAGCCATACCGGGCGCATCGGTTCAAACCCCGTGCTGCGCTGCGTCTGTGCTTTGGCGGCGCCCTCGCAAGCGTCACGGTCGCAGCCTGGGCGCAGGAGGCCACGCCCTCCGCTCCTGCTTCATCCGCCACCGAAGCGGCCGTGAAAGAACTGCCGCCGATTATCGTGATCGGCACCACACCGCTCGTGGGTGTCGGCACGCCGCTCGAACGCGTACCGGCAAATGTGCAGACCGTGCGCGGACGCGACATCGAAAAGCAGCATCCCGTCACCCTCGCCGGTTACTTCGCGGCGAACCTGCCGGGCGTCAACATCACCGATGCGCAGGGCAACCCGTCGCAGGCCGATATCAGCTATCGCGGGTTCACCGCCTCGCCGCTGCTCGGCACGCCACAGGGGTTATCGGTGTTTCTCGACGGCGTGCGCATCAACGAACCCTTCGGCGACGTGGTCAACTGGGATCTGATTCCGCAGGCCGCCATCAACACGATCCAGCTGATTCCCGGCTCGAACCCGAGCTTCGGGTTGAACACGCTGGGCGGCGCCATCGCGATTACGACGAAGAACGGCAACACGAACCCTGGCGGCAACGCAGAAGTCAGCTTCGGCTCATTTGGCCGCAAGATCGCGCAGATCGAACAGGGTGGCGCGATTGGCTCCAACCTCGACTACTACTTCACGGCTAACGTCACGAACGATAACGGCTGGGCCGATCACAATTCGAGCCAGTTGCGCCAGGCGTTCGGCAAACTGCGCTATCACGACTCTGACAATACGATTTCGCTCTCAATGGGCGGCGCCGACAATACGCTGAACGGCTCGCAGACCCTTCCTAAATCGTTCCTCTTTAACCGCAGCCAGGCGTACACGTATCCGGATACGAACAAAAACAGCGTCGGGTACCTGACGCTTTCCGGCGAGCATTACTTCACACCGAACGTCGAACTCACGGGCAACCTGTACTACCGGCACTATCGCAACACGAACACCAGCAGCAACGTCAACAACGACTTCGGCAGTGTCGACGATCAGGGCAACGTCGATACGATTCAGGCGACCAACGACCAGTCGGTGATCATCACCGACAGCTACGGCGGCAGCCTGCAACTTACACTGCTGAACCGGCTGGCCGGTATGGACAACCAGCTCGTGCTCGGTGCCGCCGCAGACTTTGCGAACTCGCATTTCACACAGCAATCGCAGAATGCGTTTTTCACTGACTCACGCGCGACGATCGGCATCGGCGGTTTTCAGCCGCAGACGGATGCGAAGACGCGCAACCAGACTTTCGGCGTCTACTTCGAGAACACGCTGACGTTTACCGAGCAGTGGTCGATGACGCTGGCCGGGCGCTATAACTGGTCGAAAGCCGTGATCGGCGACGAGAGTGGCATCCAGCCGCTGCTCGACGGCAGCCACACGTTTTCGCGCTTCAACCCGGCTGTCGGCATCAACTGGAATCCGACCTCGTACTTCACCGCGTACGCGACGTATAACGAAGGCATGCGTTCACCGACGGCGATCGAACTCGCCTGCGCCGATCCCGCCGCGCCCTGCTCGCTGCCGAACGACTTCGTCGCGGACCCCGACCTCAAACCTGTGGTCTCGAAGACATTCGAAATCGGCGCACGGGGCCACATCGGCAGCGCGACGACATGGAGCGCCGCGATCTACAGCACGACGCTTAACGACGACATCCAGTTCGTCAGCAGCAACGGCGCGGCAAGCACGCTCGGCTTTTTCCAGAACGTCGGCAAGACGCGCAGGCAAGGGCTTGAACTGGCGGGACGCACGCAATACGGCCCGGTCGGGTTCACGGCGAGCTATAGCTATGTCGATGCGACCTATCGTTCGACGTGGACGGAAAACAGCGCGAGCAACTCCAGCGCGGATGCCAACGGCAACATCACGGTCAAATCGGGCGACAAAATTCCAGGCATTCCGGCGAACACCGTCAAGCTGCGGATCGACTATTCGCCGTTCGCGAAGTGGAACATCGGCACCAACCTGTCGTATCGCGGCAGCATCTTCGCCCGCGGCGACGAAAACAATCAGGACGTGAACGGCAAGATTCCCGGCTATTTCCTGATCGACCTCGATACGACGTACAACGTCACGAAGCAGTTGCAGATATTCGGCAGCATCAAGAACCTGCTTGACAAGAAGTACTCGACGTTCGGCATCGTCGGCGAGAATTTCTTCAACGGGCCGAATCATACGTTCGACGGGGCGAATCCGGTCAACGAGCAGTTTCTCGGACTCGGCGCGCCGCGCGGCTTCTGGGTCGGGATGCGGTATGCGTGGAAGTAGTTGAACGAATGCTAAAGGCCGCGACGGTTGTCGCGTCCTTTAGCTTTATGCGCGAGTGGCGAACGTGGCGTGAGCCTGCTGCCCTGCCCGCGCTCAATGCGATTCGATCGAACCCGGACTGGCCGGATAGGTCACGATGCCCCATGCAAGCGGCAACTCGCCAATCTGTTTGATCGTCTGATAGTTCGAAGCATCGAGCACGTACACCGCATTCGAACGGCCGCACGCAAGCAGCACCTTCGAGCCGTCAGGCGTAAAGCTGAAGTGCCAGCAACGCTGACCCACTGCTGCATCGCTGACATGCTCGTAAGTCTTTGCATCGAACACCTGGAGCGTCTTGTCGCGTGCAGCGGCCACCAGCAGATGCTTGCCCGACGGATCGAACGCGACGCCGTACGGACCGAGCTTCGTGTCGACGGTCTTCACCGTCTTCAGGTCACCCGCATCGAGCACGACAAACTTGTTGGTGTTCTCCAGCGTGACGACATACTGCTTCCCATCCGGCGACGCGCGAATGCCGCGTGGCCGCGAGCCCTTGTCCAACTTTACGGTACGCACCGCCGCGCCGCTGCCGACGCGATACACGGACACCGTATCGTCGCCTTCATTCGTCACGAGCAGCAGCTTGCCGTCCGGCGAGAACTCGACGCCTTCAGTTTCGTGACCGCTCTTCACCGAGCGGATCACCTTCAGGGTCTTCAGATCGACGATCGCGATTTCGGCGGGCGGCGAGTTGCCTTCGTCGTCATCCTTGCCGCCCTGCCCGTGCTGCTCCGGCGGTCCCGATGCACCCGGCGTACCTGACGCTGCCGGCGGCCCCGGCGGCCCGCTGCTTTCGCCGGGCTCGTATGTCACATACGCGTAGCCGCGATGCACGCGCACGAACTCGGGATTCTTGCCGATCTTCGCTCGCCGCACGACCTTGCCCGTCGACGTATCGATTTCCACGAGATCGCCTGTTTTCTTGTTCGCGACGAGCAGATGCCTGCCGTCAGCGGTCAGACTGAGTCCTCGGGGACCATCGTCGCCGAGTGAGATGGTGTTCAGAAGCGTCATCTGGTCCAGATCGATGACGCCGACGCCAGCCGTCTCGCTCGTCACATAAGCCATCGGCGTGGCGGCCAGCGCGGTGCCCGCGGCCATTGCGGTCGCCCCAATGGCGGATAAAAGCGCGAGATGTGCCGCCGTTTGTCTAAAACGCATGATTGTCTCCGGCATTCTATTGACGTGCGGGCTTTCGGGTTTTGCTCCGGTTTTACTTCGGGTTTTACTTAACGGAAGCCCGATACTCAACTTAGCCCATTGGCCCTTTGTCTGGCAATCAATGCGGGCAGGAGAATTTCCCGAATTCGGCGCCGGCTTCGATCTGGGCAAATGGACGGGGCAACAGCGACAGCGGTTATCCGCTACTGACCTTCCGCAGCAAGCAGATCGACCAGCGATTTCACGCCGCGCTGCCACGACAGATCCGTATTGCCACGAATATCGACGGAGCGCTGGAACACGGTCGTGCCGTTCGTCACATCCTCGACACGCAGATTGATGTTCAGGATCAGGTTGCTGATCTTCTGCACCCAGCACACACCGACGCGATCGACGTTCAGCTTGCGGCCCACTTCACGTTCGCATCCGTTGCACGCGTTGAGGTCCTGCGTCGATTGAAGCGACGCGATCATATCGGCGGCAGGCGCGTTGTCCGCGACGTGGTATAGCCCGCGTTCGCGCAGTTCGTCGCGGAGTTGATCGCTGATCATGCCAATGCGAGTCTGCTGGACGCGGGTCGTGTCGGCATCGTTATAGGCGGCATTGTCGTCGATCAGCGAGCAGTTGAGGAGCACGATCGATCTGGGCTCACCCGTTGCCTGCGCAACCGATCCGGTGGCACACACAACAAGGCTCGTGCAAAGCAGCATGGACGCGATACGGATTCTGCTGCTAACGCGCGTTGTTTCGGGCGGGCGGGACACGATGTCGCATTTCCTCGCGGTCGACACATGCCGCGACACACGGCGCGACGCCAAAAGCATGCAGTCGAAGGAAGACATGAACAAGTAGATGAAGTCCTTAGCGGCGACAACACGCCGGGATACCCGCGCATTTTGCATTGCAGCATCTTTGCCACGCCCCGGTGCGGCGTTGCCGCTTTGCCGGCCGCGTGCGGACGGCAAACCCGGTTAAACGCTTTGGGCTTTCGGCTCCCTGCGTTCGACACTCAGCGAGCGGCGGGCGTCAGTTCCAGACGATGCACCGTTGCACCCGGCAGGAACGGTGTCGCGTCCCCCCGCACCCACGCTCTGTGCCCCGTGAGGAAATACGGCGACAACGGATGACCTGACTGTCCGCCCGGCATCTCGAAGATGCCGTCCTGCTCGCGCCCCGGCGACACGATCATCCGCTCCGATGCACCGAAGTTCGGCGACTGCACGCGCGGCATGTTGATGTCGCCCGGCAACGGATCACGCGGCGCGCTGAGCCAGCCACGCATCCACGGGAGCCATGACGGCACGCTCCTCGCCAACGGATGCCCGATCGCCGCGCGATTGCGCTCGCCCCAGTTCGCGGTGTCGAGCGTCGTGCCCGGCGGCAGCTGCGCAATGGCGTGGTCGACGCGGTCGAGCATGAACGCGCGCCAGTCGGCGAAACCCGCCGGCACCCATGCACGATGCGTGGCGAGCGATTCCATCACCGCGTCGTAGCGTGAGCTCGCGACGCGATAGCCCAGTTGCGGATCGATCGCCGCGAGCCGCACGTCGAGCGGGCCAAACCACGCGTCGTACAACGAGAAATAGAAAGCGCGCAGCAGACGGTAGCCGATCGCATCGGTATCCGCACGGCCGTTCCACTGTTCGATCTGCCGACGAAAGGTCGTGCGTTGCGGGTGGTCCTTCAACGCGTCGGCATCGAGCGCAGCGAGCGCGATGTCGCGCCAGCGGCCCATCCATAACGCGCGGTCGTCGGTCTGGATCGACAGCATGTCGCGTTCACCCGCATGCGACAGGGCGAGCAGATCATCGCGAATCTGCGAGGCGCGCGCGCCGACGTCAGCGCCGGAATCGCCGATGCGCGCGGCTTCAGCCAGCGGCAGCGTGCGGTTGTTCGCGGTCCACAGCCGGCCCAGCGGCGGATCGACGCGCGATGGATACGCCTGCGGCGGCAGATACGTCTGCCAGCCGCGATACGTCGATGAATCGAACGGGAGATCGTCTTCTGGCGCGCCGTCTGGACCCGGCGCCCCGGCATCCCGCTCCGGCAACGGGCCGGCCAGCGTCCAGCCGATCGTGCCTTTCGCATCGGCGACCATGAAGTTCTGCGTGGGAATGCCGCTCGTCTGCGCGACGTGCAGTGCGTCTGCGACATTCGCGGTGTCTTCGAGATGCTGCAGGTTCAGGTTGACCGCCTGAGGGTCATGCGCGACCCAGCGCAGCGCGTACGCGCGCGACCCGACGACGATCAGCGGTCCCCAGCGCGTCTCGCCCACCGGCAGATCGACCGCTGCCCCGCCGTTGACCTCGATCGATTCATGATGGACAACCGCGCGCTCCCACGTGCCGCCGGTCGCGCGATATCGCGACGGATCGGCGGGATCGCGCTGCAACTCGATCAGATCAATGAAATGGCCGTAGCTGTTGGTGAAGCCCCATGCGATCTGTCCGTTGCTGCCCGCGATCACGAGCGGTGCACCGGGCAGGCTCACGCCCGTGATATGCGCCGGCTTTCCGTGCGCGCCCGGCCACGCGAGCGAAAGCCGGTACCAGATGTTCGGCAGCGAGAGGCCAAGGTGCATGTCGCTCGCGAGTAGCGCGCCGCCATGCATGCTGTGCGCGCCATCGACGACCCAGCCATTGCTGCCCACCATCGCATCCGTGGCGGTCAGCGATGCGTCTTCAGCACGCGCCAGCGTCGTTGGCGACGATGCGGCCGCCAGCCAGTCCGGACGTAGTGCGGGCGGCGTTGGGGGTTCGTCATGCGCGGGCACGGCATCATCGAACGGTGCGTCCCAGTGGCTTTGCTTCGGCAGCAGGAATGCGAGCAGACCGTCTGGTACAGGGTCGCGCAACAGGTCGCGCAACGCCGCGCGCGACAGGATCCGCCGCACCTCCTGCGATTGAAGATCGAAGTACATCGCGTAGACCACCAGCAACGTGTCTTCCGCACGCCACGGTGCCGGACGCGTGCGCAGCACGACATACTCGAACGGTCGCGCTGAAAGCGATGCGAGCCCGTCGTTGACGCCGGCCACGTAGCGTTCGATCAACTGGCGCTCGCCTGCGGGCAGTGAATCGAAAGTGCTCCGTGCGCGCTCGCGAAACCGGTGCAGCCGGTTGCGGCGATCGAGTTCGAGCGCGGCCGGCCCGACCAGCGCGGACATCTCGCCCGCAGCGACGCGACGCAACAGATCCATCTGGAAGTAGCGGTCCTGCGCGTGCACGAAGCCGGTCGCATACGCGACGTCGGTACGCGCGTTGCCGCGCAGCGTCGGCACACCGAGCGCATCGCGCGCGATCGTCACGGGCGCGGAAAGCAGCGGAGAAGAGGAAGCGTGCGCGCCATCGAGTTGCGGCAGGCTTGCCCGCAATAGCATCCAGAACGCCAGCGCCAGGGCCATAACGACCAGAAGCACGGTGAACGTCGCGGCAAGCAGCCAGGTCGAGCGGCGGGATGTCGAAACGTCAGCGGTACGGGTCATCGCGTCAGAATGCCGTACTGGCCGATTTTTCGCTCGCACCTCATCTAATGCGCCGGATCTGGCCCATTCGGGTCACATATTTCGACGCGCGCGCCCAGTTCGATCACGCGGTTGGTCGGCAGCTTCAGATACGCGGCCACATTGCCGACGTTATGCAACATCACCGCGAACAGCCGCTCGCGCCACAGCGCCATGCCCTGGCCACGCTTCGGCACGAGCGTCGCGCGACTCAGGAAATACGACGTCTGCGCAGGCTCGAAATCGAGTCCTGCCGACCTGCAGGCTTCGAGCGCGCGTGGCAGGTCGACTTCGTCCTTGAAGCCGTACGTGATGGTCAGCTGATAGCAGCCGGATTCGAGCGGATGCAGCGATACGCGCGCGCTCTCCGCCACCCACGGAATCTCCGCGTTCTTCACGGTCAGAAACACCACCCGCTCATGCAGCACGCGATTGTGTTCGAGGTTGTTCAGCAACGCATGCGGCACGACGTTCGGATCCGTCGACATGAAAATCGCGGTACCGCCCACGCGCACAGGCGAACGCGCGAGCAACGAGGCGAGGAACGATTTCAGCGGCGTCGTGCCCGCGCGAATCCGCGCTTCGACCAGCATCATTTCCCAGCCCCGTCCCCACGTTGCCATGACGGTGAACATCAACATCCCGATGACCAGCGGGAACCAGCCGCCCTGCGCGATCTTCAGCAGGTTGGCGGAGAAGAACGTCGCATCGATGATGAAGAAAAACACCGTCGCGAACACGCACAGAAACCAGTTGTAATGCCATGCATAGCGCACGACGAAAAACGTCAGCACTGTCGTGATCAGCATCGTGCCAGTAACCGCGATGCCGTAAGCCGAGCCAAGCGCCGTCGATGAACCGAAGCCGAGCACGGCGGCCACCACCGCGATCAGCAAGCTCCAGTTGATCCCGGGCACGTAGATCTGCCCGATCTCTTTCGCCGACGTATAGACGACGTTCATGCGCGGCAGGAACCCGAGCTGCATCGCCTGCTTGGTCATCGAGTACGTGCCGGAAATCACGGCCTGCGACGCGATGACGGTCGCGACGGTCGACAGCACGACCATCGGATACAACGCCCATTGCGGAAACAGCAGATAGAACGGATTTTCCAGTGCCGAAGGACTGGCGAGCAGCAACGCGCCCTGCCCAAGGTAATTCAGCGCGAGCGCCGGAAACACAAGGGCGAACCACGTGAGCCGGATCGGACGCTTGCCGAAGTGGCCCATGTCCGCATAGAGCGCCTCGGCGCCGGTCAGCGAGAGTACGACGGCGCCGAGCGCGACGAACGCGAGCCATTCATGATGCAGGCAGAACGCGAGGCCCGCGAGCGGATCGAGCGCGTACAGGATGTGCGGCGCGTCCATGATGTTGACGACACCCGAACCGGCGAGCACCGCGAACCACACGACCATCACCGGGCCGAACACCGCGCCGATGCCCGCCGTGCCGTGCTTTTGCATCACGAAGAGCGCAATCAGCGCAACCAGCGTGACGGGGATGACGTAAGGCTTCAGCAGCGGCGTCGCGACTTCGAGCCCTTCCACGGCGCTCAGCACCGAGATCGCGGGTGTGATTACGCCGTCACCGTAAAAAAGCGCCGCGCCCATCACACCGATCGCGAGCAGCGTATGACGCAGACGCGGCCGCGTTGCCACCGAAGAAGCGGCGAGCGCCAGCAGCGCCATGATTCCGCCTTCGCCGTGATTGTTGGCGCGAAGGATCAGCGCCACGTATTTCAGCGAAACCACCACCGTCAGCGACCAGAAGATCAGCGAGACGATACCGATGACGTTGCCCGCGTCGAGCGGAAGTCCGTTGGCCGGGTCGAAAACGGTTTTCAGCGTATACAGCGGACTCGTGCCAATGTCGCCGTACACGACGCCGAGCGCAGCGAGCGAAAGGGCGAACAGCGCCGGCCTATGCGGACTCGGCGCGCCGACATGCCCGGGGGCCGGTGCAGCGGATGCTGGCAGTCCCACGTCTCCCTCCAGACGTACGCCTGCGCCGGCAGAAGCCGCGCAGCGCTGCGCGCTTTGCCCGCGTGGGTACGGATTGTCGTTCCGGTTGTGCCGCGCGAGCCCGAATCTTGCAGGAGTGTCAGGTCGTGCTGCGTGCTGGCCGTGTTGCTGAAGTATAGGGAAGCGGCGCAGAAAACGGCGGCAAAAAAACCGGTGACGCAGTGCGCGAAAACCCGGATTCTCATGGGGTTTTCCACGAGTACTTATATCACCTCGTGAGATGTAACTGGACCTGGCTTGGGCACTCCAGATGGCGCTCTTACGCGCGCGGACGCGCTTTCACGGCGGTATCCAGACCGGCAGCCCTCTCCGGCAATCGTCGATTTATATCACGATCGCATACATTCATGAGAACAAGTTCTTTCCCTTAATTCCAGCTTTCATTTAAGGTGACGACTCTTTTAACTGGCGTCGCTTTCTTCTGACCAAACCGACCTTGCTCCGCTCGATACTCGTTCGCACACTGTCCTGGCTTGCCCGCTTTACGCCTGGTAATCTCACCGTCCGCTGGGAAGAGCGTATGCGCGCTTGCGTCGGCGCACTGCTCGGGATCGGCTTCACCGGCACGGTCATGCATCTGCTGCTCGGTCCGGTCGGCAGCAATCCGCTGCTGGTCGCGCCGATGGGCGCGTCTGCCGTGCTGCTGTTCGCCGTGCCCTCCAGCCCGCTGGCGCAGCCGTGGTCGATCATCGGCGGCAATCTCGTGTCGGCGACGGTTGGCGTGCTGTGCGCGCAGTGGATCGCGGACCCGGTCGTCGCCTCTGCGCTCGCAGTCTCGCTTGCGATCTGCGCGATGTTCGCGCTGCGCTGCGTGCATCCGCCTTCGGGCGCGGTTGCGCTGACCGCGGTGCTCGGCGGTCCGGCCGTGCACGCGCTCGGCTACGGCTTCGTGCTGGCGCCGATTGCCATGCAGTCGGCGGCGCTGCTCTCGGCCGCGCTCGTCTATCACGCCATCACGGGTCATCGCTATCCGCACGCAGCACATGTCGTCCACATCCGTTCGGGCACCGACGCGGCTACAGCCAGCGAACAGACGCGCGGCGGCGTCACCCGAGCGGACATCGAGGCCGTGCTCAACCGCCGCGGCGAGCTGCTCGCGATCGATCCGGACGATCTGGAATCGCTGCTGCGCGAAGCCGAGATGCGCACCTATGCACGCACCTTCAGCGAGACCCTCTGCGCCGACGTGATGTCGAAGAGCGTGATCAGCATCTCGCCCACTACCACGGTCAAAGCTGCGTCGAACCTGCTGAAGCGGCAAGGCATCAAGGCATTGCCGGTCACGGACGCAGCGCGACAGGTGGTCGGCATCGTCACCCGCGCGGACCTGGCGGGCAACCCGACGGGCGCGCGAAAGAGCCCGACGGAAAGCCTGTCCGCGCGCTGGTTCACCGGCACGCCCAACCCCGATGCGACAGTCGATACGGTGATGAGCACCGATGTCTGCTCGATCGAGGCCGCGACGCCGATCGTCGAACTGGTGCCCCTCTTCGCGGATTACGGCCACCATCACATTCCCGTGCTCGACGCCAGGCGCCAGCTCGCGGGCATCATCACGCAGGCAGACCTGATCTCCGGCCTGTACCGGCAGACCCAGGCCCAGCAAAGACAGGTTGCATGATTGT
The DNA here is from genome assembly GCF_050436565.1 of Paraburkholderia sp. GAS42. Classification (NCBI taxonomy): domain Bacteria; kingdom Pseudomonadati; phylum Pseudomonadota; class Betaproteobacteria; order Burkholderiales; family Burkholderiaceae; genus Paraburkholderia; species Paraburkholderia sp. GAS42. The sequence goes on along the minus strand of NZ_JBNDML010000003.1, from coordinate 38,095 downwards.
CTAACGACGAAATATGTATCACCTTGTGATATATTCGCCGTTTAACCTGTCTTCATCAATGGCGGATCACGGATGAAAGTCATCACACGCGGGTTGGCGAAAGCAGACTTCGAACAGCTGTCGGAATTTCGTTACCAGATGCGGCGCTTCGAGCGCTTTTCCGAGCAGGCCGCGCAGGGCGAAGGCATCACGCCGCTGCAATACCTGCTGCTTTTGCACATCAAGGGCTACCCGGATCGCGAGTGGGCGACTGTCGGCGAACTGGCCGAGCGGTTGCAGGCGCAGCATCACGGCGTGGTCGCGCTGGTCTCGCGTTGCGAGGCGCTGGAACTGGTGACGCGCAAGATCAGCGAGACTGACCGGCGTCAGGTCGAAGTGCATCTGCTGAAAGCGGGCGAGAAAGTGCTCGCGCGGCTCGCGGAACTGCATCGTGCCGAACTCAAGTCGCTCAAGGGCGCGTTCACGATTCCACAGATCGATTTGTAACCCGTCATGAACCACGATACGCACAAGCGCGACTTCTCGATCAATGCGCGGCTGCCCGGTATTTCCGCGCTTGCAGCGGGAATCGGTGCACTCAGCACGCTCGCCGCGTTCGCGCTGCTCAGCCTGATTCATCTGTTCACGAACCTGTTCTTCTTCGGCAGCTTTTCGTTCGCCGATCGCTCCCCGGCACTCAATACGCTCGGCGCGTGGGTCGTGGTGATTCCGGCAGCGGGCGGCCTCATCGTCGGGCTGATGGCGCGCTTCGGCTCGGAGAAAATCCGCGGTCACGGCATCCCGGAAGCCATCGAGGCGATTCTCTTCGGCAAGAGCCGCATGTCGCCGAAAGTAGCCGTGCTGAAACCGCTATCGTCGGGCATCGTGATCGGCAGTGGCGGTCCGTTCGGCGCGGAAGGACCGATCATCATGACCGGTGGTGCGCTCGGTTCGCTGATTGCGCAGTGCGTCAAGGTAACGTCAGCAGAACGCAAGACGCTGCTGGTGGCCGGCGCTGCAGCGGGCATGACCGCCGTGTTCGGTACGCCGGTCGCGGCCGTGCTGCTTGCCGTCGAGCTGCTGCTGTTCGAATGGCGTCCGCGCAGCTTTCTGCCGGTGGCGCTCGCGTGCGCTGTCGCAGGCTTTGCTCGCGCCGTGTTCTTCGGCACCGGGCCGCTCTTTCCGCTCGTGACCGCGCCGCCGGACGCCTGGTCGCTCGTCTCATGCGTGATCGCGGGCCTGCTGTCCGGGGCGCTGGCATCGGGTCTGTCGGCGGCGCTCTACAAGACCGAGGACCTGTTCGGCCGCCTGCCCATTCACTGGATGTGGTGGCCGGCGATCGGCGGTCTTGTCGTGGGCATTGGCGGGCTGATCGAGCCGCGCGCGCTGGGCGTCGGTTACGACGTGATCGGCGATCTGTTGCACCAGCACATCGTGTTGCAGGTCGCGATTGCGATTCTCGTGGTGAAAGCGGTCATCTGGGTCGTCGCACTCGGCTCGGGCACGTCGGGCGGCGTGCTCGCGCCACTCCTGATGCTGGGCGCGGGCCTGGGCACCGTGCTCGCGCACTGGCTGCCGGGCGGCGAGCCGGCACTGTGGCCGCTCGTCTGCATGGCCGCCACGCTCGGCGCGACGCTGGGCGCACCGCTGACCGCCATCATGTTCGCATTCGGCCTCACGCACGACAGCAACGCATTGCTGCCTTTGCTCGCGGCCACGCTGATCGCGCACGGCTTCGCCACCGTCGTCATGAAGCGCTCGATCATGACCGAGAAAATCGCGCGTCGCGGTTACCACATCTATCGTGAGTACGGCGTCGATCCGCTCGAACGCCATTACGTCGACGAAGTGATGACGCGCACGGTGGACGCCATCGATGCGAGCCTGACCGTGCGCGATGCGCTCCTCACGTGGTTCGGTGCGACGCAGGCGCGACGTGCGTATCCCGTCGTGCAGAACGATGCCGTGCTGGGCGTGGTGGACCGCGCGATGCTCGAACAGCTTCGCGACAATGAACCGGGCAACACGCTCGACCTGAAGCTCGCCGACGCACTTCGTGATCATTCAGCGGTATTCGCACTGGCCGACGAGACGTGCCGCGTTGTCGCGACGCGGCTCGCGGTGCACGGTCTCGAACGGCTGGCCGTGGTGACGGATCTTGAAAGCCGGCGTCTTGTGGGCATTGTGTCGCGCAGCGATCTCGTCAAGCCGTCGATTGCACACTTCGAGGAAGAGCAGAAGAAAGAGCGCTTCCGTCGTCTACGCCTGAAACCCGGGAAGCGCCACTTCCCGCCTGTGCGTCGATCGGGCGGCATCGAGCAGTAGCCGGCGCCGTCGTCGAAGCGAAGCGCGCGCGTACGGGAAACGGGAACAGCGCGCACACACGCGACATCCAATTGCCTGTCGAAGGTCGAAAGAGACCCGACGCGCGCGGGTCGACTCCGGCCCGCCGCTCTCGAACAGGAGATGGCCCATGAAATTCATCAGCGCAGTACTCTGCGGTGCACTGGCGCTGGCCAGCGCAACCGTTCGCGCGCAGAACGCCGGCCCGACCGATCCACAGATCGCGGCGATCGTTGTGACAGCCAATCAGGTCGACATCGACGCCGGCCGGCTTGCGGAATCGCGAACGAAATCGAAGGACGTCAAGGCGTTTGCGCAACTGATGATCGCCGATCACAGTGGCGTCAACAAGGCGGCTGTCGATCTCGTTCACAAGCTCGGCGTGACGCCGGAAGACAACGCCACGAGCCAGAGCCTCAAACAGGGCGGCGACGCGAATCTCACGAATCTCCGCACACTCAAGGGAGCGCAATTCGACCGTGCCTATATCGATCATGAGGTCACATATCACGAGAATGTGCTGCAGGCGCTCGACAAGACGTTAATCCCGGACGCGCAGAACGCTGAATTGAAGGCGCTCTTGGTGAAGGTCAGGCCGGCATTCGTCGCGCACCTCGAGCATGCGAAAGCATTGCAGGCTTCGCTGGAGAAGAGCGGTGCCTGAACGTCACGTGAAACCGCGTGGTCCCCGAAGGCGTGCAGCACCTGCGGATGTTCGTCGCGCACTCCGCGCATGCGTCATGGGTTTCGCGATGGCGACGGGCGCAATCGCAGATGCTCGTGCGGAAACATACGTGATCGCCATCGAGCAGATGCGATTCAACCCGCCCGCGCTGACCGTGAACCGTGGCGACCAGATCGTCTGGGTTAACAAGGATCTGTTTGCGCACACGGCAAGCGCAACCTCGAAAGCGTTCGATTCGTCCAGCATCGCGCCGAACGCCTCATGGCATTACGTCGCGCGCAAGGCCGGCAGCTATCCGTATCTGTGCACCTTCCATCCGGCCATGCGTGGCACACTGGTCGTGCGATGACACAACCTCGACGAGGCTCATCCGATGAATGCCCCTGACGTAGCAAAAACACCTCGCACGGACGACGAACTGTCGATCGTCGCGCGTGTCGTCGCGGGCGATCGCTCCGCGTTCGAGTTGCTGATGCGCCGGCATAACCGGCGCCTGTATCGCCTGGCGCGGGCGACACTGCGCAACGACGCGGAAGCCGAGGACGCGCTGCAGGAGGCCTATCTTTCGGCCTACCGTTCGATTGCGCAGTTTCGTGGCGAGTCCACGCTGTCCACCTGGCTCTCCCGCCTCGTGCTCAACGAGTGCTTTGGACGTTTGCGCCGGGCTGCCCGCCGCCAGAAGGTGATTCCGATGTTTGATGCGAACACTGAACCCGATCTTGACGCCATGGCCGCACACGCAGACTCAAACGCGATCCCCTCCCCGGATACAGCCCTCGCGCGCGCCGAGATGCGCGCACTGATCGAGCGTAAGCTCGATACATTGCCGGAGGCGTTTCGCATCGTGTTCGTGCTGCGTTCGGTGGAAGAGATGAGTATCGAGGAGACGGCCCACTGTCTCGACATTCCGGAAGCGACAGTGCGCAGCCGGCACTTCCGCGCAAAACACCTGTTGCGCGACGCGCTGGCGCAGGAAGTCGATGTCGCCGCACGCGACGCCTTCGAATTCGGTGGCGCGCACTGCGACCGGATCGTGGCGACTGTGCTTGCGCGGATCACCGGGGTTACGCAAGCGCCGATGCGCCAGGTCGCGCAGATTGATCATCGGCTGAAACAGGGTCCGGTTGCGGACGGAGCGTCGAAATCATGAGACCCGGGACGATTGCGACGATGATCCTGGTGTGCGCATGCGCGACCTCCCATGCGGAGACGATCAGGATACTGTCAGGCACATACGGCGAAAACTGCGGCGTGCGGCGAGGCAACGCGACCGGTGATCTCGCCCTTCATTGCAACAACCGGGATGCATGCGATTACGTCGTTGACCGCTCACGCATCGGCGAGCCTGCGGTGGGTTGCCAGAAAAACTTCCTTGCCGAATGGTCGTGCGGTAGCGCTGAGCGGCACACGGCCGAGGTAAGCCCCGAGGCCGGCGCGGGCAGTACGCTCGTATTGAGCTGCATTCCGATGACAGGCGCCGGGCATTGAGCCCACTGCAGAAGCCAGCCTATTGCCCGTCACACAGAACCGCGGTAATCAGCAGGGGAACCACCTGTTTGACGATCGCAGTGCTGCCCGTTGCCCGCACACGCGACTCCACAGTCTCAGCGGGACCATTGACGACTGCGCCATAGGCCGAATTGCTGATCGGCTCGCCGCTTCCCTTCCTGAATATCGCGTCGTTGCGTTCATAGCCGAGCACGGCGTAGACGCGAAAGCCGAACGCCGTCAGGTTGCTGCCGCGGATGGGTCGAAAGGCGTTGATCGAGTTGGCCTCGACGCGCATGGGCTCGGGTTCGATGTACTGGCTGTTGAGGAGCTGTGAGATGTAGTCGTGCGGGTTCGATTTGCAGTCGAGTTGCGAATCGAGTTCGTAGGCGCGACACAGCGCGGGTGCGAGCATGGCGCCGCCGGCGGCAAGCACAATCAGCGCGTGGACAGCGACCTTTCTCATGGTAGCGATGCCGTTTCCTTTACCGTGTCACGCTCTCACGCGAAGGCGCGAGGCGTATGTACGCTAGCCGCCAGTGTCACACACCCTAAGCCGCCTTGCAGTCGGGCTGCCAGCCGCTGCCAACGGCGTCCCGCAGCGGCCTTCACGCCGCCAGCCGGTGGCCGTCCATGGCAGGACGGGCGTCGGCAGGCGGGAAAACGTTCCATGAACCGTCGGCGTGGCGAAAGAAGAAGATCGACAGCAGACCGCCCGGGCGTAACGCCTCGACGCACACATAGCGGCGCCGCTCAGCGCCGCCGTGACAAAAGCGCGTAACACGGGCGGGCATCGCGGGCGTCGGCGCCAGCCATTTGTCGACGGCCCAGTGCAACGATTTTTCTGCGGCGTTCATGATGGTCTCCTTACAGCGTATCCGGGACTGCGTCAGGCAGCGTGGGCCGCGAGATACGCATCGTTTCTTCCACCTTCGACAAATGCCTTGACGAGGCACACCAGTGCGCGCACGCCGGCACGCGGATGCGTGAGGCAGGTCTGCACCTGTTCGCTATGGCTCTTGCCAAGCAGGCACCACGCACAGAAGTGTTCGCAGTTGTTGGTCAGCAGGCGATAACGGTTTTCGCCGAGGCGGGAGCGTGCGCGGCGCACGGCTTCTTCGCTGCCGTAGCGGGCGTGCGGATAAGGACGCACCATGACCGCGTGCCCGGCGGCGAAGTGCTCAAGCGTGACTTCTTCAACCGGCCCGCGATGTGCCGACGAGGCAAAACCCGCGTAGTGAACAACCATTCCTTCGCCGACGTAGATGCCGTGATGTTCATAGCCGCGGCGTTCGGTAACGAGATGCGCGCCAAGCGGAAGTTCGTTATAGGTCTTGAGCGGAAGGTCAGGCGACATCGACACGACGATGGGGTCCTTTCCCCACCCTTCGCTCTTCGCCGGTTGCTGGTTGCTGTTCATGGCTGCCCCGATTTCGTCTGGTTGCTGCAAGCGGCGCTTGCATCCGATGGCCAACACTTCTGCCAGGTGTTTCGCATCAACCGGGCCATGTTTATTAACTCATTGATTTGTATATATTTTCTTGCGCTTTGCTTGCTGCAGACTGGCCGGTATGTGCGCAGATAACCGACAGATTCCGGTTCGATCTGTTGGCGCACGACCGCCACTTTGACGCGGCTCCGAAGAGCCGGCGCGCTGATTCGAGGTGTTGGGTCGACCACCGGTCCGGGTGGGCGTCTGTTGGGGTGAAGCCAACGAATAGAGGGGTAAATGCAGGCGCCGTGTGCGCGAGCACACAGTTAACCTTCAAACAATCAATGGCTTACGCGATGCACGTTGCACCGGTGAAGTGTTGGCATGACCCTTGCGCCTAAGGGCTTAGACTTCTTTTGACCCGGCCGTGCCAGACGGCCAACCGGAGACCCAACATGGCTTCCATCACGGTGAATGACCTCTCGTTGAATCTCGCGCTCGATCGCAAGGCCATGGCAGCGATTCGGGGCGGCGGCGGTGCGCCGTGGGTGTACGGCTGGATCCAGCCCTACGTTCGCGAAACGCCGAGCTTCGGCCCGACCGTTAACCTGTACGAGATCTCGAACAGCTTCTATGCTAACCAGATGATCAATACGTTCCAGTCGGTCGACGTCAACAACACCGGCTCGAATTCGAACATCACTGTTTCTCCCGACGCTCGCAGCAAAAACAATGCGGTGTAAATGTCGTGACCTGCAGAAGCCAGTTTCGATGGACGTCATCGGCGCGTTCCGATGTGGGACGCGTCCGTGAGATCAACGAAGATGCCTGCCTCGATCAGTCCGGGCTCGGACGCTGGGCCGTCGCCGACGGGATGGGCGGACACGCAGTGGGCGATCTCGCGAGCCAGCTCGTCATCGATACATTAAGCCAGCTCTCCCCGCCCGCGAGCATGAAGCGCTTTATCGCGGAAGCACGCGCACGCCTGCAGGTGGCGAACACACAGCTACGGGAAGAAGCAGCGCGACGGCACGTACAACGCATTGGCAGCACAGTCGTCGTGCTGCTCGCATGCGACCGTTTCTGCGGTTATCTGTGGGCGGGCGACAGCCGCATCTATCTGCTGCGGGCGGGCCAGTTGCGACAACTGACGCGCGATCACAGCCAGGTCGAGGAACTGCGCCTGATGGGCCATATCACCGATGAGGAAGCGCGCAATCATCCTGCGCAGCACATGATTACGCGTGCGGTCGGCGCGATGGACCAGCTCGACCTCGACGAAGCCGTCATTGAGGTCGCCGATGGCGACATCTTCCTGCTATGCAGCGACGGCCTCTGCAACGAAGTCACCGATCAGGAAATCCTGGTGGCGCTCGAGTCGGTCGATTGCCTGCACGCTTCCGATGAGCTGGTCGAGATTGCGCTTGCACGCGGCGGCCGCGACAACATCACGGCGGTGGTGGTGCAGGCTGAAGATCCGGCTGCGTCGGATAAAACGCTGTTGAATCCGGCACCCTGACTGCTTTTCCAGCGCGTTCGCGTCTGCGTTCGCGTTTGCGTTGACGACGCCTCAGACGTTCCCCGCCTCCTTCTCGTCGCCATCATTCCGGTTGTCTTTCCCGCCGTGATTGCGAAAATCCTTCGAATGCAGGCCGTGTTTCTTTAACAGCATCTGCAGGTGCGAACGGTTCATATCGACGCGCCGCGCCAGTTCCGCCACCGTGCCGCCCACTTCGTGAAGGCCGCGTTCGAGAAACGCTTTCTCGGCCTCATCGCTGGCGGCCCGCTTCGCGTCGCTGAGCGACATCAGGTTCGCCACACTCGCACCATCGTTCACGGACGTACGCGGCGCGGCGCTGCCGTGTGCCGCTGACGTCGTCGCTGCGGGCCGCATATCGACCGGCAGATGTTCGATATCCGCCGTTTCACCCGCAAGGCACGAGACGCGGTACATCACGTTGCGCAGCTCACGGATGTTGCCCGGATACGCGTAGTTCAACAGAAAATCACGCAGTCGCGGCGTCAGGCGGACCGGGCGTCGTTTGAGCACGCCCGCTGCTTCGTCGCCAAACCAGGAGAACAGCAGCGGAATTTCGTCGCGCCGCTCACGCAGCGGCGGCAACGTCACGTGAATCACACTCAGCCGGTAAAACAGATCCTCGCGAAACTTGCCCTCTTCGCTCAACTGCCGCAGATTGCGATTGGTCGCCGCGACGATGCGCGTATCGACCGCGATCGTTTCATCCGAGCCGACGCGCTGGATCTCGTGCGCTTCGAGCACACGCAGCAGCTTCACCTGGCCCGCCAGCGGCAACTCGCCGATTTCGTCGAGGAAGATCGTGCCGGTATGCGCGCTCTCGAACTTGCCCTTGCGATCGCTCGAAGCACCCGTGAACGCACCGCGTCGGTGGCCGAACAGTTCCGATTCCAGCAGGTTGTCCGGAATCGCGCCGCAGTTCACCGAGATATACGGCTTGTCGGCGCGGCTGCCATTTGCGTGGATGACCTTCGCCATCAGTTCCTTGCCTGTACCGCTTTCGCCATCGATCAGCACGGGCAAATCCGTCGGCGCCGCTTTCTCCGCGATTTCGAGCGCTTCCAGCAGACGCGGGTTATCGCCGAACGTGCCTTCGAAAATAAAGCTGCGTTCAAGCAGAGCCTGACGTCGCGCCTGGCGTGACTGGTCGACGCGCACCGGTTCGGCGACCGCGGCCTGCACGAAGCGCTCCTTGTGCGACAGCTGCATGACCTCGTCTCGCAAGGTGTTGGCCTGCCGCAACAGCTTCTCGATATCCGCCCGTTCGAGCCGCGACGACCACCGCAGCGTCGAGCGCAGGATTTCGATCTTCTCGATCAATGCGGCATACGAGATCGCGGGGCTGCTGTCTTCTTCGGGCTGGTCGAGTATCTGCATCACGCACTCAACTGTTTTTGAACGAGCTGGTAGTACATACCTTTGCGTTGCACGAGTTCCTCGTGACGCCCCTGTTCGACAATCGCGCCTTCGTACAGCACGAGAATCTTGTCCGCGCGCATGATCGTGCTGAGCCGGTGCGCGATGATGACCGCCGTGCGCCCCTTCAGGATATCGTGCATGTTGCCGAGGATATTGCTCTCCGACTGCGAATCGAGCGCTGACGTCGCTTCGTCGAAAACCAGCAGACGCGGGTCGTGATACAGCGCGCGCGCAATGCACAGCCGCTGGATCTGTCCGCCCGACAAACCGATACCCCGTTCGCCGACGATCTGCTCATAGCCAAGCGGCATCCTGGCGATGAACGCATGGGCGTCGGCCATTTTCGCGACTTCCTCGATACGACGACGGTCCGGCGTATCGTCGCCACTCGCGATGTTTTCTGCGATCGTGCCGGAAAACAGCAGATTGCTCTGCATCACATAGCCGATCTGCGCGCGGTAATACGCCTTGTCGACCACGTTGAGGTCGTAGCCATCCACCGACATCCTGCCTTCGGAAGGCGCGTAGAAACCGACCAGCAGCTTTGCAAGCGTCGTCTTGCCCGACCCGCTGCGCCCGACGATGGCCACCAGTTCGCCCGGCTTGATATCGAAACTGATGTTCTCCAGCACGTAGGCGCTTTCGCTGTCGCCGTAGCGGAAATACACGCCGTTCAGGCTGATTTCGCCCTGCAGGTCCGGCAGCATCACGCGCGAGGCAAGGTCCTGCGGCTTTTGCTCCGGCTCGATATCGAGCACATCGCCAAGCCGTTCCATCGCGACGCCCGCATCGTTCAGCATGCTCCACAGGCCGACGAGACCCATCAACGGGCTCAACACGCTGCCCATGAAGGCGTTAAACGCGATCAGCTGGCCGATCGTCATTTCGCGCGCGAGCACGAGATTCGCGCCCACCCACAGGATCGCAATCGTCGTCGCCGCATTCAGCAGCTGACTGCCAAGGCCCACGAGAATGCTGAAGGCGTGTGCCCGATACTGCACTTCCAGCGCCCTGGCGTATTTCTTTTCCCAGCGCAGGCGAACCGGCCGCTCGATGCCCATGCCCTTGACCGTTTCGACGCCCGCGAGCGCTTCCATCAGGAACGACTTCGAATCCGTCGACGCGGTGAATGATTCGCGCGCATAGTTCTTGATCTTCGGCGTGGCAATGGCGGTGAGCGCCATGATCGGAATCACGAACGCGATCAGCACCAGCGTCATCTTCACGTTGTAGAAGAACATGATCGAGAAGTAGATGAACACCATCAGCAGATTCAGCGCGGTGGTCACCGTCGACTCGGTCAGGAATGCGCGGATTGTCTGGTTCTCCTGGAAGCGCGCGAAGATATCGCCGGTCTTGCGCTTCGCGAAGAATGAAAACGGTAGCGACATCGTGTGCTTGAAGAACTGCGACATCATCGCGAAGTCCATGTTGCGAACCATGAAATTCGCCAGGTACGCACGGATCGTCGACATCAGTTGCGAAAACACGTTCGAGATAATGAGGCCGACGATCAGCAGGTGCAGCAGGCTCACATTCTGATGCACGATCACGCCATCGAGAATGTTCTGGATGATGAGCGGCGGAATCACGCCCAGCACCTGAATCACAAAGGTGGCAAGAAACAGGTGCGCGAGAATCTTCTTGTACGGCGTGAGATAACCGACGAAACGTATCCACGGCGAACGTGACGCCGATATCTGCACGAGATTCGGACCGGGCGTGAACACGAGGCACGTGCCGCTCCAGCCGCGCTCGAAGTCTTCGACAGTCAGCTTTCTGAAGCCGAGTGCGGGATCGGCGACCCACACGTAGTCTTTCGAGAGCCCGTACACGACAACGTAGTGATACCCCTCCCAGTGCACGATAAACGGCAGGTCGAAGCCGCGCAGCGAATCGAACGTGCATTGCACGCCGCGAGCAGTAAAGCCAAGCGATTCACCGGCGCGAGCGAGACTATCGAGCGTCGCGCCCTGCGTCGTCACATTGGCCAGTTCGCGCAGTTTGCCGAGCGTCATCGGGATGCTGTAGTGGCGGCACACCATCGCGAGGCACGCCGCGCCACAATCCATTTCCTCCGCCTGCTCGACGAGCGCAAAGCGCTTGATGACCTTTTCACCGAACTCGGGCTTCGTGTGAAGATCGAGCATCATCGGCAGCTTGCGGCGCTGCTCGATGCGCTTCTGGCGTTGCAGTTCGCGATCGCTATAACGAATCCGTTCGTCGAGCACCTCGCGCAGTTTCGGATTGCGCTCGAGAATGAAGTGGACCGTGCGTTCAGGGATCACGAGCAGGCGCGTATCGGTCGTCGCCACCACCGATGCCATCTGTTCCTGACGCATCAGGCAGGCCTTCTCGCCGAAGATCTCGCCTTCCTTGAGCGTCGCGAGCGTGTAGTCGTTGCCGTCCTCGTTGCGTACGATCCGCACTTCGCCTTGCCGCACGACGTAAAGACGCCGGTCATCGCGCGCGTCCTGCTTGAGGATTTCCTTGCCGGCGGCGACCCGCTTTACACCGACGCTGCGCACATATTCTTCGAGTTCAGCCTTGTTCAGCTTGCCGCGCAGATCGAAGAGCTGCGCGACGAAGCCGCCCGCGGAACTGATCGCCACATAGCTCGCGATAAACGCCATCGCCGCCTGATTACCCGCGATCACCGGTTCGATCGCACCGCGCGGGATAAACAGCAATTCGGTTTTAGCCGATGCACGCACCGACGATTCATGCATGTACGCGCGCAGCATCGCGATATCGGCAAAGATTTCGCCCGCCTTGCGTACGCCCATGCTGATTTCCTTACCGTGCTCCTCGGTAAAGATGCGCACCGAACCAGAACGGATCACAAAGAGGCCTTCCGCCGGCTCGCCCGCGTTGCACACGGTCTCGCCAAACGAATAGAAGCGGGCCTGCGCGTGCTCCGCAAGACGTTCAAGTTCCTCGCGCGAGAAGGGCGAGAGTATCTCGACCGTCGACAGGAACTCTGCCGCCGAAGGCGTGGTCTGGGGCGCGTCCATGTGCCTAGCGGGCCTCGATCACGTGTTCCTGCGACCGCGCAATCAGCCAGCCTTCGCGCAGCAGACGCCGCACTTCAGCGGCGACATCCGCATCGAGCGTCGCAGGATATTTCGCCGTCACCGCGAAAATTTCGTAGCAGGAGCGGTCAGGCGAAGGGAACGGCCCAAGCAGATCGCCTACCTGTGCGTTGAAAATCTTCGCCTCGATATCGGGCTTGAGCGAGCCTCGCAGCACCTTGCCGATCACGCCGCCCGCTTCGCGCGTATCCGCGATCGAGTGTTCACGCGCCATCTCCGCAAAGCTGCCGGGATCGTCGTGCAGATACGAGATCATTTCCTTCGCCTTGCCTTCGCTGTCAAGCACGATGTGGCTTACTTCGATCGCGTCGAACTTCGGAGAATTCAGCGAGAAATATTCTTCGATCGCGGCTTCGTTGCCGACCTGGTCGAGCATCTTCTCCTGATATAGCCCGTCGGTGATGAACGCTTCGAACTCGTCGAGACTCACATTGAGCGCGTCGAGGTACTGGTTCATATCGGTGGCGCGATGCAGGCCGCGCACGCGGCGAAACTGGTCGGCGCGCTGCTGGATTTCGTCGGCCGATACGGTAATGCCCTGCTTCTTCGCCGCATGCACGGTGAGCTTGTCGCGCACGAGCTGTTCGATCAGGCTTTCGAACTGGCCAGTCAGTTTCAGCAACCGAATGAATTCGGCGACGTCCACGACTTCTTCATCGATTCGCACTATCGCGGTCATCTCATCCGCTCCTCAGGTTGGGCCGCGCATCGAACGCACGACCTTCGGTTCTTCTCGGTACTGCGACTTCCCACTTCGATCAGTCCGCGATCAGCCCGCGATCTGCCGGAACGGATCAAGGCCCAGGTCGATCAGCCGACGTTCACGCACGACGATCTCCGCATTCGCCGTCATGCCATAGCGCAATGGATAGCGCGTGTCGGCGATCTGGTAGTAGTTCTTGTCCAGCGTGACGCGGCCTTCGTAGACGGGCTGCTTGTCCACCGCCGAGGGTTTCGTCGCCGGCGAAATGTAGGCGAGCGTGCCGCTGATCAGCCCGTAACGTTGATACGGAAACGCGTTGAATTTCATCTTCACCGGCAGGCCTTCGTGCAGAAACGCGCGATCGTGCTCGGGGATTTCGATCTTCAGCACCTGGCGCGCATCTTTAGGCGCGATGCCACCGAGTGGTGCGTTCGCCTGAATCTTGTCGCCCGGCTGCGTCGATGTGACCTCGGTAATCACACCCGAAGCAGGCGCGAGAATCAGCAGGAAATTGTCCTTGTCGATATTCTCGAAGCGGATGCGCGCGGCGGCGTCGGCCACGAGACGCGCCGTTTGTAGTTGCAACCGCAACTTGTCTTCGGTGGTCGTGATTTCGCGCACCGCGGCGTCGTACTGGATCTGCAGATTGGTGGTTTCCTGCCCGCTCGTTTCGAGTTGCGCATGCGCCTGCGTATATTCGTGGCTCAGGCGGAAGTCCAGTTCAGCGAGTTTCGACTGCGCGACGCGATACGCGTTTTCTGCCGCCAGATAGGCGGTCCGCTTCGATTCGACCTGAAGCTCCGCGATGCCGCCACCACCTGGCTGGGCAAACAGGCGCGAATAGCTGTCCAGCTCCTGGCGCGCCGCATCGCGCGAACGCCGTGCGTTGTCGAGGATGCTGCGCGCTTCGTCGAGTTCGGCTTTCTGGCCTTCGGCCAGCTTCGTGGTGCCTTCGGCCACGCGCGTTTCGTGCTGACGCGCTTCCACGTCGACCTGCTCTTTCAACGCCGCCACCTTACGTTGCATCAGCGCCTTTTTCTCGGGAAACTGCTTCCATTCGCGCTCGGCATCTTCAAGCTTCAGTTGCGCCTGAAGCGCGTTGCTGGCCGCTTCGATGGCCCCTCGCGCATTGAGCCGCGCGAGCACGTCGCCTTTCGAAACGGGCTGACCTTCCGCGATGTAAACGTCGGCGAGTTCGCCATCGATGGGTGCGTAGAAGCGCCGCACGTCCGATTCCGGCGAGAGCGTGCCCGGTGCGCTCACGATCACATCAGCGCGGCCGACGAACGACCAGAGAAGCCCGACGACGACCAGCCCCGCCATCGCCAGAATCAGCGCGCGGGCGAGCTTGACGGGTTCGGCCATCAGGATCGCGATGCCTTCGGCGCTGTGGTCCTCCAGCGCCTCGGACAGCGGCTTAGGGTGACTGTCGCGTTTCACCGCTGTCGCCTCCAATGAGTGCCAGCTTCGACTTCAACAGTTCAGGTTCGAGCACCATGCGCAGTTCCTGCAACGAGCGGCGCTGCATATCCGCTTCGGCGTTGATGTCGGCGACGAGCGCGTCCCAGTCGGACGGATGATCGGCCTTCAGCTGCGTGTAGATGCGCATGCCCTGCTGCGCGAGCGACTGCGCGTCGGAAAGAAGATGCGCCTGGCTGCGAAAGCCACCCGAAATACCCGACTCGAGCCGCTGTGTGCCGCCGATCGCCCCGTTCGCCCGATACTGGCGCCACTCGCCTTGCGCACGGGTCAACAGATCCTGTGCGCGCGCGAGCGCCTTGTCGCGCATCGCGGACACGTCCGCTTCGATCGCATGCATGTACCAGGCGTCTTCCGTCGGATCCAGCGCGGCGTAGAACGACAACAGCCGCTCGTCATAGCCCTTCGTGCCGCGGGATTTCTGCAGATCGGCGAACTGGTCCAGCACAGCCTTCTTGTGCGCCCGCTCAGCTGCCAGTACATCAGACCACGGGCCCGCGGGCATCGCCTGCAAACCGGCCAGCGCCTGCAGCCCGTCGCCGTGCTGCCATGCTGCCGATACCGCATCGTGTCGCTCGATCACATCCGTGGACGGCAGACGGCTCGCCGCAAGCCGCTCGAATTGCGCCTGGAACGGGGGCGTCGTGAAATGCGCGTGCTTGAGCGACGCGAGCAACAGGGTGAGCTTTCGCGCGACTGCGTCGTTCAGCAGTTCGGTGTACTGGCGCAGGTCCTCGCGCACGCGATCGAGACCCGCCAGACGCGGATAGCGCTGCGCATAGTCGTCGAGTACAGGCGGCAGCACGTCGGGTTTGTCGCGCGCGAGCTCGGTGTTGATCGTCGTGTTCAGACGGTCGATGGCCGCCAGATACGCGGAATCGTCGCTTTGCAGCCTGCGCAGATGGCTCAACGCCCGTGCGTAAGGCTCGGCGAACGCGGGCACGTAGGACGCGATCCGGTCGAGCGCACGCTGATGGCTGCGCGCATCGTCTTCCCAACGCTTCAGCAGATCGCTGATTCTGGATTCGTCTGCATAGATGCGAATGGGCGCATCCGGGCCGCCGCGGCCGACCACGAAGCGTTCGAGATCGCCCACCCACTTCAGTTCGCCGACGAGTGACGCGCCGTCCGGATTTGCGGCGCTCAGCGACTTCATGTCGCCGAGCAGTGTGTCCGCGCGATCGAATTCGCGCTTTTGCAGCGCGGCGAGCCAGTCCGGCAGCTTCGCCTTCAGCAATGCCTCGCTGGCGAGCGCCTTCAGATGCGCGTCCGCCGGGTGGCTTTTGACGTCGTCGTTCGCGACGGTCAATGCCTGCTCATAGTCGCCCGACGCGAGCAGATTCTTCAGTTCGCGTTCCGATGCGCCCCTCAAATACAGTGCGACGCCGATGCCCATCACCACGACGACGCCCGCCAGTCCCCACCATGCGGCGCGCCGCGTCGCGAGACGCTCGCCGCCTGAGAACGCGCTCGACAGCTCGGAAGCCAGCACGCGCCAGCGCCGTTGCGCGTGATGCGCGTGCGTGTCGCGCTTCGTGTCGTCGGCGTCCGGTTGCGCCGCTTCGTTGACTTCGTCTTCGCGCAGCCGCGCCTGGTCGACGCAGAAAATGTCGAGGAACGAATGCGCGGCGCCGACGAAGGTGGTTTTGTCAGCGTCGACGTCATCGATCGGCGGGGCTGAAATCATCTGGGTCACGGTCGGCTCGAATTCGGGTGTCTGCTGCAGTTCCACCCGGTAGACGAAGTGATCGCCGCCAAATGCAAGGACGTCGCCCTCCTGCAACGCATGCGCCGACTCGTCAAGCCGCTTGCCGTTGACGAACGTGCCGTTCGTGCTGCCCAGATCCTCGACGTACAGGTCGCCCGCTCTCACGAAAATGTGCGCGTGCCGCCGCGAAATGTAATTGACCTGATGCGGATAGCGCTCCTTGTAGCGCGCAAAGACGTCGTCGGCCTTGCTGATCAGGAACGGGAACGCGCGCACATCGACGGGTAGCAAACCAAGGTCGCCGCGCTCCGGCACGAGCGTGAGGCCGGCAGGCTGCGGCGCCTGCGCTGCGGCAACGATTCGGGCGCGCGGCTCGATGCCGACGCGATAGGACAGCTCGCCGCCGAAACACAGTTCGTCGCCGGCGCGCACGCGGCCCGGCGTCTGCCGCACGTTCTTGCCGTTGAGGGTCGTGCCGTTCTTGCTGTCGAGATCCGCTACATACACGAGGCCATGCTCAGTGAAGATGCGGGCGTGACGGCGTGACAGCCGGGTGAGCAACTCGCGCGGGTAATCGGCAAACGGGGGTTCGCTGCGGCCGATGGCAAACAGGCTGTCGATGATCCGGATCGCGCCGAGCGCCGGATGCGACACGGGCGACAGCACCACATCGAACGCCTGGTCCAGTGTCGTGCGCACCTCGGCAATCTGGGCTTCGCCTGGAGTCATGGTCTGGATCACTAAGCGTTTACCCGCTGCCGCAATTGCGTCAGAGGCGCGCCGCTGGGAAGGGCGGCGGATAAACCGTGTTCGGCCCGACCGCGTAAGCCGCGATCACTTAAAGATTGTAAGTCACGCATGGCGGTAGTCAATTGTCCGGCACGGCGAGATGACAGCGGCGAGCAAACACACACCGCGCGTTGTGCGCCGATCAGCCGGCTCATTGGCCCTTCACCTGCAACTGCACGTCCACACTCGGCCAGCCGCCGCCAAGCGCCTTGTAGAGCAGCACCGTGTCCGACAGAATCTGCTGATGATTGGCAAGCAGGTCCTGCTGCGCCAGCAGCAGCGAGCGCTCGGTCTCGAACACTTCGAGCTGCGACACCACACCTTCCCTCAACTGCGCTTCGATCTGGTCGGCGACGATCTGCAGGCGCGACACCTCCTGTAGCAGTTCGACACGCTGCTGACGGTGCGAGTTGAGATTGACGAGCGCGCTTTCCGTTTCCTGGAACGCGGCCATGACGGTGCTCCGATACTGCTGTTCGGCTACCGTCGTCTGCGCCTGCGTGGTTTTCACGTGCGCCCGCACGCCTGGATCGAGCAGCGGAATGTTGATGCTCGGCATGAAGCCGTACGTGAACGACTTCAGCAGATCGGTCAGCGCGAAGCTGGCGGTGCCGCCATGGCCGGTCAGGCTGATCGTCGGCAACTGCGCGAGCTTGGCCTCGCCGACGAGGTTGTACGCTTCCAGCACGCGGAATTCGGATGCAACCACATCGGGCCGGCGCGACAGCAATTGCGCAGGCAGGCCCGCGGGCACCGGCGGCAACTGCACACGTTGCTGAAGATGGCCCGTGGGCAATCTGAATTCGCCGGCAGGAACGCCCAGCAGCGTCGAGAGCGCGTTATTCGCTACGTCGCGCGAGCGGCGCAGTTCCAGCAGCTCGTTAGTCAGACGATTGATTTCCGCCTGCTGACGCAGCACCTGTGTCTTCGGCACGATACCGTTGCGGCTCATGCCCTCATAGATCGACAGTATCTGCCGGTTGGTGGCGAGTGTCTTCTGCTGCTGTTCGATCTGATCGTCGAACTGCAGGATCTGGAAGTACGTGCTGGATACGTTCGACACCAGTTCCAGATAGCCCGCGCGCCAGTCGGCTTCGGTTGCGTGAAATTCGGCTTTCTGCGCCTGCACGCCCTTTTCCACCTTGCCCCAGATGTCGATGTCCCAGTTCACCTGGGTGCCAAGGTTGTACTGATGGGTAAACGGCTGCCCCGTGATCTTCTGGAAATTCGCGCCTGCGCCGAGGTCCATGGTCGGCAGTGCACCGGCCTGCGCTTCGGCGATCTGCGCGCCGGCCACATCAATGCGCGCAGCCAGTACCTTGATATCGAAGTTGCCGGCGATCGCTTTCGCGATGAGCGTATTCAGGTAGGGGTCCTGGAAAGTCTTCCACCAGTCGGGATCGATCGTATCGGCGGGCGACACGATGGAGCCGGTCTTGTCCGACCACGATGCTTTCGCGGGTGTGTCCGGACGCTTGTAGTCCGGCATGCTGACATCGACGCACGCGGATAGCAGCACGGCGCACAGCGCCACTGCGCTCAATGTCCTGATCGTGGTGGATGCGTTCGTCATCCGGGATGCACGCGTAGCGGCAGGAAGGCGTCCGGCGCCCGCTCCATCGTCCGCTACGTGGCGGTTCGCTGACGCGATGCGCCAGTTGCGACGGACAGGGAAATGAAGCAACGCTGACACGATAGTCTCCGGTGAATCCGGCGGCACAGCATTCGAGCGCGCGTCATCAGGCAAAGCACGTCCTGCACAGCTTCTTTAATCGAAGTGTGGCTGGCGGTCGGCGCGGGGGTAGGTGCGGTGCGGCGATGTTTAAAGAAAGAACGATTGGATGCAGGCTGTTTTTCATGAGGGCCGGCGTGCGCGATGGCGCAGCCGGCTTGTTTCCGCGGAGGCGTCGAGGCCTCCGTGGTGGTCTCCCCGTCACGCTTTACATGTTGACGGTGTTCTTGCTTTCGATATACGGATCCGAATACGTCTTGACGTTGTCAAGGAAAGCCGAGCCGTTGCCGGTAGCGATCTGCGAGCCGAGCTGGTTCTCGTTGAGTTGCTTGACGTTGGCCGTCTTGCTGTAATCGAACGTGATCGGCATGATGTTGACGAAGTTGTTCGACGGGAACGGTGCGAAGCCACCGCGCACGGCGCTCATCTTCTTGCTGTCGAGGTCTTGAGCGTTCGAGAGGTCTTTGATCATCAGCGTTGTCATGATAGGTCTCCAAAGAGGAAAAGGTCAGGTCTTGCGATTGGTTTCGAGCATCTTGTCTGCTCGGGTGTCACTAATGCATGGGCTGTGCCAGGCACGTGATCTTTATCGAAGAAAACCTGCGGAGCCCTGAAAACACTGGGGTGTGCGGCTTGTATCGCTCAGGGCGAACCGCACAGAGGATGAGATGGGCAGGCAGAAGGTGATGGCTCGGGGCAGACAACACACCGGATAGTGTTGGGTGGCTAAAGACATCTGCTTGAGCGCGATGTCTTTAGCGCTGAACCTAAGCAATGCGCCGCAACAAAGGGATGGCCGCAACCCGCCAAAGCAGCGTCATGCCGGGCCTTGTCGCATCACGTCACGTCACGTCGCATCACGTCCCATCACGTCCCATCACTTCGCGATGACTGTGATCTTCTTCGAATACACCGGCGGAGTGTGCGGAATATGCATGTCGTCGCCCATCAGCAGTTGCAGCGTGTGCTTGCCGGGGGTCAGTTCGATCGTCGTCTCCGTCTGGCCCGCACCGAAATGCAGATGATTGCGATCGGATGGAATCTCCTGATCCATCGGCGGCAGATCGGTGTCGATCAGCAGATGGTGGTGGCCGGTATTCGGATACTTGACGCCTTTAGGGGCGACGCCCATATAGCGCAGCCCGAACCACACGCGAAACGGTTTGTTGGCCGGCACAACCTGGCCGTCGTTCGGATAGCCGATATAGGCATACGCGCCGGCGGGCGATGGCGTCATGCCCGCAAAAGCCGATGCGGTCGCAACGGATGTCAGCGCAACGAACGCAGCGACAGCGATGATCTTGTTCATGGATGGTGCTCTCCGTCCTGACAGGCCGAAGCGGCCGCGCGTTCTTACTGCACGATGATGGTGATCTTCTTCGAATACACCGGCGGACTGTGCGGCACGTGGTTGTAGTCGCCGAGCAGCAGCTGCAGCGTGTGCTTGCCCGGCGGCAGTTCAATACGCGCGTCCGTCTCGCCCGCGCCGAAATGCAGGTGATTGCGATCCGATGGGATTTCCTGATCCATCGGCGGCAGGTCGGTGTCGATCAGCAGATGATGGTGCCCGGTGTTCGCGATGTTGACGCCCTTGGGACAAACGCCCATATTGCGCAACCCCATGCGTACCCACAGCTTGCCGCCATGAATCACGGTGCCGTCGGCGGGCCAGATGATGTATTCCTCGGCGCCGGGCGGCGACGGCGTCGAAGCCGCTAGCGCGGGCGCATTCGCGAGGAACAGCGAGGTCAAAGCATACAGCGCACCCAGCTTTATTCTTTTTGGCATTGCGCATTCTCCCGAAGAATTGTCCGGGTCGCCCCTGCTGTGCAAAAAAGAGCCTGCTCACGCGCTCTGGCGAGGCGTGTGCACACGTGCGTGTCGGAACGACCGGTAAAAAACCCCGATCCCTGTTGTCTGCTTTATGGATTAGCTTAGGACGGAACTTGCCAAAAAGATACGCCACTCTCGTTAACGTTCTGACGCGTGAACTGCGTGCTATCGTTGTTTATAACGGCCGGCATACATCAATACGCAGGCGGGGTCGTGCGGAGACACTGCCGCGCCATGCGTGGCAGCGGCCGATACCGGAGCGCCGGTCATCGGAAACCTGAGTTCGGTCCAGAACAAACAGGATTTGAAAATGTGGCGAAAACTCCTGCTCGTATGCGTGGTCGGTACCCTCCAGGCACAATGGATCGACGCTTTCGCCACGACCGGATTTCCACAGGCTACCGCGGCCGTACAGGTCAATTTTCCCGACGAAATCAAGGCTGGTCGCGGCGTGGCGCTGGTCATCGGCAACGGCGCTTATCCCGGTCTGGCGCTAACGAACGCGACCCGCGATGCGAAAAATGTGAGCGACAGGCTCGCCTCGCTCGGCTTCGAGGTGATCACGCGAACCAACGCGACGCCACTCGACATGAAGCTGGCACTGGCCGAATTTGCACGGCGTTTACAGCGTGGCGGGACCGGCGTGTTCTATTTCGCCGGACACGGTTTTCAGGTGGCGAACGACACGATGCTGATGCCGTCGGGCGTCGATGCACGCTTGCCCGCATCGCTGGTGACGGATGGCGTCAACCTGGCCGACGCGCTTGCGGCAATGTCCGCGCCACGTCCGCACAAACTCAATCTTGTCGTTCTGGATACCTGTCTGAACAATCCTTTCGATGCTGCGAATCCGGGCACCACCGCGCTTCCTGCCCTTCCCGTGCAAACACTGATTGCGTACGCGACCGCGCCTGGCGGGTTCGCGGCGGATGGTGTGCACGGCGGCGTCTATACGCATGCGTTGTTGCAGGCGCTGGCCGATACGCCCACACAGGATGCGCGCCTGCTCTTTGCGCGTGTCGCTGCGAACGTTCGTGCGGATACGCACGGCGAACAGCGGCCATGGGTAGCGTCGTCGGTTGAAGGCGGCTTTGCGTTTGCTGCTTCCGCGCGCAACGATGCGGGATCAACACCCTTCGTCACAGCGAACAGTGAAGCCGTCGTCACGCTGCACAGTCGCGGCATTCTGCCGAAAGACAGCAGCGAACAATACGAACTGACGTTCTGGGATTCCATCAAGGACAGCACCTACCCCAGCGATTACGAAGCCTATTTGAAGGCCTATCCAAACGGCCGCTTCGCGACGCTCGCGCACGCACGCATCGAGCGTTTGCGCGCCGCCGCGCCAAAGGCGCAACCCGCGCCCGAAGCCACGCATGCCGCGCCGGCGTCCGCCGTGCCGCCCCTGCCGCCGGAGAAACCGCGCACGATGGCTGCACCCACACCGGCGCCCGCAGCTGCAGCAGCGTCACCTGCCAGGGCGATCACGCCGGCCGCGCCAGCGCCCGCCCCCACGCCTGAAAAGACCATCGGCCGCGTGACCAACAACGGCGAAAGCAAGGACTGCGCGGCCTGCCCGACGATGGTTTCACTGTCGCCGGGCTCGTTCGCGATGGGCAGCAGCACCGACGATCCCTCAGAAAAGCCCGTTCATCACGTGACGATCGAAGCGCCCTTCGCGATCGGCAAATACGAGGTCACGGTCGAGCAATGGAATGCATGTGTCGATGCGAAAGCCTGCCCCGCACTCTCAAGCGACAACAATCCGTCGAAAACCGCGCCGGCGCGCGATCTGAGCTGGGACGACGCGCAGTTGTATGTGAAGTGGCTGGCGAAGACCACGGGCAAACCGTACCGTCTGCCCACCGAGGCGGAGTGGGAATACGCCGACCGTGGTGGCACATCGACGCAATACTGGTGGGGCGACAGGATGAGCAAGGGCATGGCGAACTGCAAGGAGTGCGGCGACCCGTGGCACAAGGAAGGACCGGAGAACGTCGGTACATTCGCGGCAAACCCGTATGGGTTGCACGACATGAACGGCAGCGTCTGGGAATGGGTCAGCGACTGCTGGCATAACTCCTATCAGGGCGCGCCCTCCGATGGCCGCACGTGGGACGCACCCGGCTGCAACATGCGCGTGATCCGCGGCGGGTCGTGGCGCGAAGGCGCGAACTATATGCTCACGTCGACACGCTTCAAGTACAGCGCAAGCGTGCGTCAGTCGCAGGATGGGTTCCGCGTCGCTAAAGATCTCAAGTGAGTGTTGCGTTCGCGCTGGCTAAAGTCAGCGAAAGGACGCGCAGCAGCGATCAATGCCCCGCTCAATGCGCGCGGGTCTTCGTCGTGATCTGCGCGATGTCGACGGCGATGCGGTCGCGGCCGTATTTGCCTGCGATCTGCGACAGCCGCGTATCGAGTGCGTGCAGATAGTCGGCGCGCGATTCGCTTTCCGGCCGCAGTTTGTCGAAGAGCGGAACAGGCGTGATCGTCAGCACAACCAGTTCAGATCCGAACGGCTTCGAGATGACCCAGTCACCTCCGCCACCGATGGTCGCGGCATAGTGCGGCGGCGCCTGATTGTCCTTCGCGCGCGGGCCCGGCACCATGTGCACGACGTTGCCGTCCAGCTGGTAGTAGTCGAGATTGACGTATGAGTCGTAGCCCGGTGTCGTCACATCGACGATGAGTGGATCGCCTTCGCTGAGTTGTCCTCCGGCTGGACGCACATGCAGCGACGTCGCGCGACCCGTCTGCCAGTTCTTCACCCAGTAGGGCGCGAGCGTCTTCATCTCGTCGCATTTGTCGTCGGCGAGCGACTGGACATCGAGGTTCAGCGTATCGACGCCCGGCACCGCACCTAACGTGCTTTTCAGCTGCGCGACGCCATAACGCTGCGGCACGAATCCCTGCACATGCAACGTGTGATCAGTTGCAGAGGCGACGAGCGCCGAACACGGCACCTGCACGAGCAAGGGCGTCACAGCCGACATCGATAGCGTGGGCTTCGGCGCCGGGACAGGCACAGCGGGCGGCGGCGGAGGGGAAGACGCGGCCTCGGTAACCGAAGTCACGGAAGCAGCGGATACAGGCGCAACAGGCTCTGAAGAAGCAACCGACGCGAGAGGTGCAACCGGCGACGCAACCCCACCTGTCGTCACCGCTTCGCCATGTCCACCCGAAGACGCCCGGTACACCGCCACACCCGCGCCCGCAGCGACCAGCACAGCCAGCCCGGCCGCGACACCTGCCTTCATCCGCGGGCCCGATTTCGCGGCGACTTTCTCCTCGGCGCCGAATTCCTCGACGAAACGCGCGACGGTCGGCATCCGCGTAGTGCGGTCGAACGAGAGCGCCGAGCGCAGCGCACGCCATTGCCGCGTGCCGAGATTCTCGGGCCGCTCCGGCTTGCGGCCCGAACTGCGCGCCTGGGTCGCCGACTGACGGTCGAACGGATGACGGCCTGTCAGCAGTTCATAGGTGATGCAGCCGAGTGCGTAGATATCGTCACGCGGGTCGGGCTCGCGATGCTCGAGCATTTCCGGACTCGCATAGGCGGGCGTGAGCGCGCCGAGCGTGCCCGGATCGAAGACCGTCGCGTCGCTTTCCTCTTCGGGACGCTGGAACACGCGCGCGATGCCGAAGTCGATCACCTTCACTTCGCCGGTGTCGGTCAGAAACACGTTGGCGGGTTTGAAATCGCAGTGGACGAAGCCGCGTTCATGTGCGTACGCGAGCGCGCCGCACATGCCGCGCACAATCGGCAGCGCGGCGCGCACGGGCATGCCGTGAAAATCCTCGGTTCGCAGAATCTGGCTGAGCGCCCTGCCCGACAGGTACTCCATCGTCAGATACACGATCGCGCCGTCGCGGTCGAAATCGTAGACCGTCACGATGTTCCGGTGCGCGAGCACCTGCGCCTTGCGCGCCTCGCGCTGCAGCGCAATCAGCGATTTCGGATTACCGCGGAACTGGACGTTGAGCACCTTGATCGCGAGATACGGCTTGCGATCCGAGGCTTCGAGCTTGCGCAGATCGAGCGCCTTGTAGACGGTGCCCATTCCGCCGACACCCAGACACTCTTCGAGCACGAAGCGGTTATTGAGCGTGTCGCCGGTGCCCTTGATCTGGTCGTGGCCCGGGAGCGGCCCTGGCGTGCTCATGCCCGACGATGCAAGCGATGGCGCGTCCACGCGCGTCTGCAAACGGGTTTCCTCGCCGCCGGCGAGATTCGAGACCGGCAGCTGCTCGATCCTGCGACGCACTTCCACATGAAGATCCGCAGGCAGCGGCGACCGGGCGTGCGCCTCACTGAGGACTTCCATCAGCCGCGCGGGACTCAGGCCATCCGTCGTCAGCGTGCTATCGAGCTGGGCGATGAACTCATCGCGCGTCAGTCCGCCGCTCTGGAAATCGCGAATCACATGCGCAAGGCTAGCCATATGTGCGAAGCGACGAGCTCCCGTAGGGCCGGCAGGAGCGGCACGGAACCGCGAAGAGGCCGGAGAAAAACCTGTCGTAACCAGTTACATGTGCTGTTTCGATACTAGCCCGCACGTGAATCTTTCGCAAACCAGGATTGCCCCGCGACGCACGCACAGCGTGTGTGTCGCAAAGCGGCCAACTCCGTAGCGGGCGTAGTTGGCCGCTGTCCACCATCGTCCGCCGATCTGCGCGCTTCGCATCCGCTCCATGGATCCAGCGGAATTCGCGTTGCGCCTTGCCCAGCAGGCATTGCGCGATTTTTTCAGCGCGCGAGTCAAGGACTGGCACAGCCTGTGCGTTAGTGTCCCCCGAGCAAACAAGATGCTCGAACCCGGCTGCAAGACTTCTTTTTCTCTCAGGAGACCCGAAATGAAAACGCTGATCATCAAAGACCTGTCGCTCACCGAACAACTCGACAGCAAGGCCATGCGTGCCGTTCGCGGCGGCTACGTCTTCCCGACGAGCAACTACTTCAACTTCTCGCCGATCACGATCGATGCAAGCAAGCACGTCAACGCCGATCAGTCGATCGCGACGCTGATGAATGTGCAAGTCGAAACCGGCAACGGCTCGGCGTTCCTCGACCACGTCACCTCGAACGTGAACCCGACGGTGTACGCCAGCAACACGGTCAACGTGAAGTAAAGCGCTGGCAGGCGCACCGCGACGACCCACCGGTCCGATGCGGGCTCTGCGCCTGCCTCCCTTTTCTCGACACCTTTGGAGAACCACCATGTCATCCATCATGATTCAGGATCTGTCCCAGACCCGCGACCTCGACCGTCGCGCCATGTCGGCCGTGCGCGGCGGCACGGGCATCGGCAGCAACCCCTGGCTGCAAGGCAAGGGCCCGGTTGCGAGCCCCACCGTGAACGTCAATGTGAACCAGAGCATCCAGCAACTGCAATACGTCAACGTCGAAGCGCTGAACCATATCGGCGTGCTCGGTGCGAACCTCGGCCCGCTCGGGTTCGAAGTGAATCCGACGCAGTGGGCCAGCAACAACGCCACAGTTTGAACCCGCGCCGTAGCAGACAGCCCGGGGGCTCCTGCTACGGCCGGTTAAAAAACAGAGCGCAGCATACGGGGTAGAGGCGAATTTCCTATACTGGTTGTGCGATGCCTTATCCGCATCGGCAACCATCGGGCGACAGTCGATTGCATCGACTGTCGCGCTTCGCTTTCCAGGAATAACTGGATTCTCTGGGACCGACATGACTCTCCTCGTCGTCACCGATCTGACCGAAAGCGTCGAACTCGACAGGCAGGCCATGGCCGCCATCGTCGGCGGCACGCGCATCGGCGCGCATCACATCGCCCGGCCGGCACCCGACGCGCCGCGTGTCATCGACTGGCCGCCGGGGTTTCCCGCTGCCCGGCAGGCGCCACTGACTGAATCCGATACCGGCGGCGTCGCAGCGTCGCCTTCCGTGCTGCGCAAATAGCGCCTGCCCGCATGCGCGCCGCCGGGAATACGACGCGCGACGCAACCAACAGCATCCGGCCACCTGTCCGGCTCGCGCCGACACATTGCGCGCAGCGGACGGCGCACGTGCGCGAGTCCGCAATCGAAGCACCGGCCCTCAGCCCTTCCACCGCACGTTCGTACGCAGCTCACAGCGCGCGATACGGATGCTTCCGCACGCGTCGACCCAGTGGCATATCCCTTGCAGAACGAGGGACGAGCACACCGCCGTGCTCATCCACCCTCAGGAGAACTGCCATGAAAGCCTCTGTCGTCATCAAGGACCTCACGCCCACCGTCGAAGACACCCGCCACGAAGCCACCCTCACCGCAGACCAGATGAAACTTCTGACCGGAGGCCGCGCAGTGCGCGTTGGTGTCGACGGCACGTCCACGGGTACCGTGGACGACTGGGACATCAATATCGGCATCTTCGAAGGTCGCATCGGCGGAGCCTACCTCTAGGACGTTCGTCATGCCCGAAATTGAAAGAGGAGTCCCTCCAGCCGGACGCGGCTGGAGGGACTCCTCTTTCCGGCGAAGCGATCATTGCGGATGATCGCGAGGCGCGCTCCCCACAAGGCGTTGCGCGTACGACGCTAAAGCAGGCTGTAGCGACTGCGCAGCGTGTTGATGATGCGGGCGGCGACAGGCATCACGACGTCCTTCACCTCGGCAGCTTCGCTGTTGCCGCGCAGATAGTGGATATCCCAGTTGCAGCCTTCGGAATCTTCCTCCTGCTCCTGGATGGCGGTCGGGCTCCAGCCGGTCGTATCCGGATTCGCTTCGAGCGCTGCGGTCACGAGGGCGAGCAGTTCCTGTTCCGTTCTGGCTTCACGCGGCATGTCGGTCTCCATCGTCATGTGCGCGGAACCGCCGCGCCCGGCTCAGTCCCAGTTTTCGTCACACCATTCGATGGCCCACGCCTTTGCGCAGGAAATGGCGTCGGACTCGTTCACGAAGGAATCGATATCGCCGGAATCGTGCGTCGTGACGCGCCCTGCTCCCACGGCCGGCACCGTGATCTTCGCCCGCGCGACGTAATGACCATCTTCGTCGTGCCGGGCACGGCAATCGATATGAAATGTCTTGTAGTCGAACTGCATGGCAGCGTCCTGTTGTTTTGATGTGTTTTCATGAGCGCGAGGCGCGGGCGCGGTGAAGATGGGTCCACCGGGCCGCCGGTGATGCTTCAGTCGCCAAGCGGATCGGGTTCGCCGAGCGCGTCGTCGATGGCACGCCGCGCGCGGTCCATCGCTTCGCCTACCGCAGCCGGCCCCGCGCGCACCGAGCGGTAATGCTCCGGCTCGGAACGAGGCGCCGCACTGCGCGCGTCATGTCCGGGCGTCGATGCGCGCTCGATCAGCAACGTCACAAACGCACCACCGGCGCGATCATCGCGCGTGCTGACGGTGATCGTGAAACCGCGATGTTCCTGCTGCTCGTCCATAGTGGCTCTCCGGAGCGGTGCAGAACTTCTAGCATGAGGTCAAAACCGCAAAAGGAAAAGGGTTTGCAGAGCGGCAGATGAGCCGAATGAGCATCTTGTTGCGCCCAGGCGGCATTCACGGTTTTCATCCCGCCCCCTAAAGTGCCTCTCACGATGTGCCAGTGCAGCAAAGCTGGCACGCGATGCAACTTCAGGAGGTCAACATGAAAATCCAGCGTGGTCCCATGCCAGTCGCTTTTTTCGGCATTGCAGTCGGATCGCTCGCGCTCGTCAACGCGTGGCGCGTGGCAGCCCGGCTCTGGCCGGTTCCCGAAGCCGTTGTCGATGTGCTGACGTTCGCCGCGATTGCGACGTGGCTCGTCATTCTGCTGACGTATGCGCGCAAGTGGCTGCTGCATCGCGCCGAAGCGCAAGCTGAAATGCGGCATCCGGTGCAATCTTCGTTTGCGGCGCTCGGGCCGGTGTCGAGCATGCTGGCAGCGATTGCACTCATCAGCTACGACCGTCCCGTCGCGCTCGCCCTGTTCGGCGTCGCGGTCGTCGCCCAGCTTGCGCTGGGCGTCTTTCTGCAAGGCCGCTTGTGGCAGGGCGGACGTCCGCCTGAACTGGTGACGCCCGCGATCTATCTGCCAACCGTTGCGCCGGGCTTCGTCGCCGGCGCCGGCTTCGCGGCCTTCGGCTGGCCGCAGGCCGGCATGCTGTTCTTCGGGGCGGGCATGCTGTCGTGGCTCGCGCTGGAATCGCTGATCCTGCTCCGCGCCGCGGTTCACGATCCATTGCCCGACGCGCTGCGGCCGACGCTCGGCATCCAGCTCGCGCCGCCGGTCGTCGGCGGCATCGCGTGGATGAGCCTGACCACCGGCACACCTGACCTCTTCGCGCAGATCCTGCTCGGCTACGGTCTCTTTCAGGCGTTGTTGCTGCTGCGGCTCGTGCCATGGATCCGCACGCAGTCGATCACGCCGTCCTGGTGGGGTTTCAGCTTCGGCGTCGGCGCCCTGCCGACGATGGCGATGCGGATGGTCGAACGCGGCGCCACCGGCCCGGTGGAATGGCTCGCACCCGTGCTGTTCGTGATCGCCAATGTCGTGATCGGGATCTTTATCGTGAAGACAGTCAGCCTGTTGGTGCAGGGGAAGTTGTTGCCGGCGATTCCCGCGGCCGGCGGCGACGCCGGTAACGCCGGTAACGCCGGTAACGCGACGGTGGTGCAACTGCCCGTCCGTCACACGCAATTCAAGTAAAGCCCCGTTTGATCCGTTATCCACGACATCCCTTCAATCTGACGTCGGAGCACGGTTTGAACAATTCGAGGCTAGCCTGCGCTGTTGCTGCAATCGCGTTTTCCATCACGCTGGCCGGATGCGTCACCACCCCACGAAGCGCGCAAGTGGTTGTCCAGCCGGCGCCGCAACCGGCACCCACGACCGTCGTCGTCGCGCCGCCTCCGCGTCCGCGCCCGCCCGTCGTAGTTGCGCAACCGGTCGTACGCGAGACGTACGTGCCCGCGCGCTACGATGTGTATATCGCGGCTGTCGTCGACCGTGACGTGCTGTACATCAACGGCAGCACGTATATCTGGATCACCGGTTCCGACGGCATGCGTCACCGGCAGTTCTACGCGCATGGCGATCATCGTCAGGACGTGTTCCGTCGCAGGGCGCATCTGCGTGAGGTGATGGCGCATCACAATGGTCATTTACCCGACCGGTATGCGCGCGACGAACATCATCGCGAAGCGGTGCGTCATGAAGAACATCGTGAGTCAGTCGCCATGCGCGAACAGCATCATCAAGCCGGGCATCACGATGCAATGCACGAACATGGGCATGAACACGACCACGGCCCGCATGAGGTCGCACAGCATCCGCAGGGCGGCAGTCACAACCATGCTGTTCACGAAGCCGCGGGCCATCACCCCTCTCCCGCCACCCACGAGGCTGCTGGCAACCGGGCCAACGCGGACAGGGACGCCAGAAAATCCTGATCGCAAGCGGGCACGCATGGCGGATGACGCGTTGCCGGCGCCCGCCGTATTCCGCTGCCGCGTTCCGCGTTCATCAAGCGCGGATAGGTCTATCGCCTGCTTATCATCGCGCGTGGATGGCAGCGGGAAGTCGAAGATCAATGACGTTGCGGATGATCGAGAAAAAAGCGCAGCATTTCCGCGCTGGCGTCGGGCCCGTCCGGGTCCGTGTAACTGCCGAGCGAACTGCCTCCTGACCAGGCGTGCGGCGCGCCATGCACCGTCCACAATTCCGCGTCGATACCGTCATTCGATACGAGCCGCGTCACCGTCGAGGCGCGTCGTCCGGGTATCGACGTGCGTTGGGCTGATGCGTCCGGACGCGGCTCGAACCCATGCAGGATCCGTTGACCGTTCACGACGTGGACCGTCGCATCCGCGTCGCCGTGGAAGACGATAAGCGGTCGTTGTGCCGCAGGCGCGTGTACAGCATGCATCTCTTTTGCGGCGCGCCGTCCGGCGCCGGTGCGTCGGCCGCCTTTCATCGCGGCGAGCGCGGATGGCAGGTCGTGCGCGGCGCCGGCGGGCAGCCCGGAATGCACGCCGGCGGCGGCATAGAGTTCGGGATACGCATCGACCATGATCGCCGCCATCGCGCCGCCCGCCGACATGCCGGCGATATACACGCGCGCTGGATCGACATTGTGCGTGGCGACGATTTCGCGCGTGATGCCCGCGATCAACGACGGCTCGCCGCGCTCGCGATGCTGGTCGTCCGGCCTGAACCAGTTCCAGCATTTCGACGGATTGGCCTGCCGCGGCTGCACCGGATACGCGACGAGGCATCGCTGGCGTTCGGCCAGCGCATTCATCTGCGTGCCTGCGGCGAAATCGTCCGCGTCCTGCGTGCAACCGTG
This sequence comes from Paraburkholderia sp. GAS42, assembly GCF_050436565.1. Lineage (NCBI taxonomy): Bacteria > Pseudomonadati > Pseudomonadota > Betaproteobacteria > Burkholderiales > Burkholderiaceae > Paraburkholderia > Paraburkholderia sp. GAS42. The sequence goes on along the minus strand of NZ_JBNDML010000003.1, from coordinate 7,593 downwards.
GAGCATCACGATCAGCGGAAGCGGATCGCCCGCGGTGCCGGAAGGCACATACAGCCGGTATCGACGGCGGCCGGCAGCATTCGCATACATATAGGTGCTGAAGTGTCCGCGGTCTTCCGCTTCAGTGCGCGTTTCACGGGCGTGCCGTGATTCCCGCGTCGCGGATTCGTCCTTCGTGTCTGTCCTTGACTTCGCATCCGCGGCGCCGGCAGCATTACCGGCGCCGAAAACATCGGCGAACGGAAAAATCGTGTGCCGCGCTTCGCTGTTCCGGCGAACCGTCGCATCGGCTGTATGGGCCGCTTCTGCTGTTTCACCCCGCAACGCGCGCTGGATCGCCTCCGTCGCTTCAGCAACGCCGTGGCTGCGCAGCAACGTCATCGCATCATGCATCGCGTGCAGAAAACCTTCCTTCAGTTTCATTGTCGTGATCCGGTTGATCGGCAGACTGTCGGTGGGCCGTCGGGGACGCTAGCGGATTTTTCCGGCCAGCGCCGCCTTGACGGCGGGAGAAGCGTGAAAGGCACCCAGCACGACGACGCTTTCGATCGTCGCCGCGGCCAGTTCCGCCGGGACATCCGCGGCGATACTGGCCAGTCCGAGCACCTGAATGTTCAGACGTTCGTGCGCCGCGCGCACGGCTTCGAGATCCAGCTTCGAGAAGTGCTGCAACCCGAGCACAAGCGCGCGGCGCGTCACCGTTTCGTGGACGACCTGCGCATGCAGCGCAAGCTGGTTACGGATCGCGGTGCGAATCAGGTCGGTACGGTTCGAATAAAAGCCTTCTTCGACCAGCAGATCGATCTGCCCAAGATCGACCGGGCCGAGGTTGATCGTGATCTTTTCGGTGTCGCCGCCCTTGGGTCGAGACAGATCCGTTGCTGCTAGTTTTTTCATCGATTACCTCTTGTTACCATCCATATGGATGGTTATAGGATGGTTTCAAGTGTAGCGCAACTTTTAAAATCCGCGAGCGTCCGGTGCCGGGCACGGACGAAACCTGCAAGTTTTCAAAGCTTTCGATAGACGATCTGTGGGCGGAATCTGAAGCCGCGACGGATTGACGACCTTCCAGCCCTCGATCAATCCCTGAACGCCCCGCCCGAAGCAACCCCTCCAGACCCCACTCAGCAAATCGCCTTAGGCGGATAACTCGCCAGAACAACCGAAGTCGTCACAGGCCCGAATCGGGCTAGCGCATCGATCGCCGCTTCAAGCTGCGTCATCTCTTCGACCACAATCCGAACGATGAAGCAGTCTTCGCCCGTAATCCGATGGGCCTCGATCACTTCGGGCATTGCTTCGAACGCGCTCAGGCAGTGTTTGATTTCAGCATGGCTGGTCCGTATCCGGACGAACGCCGCAATACCTCGCCCGACGAGTCCTGGATTGATCCGCGCCGCGTAGCCCTCGATGACGCCCTGCTCTTCGAGTCTTCTGATACGCGCGGTGACAGCCGGTTGTGAAAGCCCGATCTGCTTGCCGAGCTCCGTGTTGGTGACGCGGGCATTGCGCTGAAGTGCCTCCACAATTCGCCAGTCCAGGCGATCCAGCACGATCTGCTTAGGTTTCATTTGAAAGAGCCTCAAGTTTCCGTCGATTCGTCGGTGGGCGACCGTCAATTCATTTGTTTAACGATGTTGCCCGAGTTCGCGGACTTTTACACTGATGAACACCACTTATCCGCTGACTCCTGGAGATTTCGCTTATGGATTACCCCGTCCTCGTCGTACCCGGTATCGGCAACTCGGGGCCCACGCATTGGCAGAGCGTGTGGCAGGCGTCTCATCCAGCGTGGGAGCGTCTCACGGTCGACGATTGGGATCGCGTCGTTTGTGACGAGTGGATATCGGCGATAGAACAACAGGTAGCGCCCCACGGAAAGGACACGCTCATCGTCGCGCACAGTCTTGGGTGTCTCGCCGTCGTGCATTGGGCAACGCGAACAGCGACCTGGGCGCCTGGCCCGAGGGATTTCAGCTCATGCATAAGCTGGAATGACGCTATCCGCGCGCCGCCTTTTTAATCCTGACCTTCTTAATTCATGCCGCATACCGCAAGCCGGACTCCGTGCGATATCTGACGTATTGAACGACAGAACTTGATCAACGCTTCCCGTGGCGCTTAATCTTCGACCTTGTGATTCGTCTTCAGAAGAGGCCGAAGACATCGAACGGTCGTACACCCGCGCGGCGTGCCATTACCGTCAACGTCGCGACTCGAGGCACAGACTCAAGGCACAACATCGGAGCGCCCCATGTTCCAGATCTCTGTCGTCAATCGCACGAGCAGCATCGCAGAACGGGAAATGCATCGCGTTGTTCGCGCGATCAACCGCCAGGTCGCCGAAGACTTCGAGCCGTATTGGGCGTTCGGCGGCCGGCTACGCGTCGAGGGACCGACGGGCGCGAGCGCCGACCTTCAACAGCTGAGCGAGCTGCGGGGCGATGCGATTCTTTACGTGCTCGACTCGGCCGACTCCAACGATGCGCTCGGCTACCACGCTCGCAATCTGTCCGGCATCCCGTATGGCTTTGTGTTTCTCGATCTCTGCAAGTCACTGGGCGATGAATGGTCGACCACGCTATCGCACGAAGCGCTGGAACTGATTGGTGATCCGCAATGCAATCTGCTGGTGCAAGGCCCCAATCCTGATGCGCCCGATCGCACCGTCTACCACTTCTTCGAAATGTGCGACGCCGTGCAGTCGCAATGCTATGAGATAGATGGGGTGTCGGTCTCCAACTTCGTGTTGCCGCATTACTTCACTGCCGGCGAAGAAGCCGGCGCGCGCAACGACTTCTGCGGCACTGGCCTCGTTTCGTTCAGCGTGAACCCGGGCGGATATATCGGATTCTTCGATCCGGTCCTGGGGCGGAACCAGCAATTCTTTGCGCACGACCCGAAAGCGGCCAGACGCTTTCAGTTGAAAACGCAAAGTCGCAGTGGACGGATGGTCCTGCGCGACACGATCTCCACCGCCACGACAGGCGCCACCTCCGGCAACGGTAAGGCGACCGGCGTCCATGCAGCCGAAGTACCGACGATGAACGCGTCGACGGCCGGCTCGCCAACCGACCCGATCAAACATGTTGTCGTGCTGATGCTAGAGAACCGTTCGTTCGATCATATGCTCGGCGCGCTACGGGAGTCGTTCAATCACGCGATCGATGGCGTCGACCCGTCCAGCCCCGGCACGAACCTCGACGCAAAAAACAACGTCACGTTCACGCAGCAACCCATCGCCGCGCAGTTCGTCCGCAATGACTTCAAGGTGCCGCATGAGTTTGACAATGTGCAGGCGCAGGTCAAGGACGGCATGGCGCATTTCGTCGATGAGTATCGACGGATGAGTCCCGATGCACCGGTCCCAGATGGCGACCAGATCATGGCGTACTTCAAGGATGGCGAACTGTCCGCACTGCACACGTTGGCGAAGAACTTCGTGGTGTGCGACCGCTGGTTTTCGTCGATGCCCGGACCGACGTGGCCGAACCGTCTCTTCGTGCACAGTGGAACGACGCTCGGCGACGTGCTGATGCCCGACGGTGCATTCGATACGGTGAGGATGTTTTTTGGCCGCTATGGTCAGCCCACGCTTTATGACCAGCTCGACACCAAAAACATTTCGTGGAAGATCTACCACGGCGGCGTTCCGCAATCGATCGTGCTGAACACCCTGAAGGCGCGTCTCTTCACGAGCCACTATCAGGGCATGGCCGCTTTCTTCACGGACTGCAAAGGTCAGGCCGACGCTTTCCCGTCATATGCGTTTATCGAGCCGTGCTATTTCAAGGGCGTGGACGGTGTCGAAAACGATCAGCATTCACCGGCGGGTATCGCGGCCGGCGAGCAGCTGATCGCCGATGTGTACAACGCGATCCGTGCAAACCAGCCGTTGTGGGAATCGACGCTGCTCATCGTCACCTACGACGAACACGGCGGCTTCTACGATCACGTCCAGCCGCCCACCGCGACCCCGCCCGATGACAACACCGCCAACTACGCATTCGACCACCTGGGCGTGCGCGTTCCTGCGATTCTCGTGTCGCCGTGGGTAGGCGTGGGCGTCGATCACACCGTCTACGATCACACCAGCGTGCTGCGCTACGCATGCGATAAATGGCAGTTGCCACATCTGTGCCGCAGGACGATGTCCGGACCCGGCCTGAACCCGATTGGCAATTTCGCATCGACGATATCGCTCGACAGGCCGCGCACGGATACACCCGCGACGATTGCCGCTACAGGCGTCGTACAGATGGCCGCGGCCGTTGCCGATGTACCGTCGAGCTTCCACGACGCGCAGACCGCGCTCGTTTCATACGCCGAACTTGTCCAGCAGGAGCAGCAAAGAAAAACAGCGGGACCCCAACCGGCGGCAGCCGTGCTCGCCGCCAGAGCGGCTGACGGTGCGGCGCCACCGCCTATCGACAGACGCGCGTTGAATGTGGAGCGATGGATGTTCTCGGCCCAAAGCACGAGCAGGCCGCCGGCGTCGCCAAAGGAGATCACCGTTCCAGCCGATGCGAGTGCGGCGCCGTCTGGTACATCACCCGATGGGTCAGGTGTTACGCCTGTTACGCCTGTCCCACCCGTCACGCCCGCGCCCGCCGTCGCCCCCAAAGCGCCTCCTGCGCCACCGGCGAGACGCAACCAGTCGTGACTTTCGCCTGAGCGCTACCGGCTGGGCATCGTCGTCAGGACGGTGGTGCTCGGCGCGCCCCCTGGCCCCTTCGGGTCGGGATTGCCAAAGCGCGGAAGACCGCCATTCGTGCGCGCACGGTCCAGCTCCGCACGTACCTGCGCGCGGGTCTTCGGCCCTCGATCGGTATCGGCCGCTACCGGATCTGGCTGCGCGACCTGTGCGGTTTCGACCTGCGGCTGCGCCCTTTCGACAACTGGGGACGCTGCGGGCGCGTCGGCTACGGTTGACGCTGCGGGCAACGCGATCGCAACCCGCTCGCCACCTCCCGACGCCGGAATCGCGGCGTCGACATGCGCGGCGTCGGTAAGCCCCATCTTCACCTGGCCCGCACCTGTAGCCGGCGCGCCACGTTCAGGGCTGGTCGCGTGTTCGCGCACTGGCGCCGCGCGCTCACGTGAATGACCGGCCATCGCCATCGACCGGGATGCAGACCGGTTCGACTCCAGTTTCCTCTCGGGCCAGTCCGTCTGTGCAACAGGCACCGCGTGTTTCGCCTTGCTTTCGAGCGTCTCCAGTGACCGCTGAAGCGCCAATACCTGTTCGTTGTCTTTGTGAAGCGCGTGCACCGCGTCAAGCAGCTGCTTTGCGGAAACGGGATCGTTGCGTTGCAGATTGTCCCGCACCGCCTGAAGCACCTGAGCAACGTCGGTGTCCGCGCTATTGTCTGCGGAAACCGGACCTGATCTGACAGAAGGCGCCGGCGCTTCGTCGACCGCTCCTGAAGTCGAAGCGCCATAGTGCTCGAAGCTGGATTGGCTCGCCGAAAGCTCGGCCTTGCCCGAACGCAGCACAGAGACGGTAATCGCAAGCGCGCTGAGAACCAGACCTGCAAGAAACATGCTCTTCTGGCTGCTAATCATGGCGTCCTTCCTTCAAGCGTGAAAGTACGCACCCGGGCTACAGGCGCAGAGCGGCCTTGCGCTGCTCGAGTGCTTACTTCATCTACGAGAGTACGCCGAAAATGGATGCGTGGATGTCTAGTCGATATCCGTCAAAGTCGCGACTCAAGCCGCTTAAAGCGCTCGCGTGGCGCACCCCGAGGTCAGACGAATGCCCGCGAGTACACCGGGGTTATCCGCAGAAATACGCTTCGCACGATATGCTGCGTTTACAAACCCGCATACCTGTATCCACCAGGGGACCATGAAATGTCGCAACCCATCCTGCGGGTAGCCCGCCCCACCAACGACATCGAACGCGTGGCCGACTTTTATACCGCCGGGCTGGGTTTCGACGTGCTGGCGCACTTCGAGGATCACGATGGCTTCGACGGCGTCATCGTCGGCCGGCCGGGTTGCCAGTGGCACATCGAGTTCACGCATCAGCACGACGTGATGGTGGACGATGCCCCGACAACGGAGCATCTACTCGTGCTCTACCTGCCGGACCGGGATGAGTGGAACGCGGCCGTCGCAGGCCTGCACGCGCTCGGCGTTACGCCGGTCAGATCCGAAAATCCCTACTGGGACCACCATGGCATGACGTTCGAAGATCCCGACGGCTATCGCATCGTGTTGCAGAACGCTGCATGGGGTTAAACACCGCCGGATATGCGGATATTCGTCCGACGATATCCCGCTATACTCAGCGCCCCAGGTCAGCCTGAGCACAAGAGTATGAACGTACCGACATCAGACTTTCCGGCCGACGGCCTCTTCACCGCACGTCTGCAGCTTCGGCCTGCGAGCGATCGCCATGCCGCACACCTGCAGCGCTACTACCAGGAAAACCGCGCGCACCTCCAGCCTTGGGAGCCGTCGCGACCCGACAGCTTCTTCGAAACCGGGGCAATCGCCAGTCGACTGCGCTCGATGGCGCAGCACAACGCTTCGGGCAGCGCGCTTTTCCTGCTGATCTGTCACAGCGGGAGCGACGAGATCCTCGGCGACTGCAACTTCACGAATATCGTTCGCGGACCGTTTCAGGCGTGTCATCTGGGCTTTTCAATCGCGAAGCACATGGAAGGTCAGGGATTGATGCATGAAGCGCTGACGTGTGCACTCGATCATGTCTTCCAGCATCTGAAGCTGCATCGCGTCATGGCGAACTATCGTCCGGAGAACACGCGCAGTGCGCGCCTGCTGGAACGAACAGGTTTCCAGTACGAAGGGCTCGCCCGCTCGTATCTGAAGATCAATGGATCGTGGGCTGATCACGTGCTGACATCGCGGCTCAATCCAGAAGACGCTGGATGAGAGATGCGCTGGCGAGTCGGAACAAAACGCGCTCACTCTCTGGCGCCGTTCTCCGGTTCGCGAGCCTGGTAGATACTGCTGCGCAGTGCGTGGCGGCACATGTCGCTCGTGTTCCGGTGCATATGACAGACACGCCGACATCCGGCGATTCCCGCAACGGGACCCACCGGATGCCGTCCGCTCACGATGTGCTCAACCAGAAACTCAGAAGCGATGCGTCATCCCCACCGTCGCCATCACCTGGTTCGTGCCACCCTCGGTCACGGTAACGCCCGGCCAGCTGACCGTCGCGGCGCCGTTGTTCTTCATGTAACCCGCGCGCATGTAGACGCTCGTCCGTTTGGACAGCGAGTGTTCAGCACCGATCTCGATGCCCGGCGTGTTGTCGTGCGCGCCGCGCACGTCGCGCTCGACGCCCGCGATCTGGATCACGTCGGCCGCCGTCACCTGGATCGTCGCGCCCAGCTCGGCGATGCTGAGTGAGTGCGCCGTGCCGAGTCGCGCGGCCAGCGATCTCGCCGGCGCGTCCTTCGGGCGGTTATAGGAGTAGTTGAACTGGAAGTTCACGATCCCCAGCCGGTACGCGAGCGAGCCAATGAAGTGCTCGGTGCCCAGCAGGCTGAGCGGTGCCGGCAGCGCGGCGAGCGTCTCCTGTCCCGCATGCTGGTTCACATAGGCGAGGCCCGCATA